>CADCOE010000049.1 GCA_902802985.1 uncultured Ruminococcus sp.
AGCCGTAAGCCTAAAGCAAAGCAGACCCGTAAAGCGATCAGCAAACAGTTAGGTTATCTCAAAAGGAACATCGGAAGCATTGAGAAATCATCAGAGAAGGAACCATTGATGTAATGTTGACCTTTTCTTTCTCAATCAGGAAAAATATTTCATCAGGGCTGCCATTGGCAGATAAAACAGCTTTACCTCCCTGCAACAAAGTCCCCATTACTCCCGGATTAGCAAATGCAAAATTGTGTGCTACAGGAATAGCTGCTAAAAATATGGTATCTTTCCCCCAAAAGCATTTTTCGGCAAATATTTTTGAGTTATACAAATAATCTGCATGGGTCCTTGGTATTAATTTTGGAACACCTGTTGTTCCTCCGGAAACTAAAAGAACTGCCGTATCATAAGGATCAACTTCAGGCAAATCATTGAAAAAACAATGATCAAAATGCTCAAAATTATTTTCTAATATATCCGAAAAATACAATTCACAATCTGTTTCTTCTACACATTCTTCTGCCATAGCAGTATAGTTATAGCCAAGATGATTTCGGCAAATAATATAAGCTTTGGGAGAAGCCACGTTAATAAAAGATTTAATTTCCTTCTCACGATGAGCAGGAAGTGCAAATATCGGAACAACCCCTAATCTAAACAACGAAAATATCACTTTAAAAAATAATATAGAATTCAGAAGCTGTACGATCACTCTGTCACCGCAGCGAAGTCCTTTCTGATAGAAAAAATGGCTGCCTATATAGGCAAAATGATTAAGTTCTTCATATGTAACGTATTGTTTGCCATCCGTAAGAGCAACACGATTGGAAAATTTTTGTGCCAATTCTTCCAATATTTCTCCATAAGTTTTGCTCTTCCAATAGCCTTCTTTAATGTAGCCTTCACGCATACATTGTTTTAATTCTTTTGAAATCAAATTATTCATTCCTTTCCTTGATGATGTCTGCCGGTGTAACCTTTTTTAGCTTCTTATTCAAGATAAGATTGACTACAAAATAAGTAACAAATATGAGTGCATAAATCAGAATATAATGAATAAGTGAAAAACTTAAATCAAAACCGGACACAACGTGCTGAACAAACCAAGGCATTATACCATCCATAATGAATTTTGAAGCAGGTACTGCAACCAAAGAAGCGATCAAAATGGTAACAAAGTTGCTGTCAAGGTAGATTTTCCTGACTTCACGATCATTATAACCAAATATCTTCATCAAAGAGATGCTTCTTGCATTTCTTTCTATCTATGTAAACGCTGTCTTTGATACAAGGAAAATCCCCAATAAACAAGGGCTTTCAGCGGTATCGCTCCGCCGGAAGCCCTCTTTTTTTATGCCTGTTTTCAGTTTTTCAGCGATTTTGCCCGCGAGGATTTGAACCACGGTGAACCCTCGATTTGAACCCCTCCGAGGGAAAATCAAAATGTATAGGCAAAATCAAAATGTGCGAAGGATAATCAAAAGGTGTGTTTTAGAGACTTTATTCTATGCGAATGCAATAAAGAACTTATCCTCAATGATTCCTCTATAACCTATATTTTACCCTTAGCTCCTGTAACTCTTGGCCATAATCCTCCCCACTGGTGCGGAGTAATCTCTGGTTTTGATGTATGTTCATAGTATGCCCAACCGTATCAAGGACACAACCCGAAATATTAGAACAGTGATCAGCAACCCGCTCCAGATTTGTTAGTAAATCAGACCATACAAATCCGGCATCTACAGAACAGTCTCCTTTTTGCAGACGCAGTATATGCCGGGTACGCAGTGTCTCCTTCAACTCATCAACAATCTGCTCCAAAGGCTCCGTTTTACGCGCTGCTTTAAGATCCGTATCCTTAAATGCCGTATAGGACAAATCCAGTATTTCCTCAACAGCTTCTGATATCAGGTTGTATTCCTTCCTGGCCTGTTCTGAAAACACAATACCCTTTTGTACCAATTCCTCCGCGGAACCCAGTATATTTACCGCATGATCTGCGATTCGTTCATAATCACCGATCACCTTCATATATTCCGTCGCTTTTGCGCTTTCATTTTCGCCTAACTGTGTTGATGTCAGCTTTACGAGATATGTTCCCAGAATATCCTCCAAATGATCCGTTTCCTCTTCGGCTTCTCGGATACGCAATGCAATCTCTTCATCGTACTTGCAGATAGAACCAATACTGTCCTTCAAAGCTGCCACGGCTATTCCTGCCATTGAATCTAACACCTGACCGCATCTTTCAAGCGCAAGGGAAGGACTCCCCAGCAAACGTGCATCCAATTCCTCTGTCTGTTCGATTACTTCATTATCAGGGATCATCTTTTTTACCATCTTTTCAAGAACACCAGCAAGTGGAAGCATTAGTAATGTACATAGGATATTAAAAACAGAATGGCATACAGCTATGCCCATCATGCTGGCTGATTCTCCAAGGATAGCCGGAACTGCAACAGCCTTTACTATGCAGAATACCGACAGCCAGACAACTGTTCCTATTACATTAAAGCTCAAGTGCACCAAAGCCGCACGTTTTGCATTTTTGTTAGCACCTATGGCAGAAATAATAGCCGTAATACAAGTCCCGATATTCTGTCCCATAATAATTGGTATGGCAGCTCCATATGACACAGCCCCGGTTGAAGCAAGTGCCTGTAATATGCCGACAGATGCAGAGCTGGACTGAATGATAGCTGTCAGAACCGCTCCGGCCAAAACTCCAAGCACTGGATTTGTAAACGCTACAAACATATTCTGGAACTCCGGTAAATTCCTCAGCCCCGATACGGCTCCTGACATGGTTTCCATTCCAAACATCAGTGTAGCAAAACCTAAGAGAATCATTCCGGTATCTCGTCTCTTAGACTCTTTTGTAAACATATACAGTATGATTCCAATCAGAGCAAGGATCGGAGTAAAAGATGAAGGCTTCAAGAGCTTCACAAAAACATTATCGCTGCTAATTCCCGAAAGGCTCAGAATCCACGCCGTCACCGTAGTTCCGACATTAGCTCCCATAATAACATTGATTGCCTGTCGCAATGTCATAAGCCCAGAGTTGACAAATCCGACGACCATGACAGTGGTGGCTGAAGAACTCTGTATCACGGCTGTTACACCAAGTCCTGTCGTAAGCCCTGTGATCCTGTTCGTTGTCAATTTCCCCAGCAATATTTTCAGCCTGTTGCCCGCACGCCGTTCCAGCGCCTGTCCCATCAGTGACATTCCGAATAGGAACAGGCTCAAGCCTCCTATCAGATTGAGAATACTAAAAATGTTCATACACACTCTCCATTCTTATACTTCTTTTATCGTTCATAAGAATGGTAGCAGTCGAACATCAAATCCATTATCAATCTCTTGTAAAATTCATGTAATGTCAGAAATGAAAAAGCAGGAGCCGCAGCCCCTGCCGTAATAATTTAAAATCCTATTTCCTTCGGTTTGTTTGGTAAGGAAACAACAAACTCAGTACCTTTGCCAACTTCGCTGTTCACTTCAATCTTTCCTCCATGAATTAGCACAGCATGTTTGACTATGGAAAGGCCGAGACCAGTACCGCCTACTTCTTTACTCCGGCTTTTATCAACACGATAGAACCGCTCAAAAATACGCTCCCTGCTTTCCTTCGGAATCCCGATCCCCGTATCGTTCACCCTGAGTACGGTGTTGTATGATGTTTGTTTTACTTCAACCTCAACATTTCCTCCATTGTGATTATACTTAATCGCATTATCACAAAGATTATATACGATACTGTAGAGCAGTTGAGGGATTGCCCTGATCGGCGCATTCGATCCGCCTACTGTAACCTTCACTCCCAGGGCGGTTGCAGCCACTTCCAAGCTGTCCACTGCATTTTCTGCAATACGGTATAGGTCGCAATCTTCCCATTTCATCTCCACGCCGCCATTATCAAGTTTGGTAAGGTCAATGATATCCTCTACCAGTTTCGTCATTCTGGTGGATTCCTCCCGTATTTTCCCGGCAAATGGCTTTATATCTTCTTCCTTCACCATCTCGTTTTCAAACAGTTCTGCATAACCGGAAATCGCATGAAGTGGTGTTTTCAACTCATGCGACACATTAGCCGTAAACTCCTGCCTGATCAGCGCGGCTTTCTCTATTTCCTTCTGATCACGCTTTAATTGTTCATTTTGAGACTGGATACGTCTCAAAAGCGGCGCGATTTCCTTATATTCTTCTTCATTGATATGCCGCATCGGATCATCTGGATCAATACTGTTGATCGGTTTCAGTATTCGCTTTGTAAGCCTTGATGCAAGCACGAACGACAGAACAAAAGCAATCAGTATCACAAAGCAGATTGGCTGTGCAAATCCAAAAAGCAGTGTCCAAACTGCCATCTGAACAATCGAAAGCCTTAGTACAGACCCATCTGAAAGCCTGATAGCCGAATACAACTGCTTGTCAGACAATGTATTTGAATATCGCACGCTCTCACCATATCCATCAGCAAGGGCTTCTTTTATTTCTTCACGCTCCAGATGATTTTCCATTTCATTCGTATTAACTGCGTTGTCAAACAGAACCGTCCCGTCCGCATCAATCCATGTAATGCGATAATCCTTAGCTTCCAGGCTGTTAAGATAATCCAGTCCGGACATGGAAACACCCTGGGATGCCAGCTCTGTTTCTGTCTTTAACTGCTTTAGCTGTACCCCGGAAAAATAGCTATAGGAAACGCCCATAATAAAAGTAAGAGAAGCCAAAAAAACTACGATGGCGACGATCCATATGGCATTAAATATCTTCTTGTTCATTTTCCTGTCCTTCCATCTTATAACCAACGCCGCGCACGGTCTTTATCATATCCCCGCATTCATCGAGCTTCGTCCGTAGCGTTCCGATATGAACATCTACCGTTCTGGTCTCTCCCACAAAGTCGGCACCCCATACAGAAGACAGAAGAATATCTCGTGTAAAGACCTGTCCGGTATTCTCTGCCAGAAGCTTCAGCAATTCATATTCCTTCAGCGTGAGCGAAACAATCCTGTCATTAACGGTGACCGTATGCTTGCCTTCATCAATCACAATACTTCCGCACTGTATCTGCTTCTGTTTTTTCTTCGGTGTGCTGCGTCTTAATACCGCCTTAATCCGGGATACCATCTCCATCATCCCAAAAGGCTTTGACAGATAGTCATCGGCTCCGCTGTCCAGCCCAATCACCGTGTCGTACTCGCTATCCTTTGCAGTAGCCATAATGATCGGTATTTCTTCCGTAACCGGAGATGTCCTCAGCTTCTTTAAGATACTGATACCGTCTTCTCCAGGCAGCATGATATCAAGAAGCACCAGTTCCGGCTTCTTTTCCTTCATCATATTCCAAAAGGCAGCACCATCCTGAAAGCCGCAAGCTTCAAAACCTGATGCTTGGAGTGTATAGACCATAAGCTCCCGTATGCTGCTGTCATCCTCCACACAGTAAATCATATGAAGCCTCCTTTCGCACCTTTACAATCCATGCTACTGCACGATTGTAAATCTTGTGACCTTTTTCTTGTAAAATCTAAGTAAAGCACTAATCTCTTTTATGTCAAAAGCGACTACCTGTTCTTCAAACAGGCAGCCGCTCCAATACTTTAGAACATTGCTTTCTTCACCAAATGCGATTTTTTTGGGAATCACCCTACACAACAACAAATGTTGTGATTTGATGATCCCCTTATTAACCTTGTTACTACTCAACTCCGGTTTGAAAGTATAAAAATTTTCATCCGAACCAATAGTATTATACAACCATTTTATTTTTTTGTCAAATAAAAAGTTGACAAAAATCAAGTATTTTTATCAACTTGATGGAAAGTTTTCAGATTTCCCGTTTTTTCACTGCGCTTTGCAAGCTCATTCATTACATCATCTACACTGATTCCCTGATTTACCATCATAACAAACAAATGATAAATGAGATCAGAAATTTCTAACACGGTTTCATTATTGTCACCATTTTTGGCAGCGATAATCGTTTCGGAACATTCTTCTCCTACTTTTTTAAGAATTTTGTCTAACCCCTTCTCAAAAAGATAACAAGTATAAGATCCCTCTTGATGTGTATCCTTTCTGCTCAAAATGGTTTCGTAAAGGTCATAAAGTTCATTCTGATGATCAGCCATTATGATATTCCTCCCAAATATTATTGAAAAAGCACGAGTGACTGCCTGTATGACAAGCAGGTCCTATCTGATCTACGATAACAAGCAACGTATCTTTATCGCAGTCACCCTTAATGTCTACGATTTTTTGTAAATGTCCGCTGGTAGCACCTTTATTCCAAAGTTCTTGACGGGAACGGCTATAGAACCATGTATAACCCGTTTCAAATGTTTTACGCATGGATTCACGGTTCATATAGGCAAGCATCAATACTTCACCAGTTTTTCTATCTTGTACGATAGCAGGCAAAAGGTCAGCTTTCTGAAAATAATCCTCTATAAAGTCAAATTTTTTACTCATATGTTTGCTCCTTTACCATTATGCTTAGCAGCATGAGCAACCTCGATTGCCTGCACGAGGTCAAGCGAACCTGTATAAATGGCTTTGCCGCTGATCGCTCCGTAAATATCCAAATCTGTAAGATTGATAATATCCTTTAAATTGGCAACTCCGCCGGATGCAATAATATTGCATTTTACAGATGATTTCAACTCGTCAAGCATTGTAAGGTTCGGACCTGACAGCATACCGTCCTTAGATATATCCGTAAAGACTATGTATTTTACGCCAATGTCCTCCATTCTCTTGGCAAGATCAATATAGTTTACCTCTGAGGTATCTGTCCATCCTTCAGCAGATACCATACCATTGAGAGCATCTATACTAACCGCGATTTGCGTAGAGTATTTTTTAACAGCAGCCTTAACGAAATCCGGATCTTTGATAGCTGCTGAACCAAGAATAACTCTGTCAATTCCCTTTTCAATATAAAAATCAACTGTATCCATCGTACGAATACCGCCGCCGACTTCAATTTTTATTTTAGTACAATTATTCCTAACACTGAGAATAAGATCCGAGTTCACAGGCTTTCCGTCTTTGGCACCATCAAGATCTACCATATGCATAAACAAAGCACCTGATTGCTCGAATTTTTTGGCTGTTTCTACAGCACTTTCAGCCACCTTGTGAGCAGTAGAATAATCTCCTTTATACAAACGTACACACATACCGTCTTTAATATCTATAGCAGGTAAAACTAACATCTATATATCAACCTTTCTAAAAGTAAAAGAAAATTTATTTATGACAATACACCTTTGGTAGATAATGGTTTTGTTCCTTCAACAGGTCTCACTGCTGCTTTCAAAGCGTGTGCCAGTGCTTTATACAATGCTTCGGTAATATGATGAGAATTTTTACCGTAATATGATTTCAAATGTAATGTAATTCCGGCATTATAAGCAAATGCACGCATAAATTCCTCTGTCATACAGCTATCATAATCACCTATTTTTTCTTCGGGAAATGCTGCGTCAAAAACAAGAAAAGATCTACCGCTGATGTCCAGCGAACAAAAGCCAAGTGCCTCATCCATTGGCACATAAAATGTACCAAAACGGGCAATACCACCTTTATCGCCAAGAGCCTCATAAAATGCTTTTCCCAGAACAATACCTGTATCCTCAATGGTGTGGTGACAATCAACATACAGATCACCTTCTGCCCTTACTGTAACGCCAAAGCCGCTATGAACTGCAAATGCGGTAAGCATATGATCAAAAAAACCAATACCCGTATTAATATTTATTTCCCCTCCGTCAAGACAAAGCTCAACGTGTATCTTTGTTTCTCTAGTTTGTCTGTCTATCACCGCACTACGCATAAATTGGTCACCTCTTCTAATGATTGCCAATATAGTATAACTGATTTTCACCTATTTGTAAACACTGATAAATAAAAAAAACGAAATTTCAATTTTTTTCTGCATTGTACTCAAAAATTAATGACTTTCCGAAAGATATTTTTCGAGAATGTATCGTTCAATGTAAGTCAGGAGTTCGGTATTCTCATTTGCACTGCCGCTTGTAATACGTACTGCATATTCCGGAGCAAAATACCGGATCGCTATACCGTTTTCAAGCAAATACTCAAAAAGGAGTTGAGCAAAATCACACCTCATTAGTACAAAATTGGTACAGGGTTCAAAAATATCTGCCGAAAGCTGATATTGTTCCTTCAATTTCAACAACTCAGTATAAAGTGTTTTTGTATTACAAATAATTTCATCACGTCGTGCATCCAAAAGTTCTTTGTGAGAATAAATACACGCACCTATCTCTTGAGATAGTGTATTTACATTATAAGGAGATTTTACTGCTTGCAATGCTCGTGTCAGCGCCGAATTAGCAACCGCAAAACCCAATCTGATAGCAGCTGAACCAATCGCCTTAGAAGCGGTTTTAAGTACAATCAAATTGTCATATTGTGCTGTTTCCTTCAACAGAGATTCATTCCAAAAATCCATATAGGCTTCATCAAGGATAACAAGTGCATTAACATTTTTGACCAATTTTCTTGCTTCGTCTGCCGTAATGCCCTGTCCTGTAGGATTACAGGGATTAGAAAAAATAATCATGTCAGCACCATTTTGATTAGACGTTTCGATTAATTGATCTACGTTGATTTTCAGCATATCGTTTTTTTGAACCGTAATGATTTGATTTTCTGAAAGGAATGAATAAAAACGATACATCGAAAAATCCGGTTCAACTACCACTACCTTACTATTGCGCTGAAGCATTGCTGAAGCAAGAAGATAGAGCATTTCATCTGAACCATTAGTGGCTGTTACATAATTCGGATCCAGTCCATAATATGCTGCAAAAGCCTTCACCGGTTTTTGTGCTGTTGGATCAGGATACCGATTAAAATTCATTGTATCAATGATTGATTTGATTTCGGACTTGATTTCATCGGGCATATTATAAAAAGACTCATTGGCGTCTAATCTAATTCGATATGTACCGCTGATAGGCTCATAAGGCTTCAGATCACGAACCTTTTCGCATAATGTGTATGCCATTGATTGTTTCCTCCTTATTTTTGATTGACGATTGATGAAGGCAGCACCGCCTTTATTGTGCAGTTGCTGCCTTTGGCAAAATATTATTGTTTATCCTCAAAGCGAACGGTGATGGAATTAGCGTGTGCAGTCAATCCCTCCGTCTTAGCAAAGCGTTCAATATCCTCTTTGTCTGCTTTGAGTGCATTCTCGGTGTAATAAATAAAGCTGGATTTCTTAACAAAACTGTCCACCGACAACGGTGAGAAAAATTTGGCTGTTCCGCTGGTTGGAAGAACGTGGTTTGGTCCTGCAAAATAATCCCCGAGCGGCTCGGGAGAATAATTACCCAAAAATACCGAACCTGCATTGTCCAACTTTCCAACATATTCCATAGGATTGTTACAACAAACCTCAAGGTGCTCAGGGGCAAGTTCATTTGCCATTTCAATCGCTTTATCCATTGTATCGCATACAATAATAACGCCGTAATTGGTGAGCGACTCATCAATAATTTCCTTACGTGAAAGTGTCTGCATCTGACGATCCAGTTCCATGATAGTTTCTTCGGCAATTTTCTGTGAAGTGGTCACCAGAATAGCTGAAGCAAGACGATCATGCTCCGCTTGTGACATCAGATCTGCTGCAAGAAATTTCGGATCAGCACTTTCATCAGCAAGAACCAGAATTTCACTGGGGCCTGCTATCATATCTATGTCCACATTGCCATAGAGCAGTTTCTTTGCCGTAGCAACAAAAATATTACCCGGTCCAACAATTTTATCCACCTTGGGAACACTTTCGGTTCCATAAGCCAAAGCTGCTACTGCCTGTGCACCACCCATCAGGAAAACCTGATCAACACCTGCGATCGCTGCTGCTGCCATTATATCGGGATTTGGTTTGCCATTTTTCAGTGGAGGTGTTACCATTATCAATTCTTTTACACCTGCAATTTTAGCAGGAATAGCATTCATCAACACGGATGATGGATAAGCGGCTGTGCCTCCCGGAACATACAGTCCTACTCTTTCAAGTCCACGTACACGCTGTCCCAAAATAACACCATTTTCCTTAGTTGTCAGCCAACTCTGCTGCTTTTGACGAGCGTGGAAATCACGAATATTATCCGCTGCTTTTTTTAATGTAACAATAAATTCAGGATCACACTGGGCAGTGGCAGCTATCATTTCATCCTTGGGTACTTCAAAATATTCAGGGGCCTTGCCATCAAATTTGATAGTGTATTCTTTTACAGCCTCATCGCCTCTTGTTCTGACGTTTTCGATGATTTCCGATACGACTGCAGTGACATCTTTATTCGTGTTGTTACTTCTTTCACGAACCTGTGCCAGAAATGCTACTTCTGTTTTACCGTCTGCTTTTATTGTTTTTATCATTGCATTTTCGCCCTTTCTTTTTCCATTTTATCTGCCAGTTCTTCTATTTCAGTTTTTCTGAGCTTCAGGCTCGCCGTGTTGGCAATCAATCTTGCCGAAATAGGCGCCACGTTATCCTCAATAATAACCAATCCGTTTTCCTTCAGTGTAGAACCTGTTTCCACGATGTCTACAATCGCATCGGAAAGTCCAAGCAGCGGTGCCAGTTCAACGGAACCTTCTATCTTAATGACACGAATATCCATTCCCTTTCCTTCAAAAAAGTTACGGGTAACATTCGGATATTTAGTTGCAATAGTAATGGCATTATACCCTGACAGAAAATCCGTACCCGCCTTTCCAGCCAATGCAAATCGGCATTTACCGAAACCGAGATCAAGTATTTCGTAAAAACTTCTGCCATTTTCCATAATAGTGTCCTTGCCTACAACGCCGAGGTCACATACGCCATTTTCTACATAGGTGATAACATCAGCCGCTTTCGCCAAAACCACTTCTATTTCTCCGCTGCCAATCGGTAAAATCAATTTTCTTCCCTTTTCACGAACAGCGGTACAATCATAACCCGCATTTTCAAGAAGTTTTATTGTATCTTTTTCCAGTCTGCCCTTGGTCAGTGCTATTCTTAATGGTTTCATCATATTAAACTCCTGTATCTATCGTTTTAATATTCTCGCCTACAATCGAAAGCTTTTTTATTCCTTTAGCTTTGGCGTATGCAAGAGCTTCTTCTTCTGTTTCAAACACGCTGTTTTCTCCAAAAATATTCGCTTCTGAAAGTGTATTGGTATACTTGATCGCTTCAATTTCGTATCCTTTTTGACTATGTACAAGCACTTCCACACTTTTACCCTGTGGTATGTTACCTCTATTCATCATCACCGACGCCAATGCATCTACATTAATGCCAAAACCAATAGCCGGCGCGGGAGCATCAAAACTGTCCAGAAGATTATCATAACGTCCGCCTATCAATACCGGCTCGCCAGACCCTTCAACATATCCGCTAAAAACAATATTGCTGTAATAATCATTTCGCTGAACCAATCCTAAATCAATGATCAGTCTTTCACCGAGTCCAAGCTTAGAAAGATCATTATAAATCTCTCGTAAATATTCCAAAGTTGCCAATGCATCACTATCATCACAAAGATTACATGCTTCATCCAGTACTTCTATTCCTCCGAATAAACGAGGCAGCTTACGAATAACATTGACTGCTTGTGTCTGTTCCAGTGAATCAAGTGCAGAATTGAGAGCGGAATAATTTTTGGACTCAATAAATCCTCTGATTTCTTCCCGTTCCTCTCGATTAACAGGTAGTTTCTGTGCCAATGCTTTGAAAAATCCTGCGTGTCCCAACTCAATGCGAAAGTCGGGAACACACTTTGAAAGTGCTTCCACTGCTGTCGTTACGACTTCCAAATCGGCTCTTTTTCCCTTAGCACCAATCAATTCAATACCTGTCTGCATCACCTCATTGCTTCTGCCTGTCAAACCAGGATTATATCTGTAAACACGCTGGTTATAATACAATCGGATAGGATGTTCGGCATTCTTCAGTCTGGTTGATACCATTCTGGCAATCGGCAAAGTGGAATCAGGGCGAACGACCATCAGTCTTCCCTTTGAATCACTCATTTTGAACATATATTCCATCGGTATACCGGAGATAGACTCCGAAAACAGATCATAAAATTCAATACCAGGAGTCAGAACCTCGTGAAAACCACGATGTGCAAATACATTTCCCAATATAGACGACACAGTTCTGTTGGCCAAACATTCTTCAAAAAGAAGATCTTTAGTTCCTACGGGGGTAATCTTGGAATAATTTTTCATTTCTCAAACCTCAATTTCTAATGTTTTACTTCATCGTGGTAAAGTAATAATGTAATAATATGATAACATATTATCATATCTATGTCAAGACGCTTAACGATGATACTTAGTACAAAATCAGTTCTTCTCCAATTACGATGGCTTTTGCATCAGAATGGTGTCCGATTTCGTATGTTTTTGCCAAAGGAAGTGTTCCTTTGGTAGCTTGCATTACCAGTTGTGTCATATCCGGCTGTGAGGACATACTGTCAAGATGTGTAAATGTACCGAGCAAGATACCGTTGATTTGTTGAAAGACCCCCAGTTGTTCAAGCTGTGCTAAAAACGATGACATTAGCAGTGCGTCACCACTGTACGACTCCAAAACAAGAATTTTATTTTTCATATCCGGAAAATAAGGGGTCCCTGCTAATTTCAGAAAACAGCGGATATTACCTCCTACGGCTACTCCTCTCATTGATGTGCCATTGATCCATTCATAACTCCAATCAAATAGTGCTGCATTGTTTCCATTGAAATATTCTTTGACTCTTTGTGTTTGAACAGCACTGTCTGCACCAATGATGTTTCGGATTTGATACAACACGGACGGTTTTTGTGTTTTGGTATAGATTGCATTGATCAATGCAGTAAGATCGCTGTAACCCCAAAACATTTTGTCGCTCATCGAAATTCTTTTGTAGTCAATATATGGCAAGATTTGATTGGATAAATTTCCTCCGGATATATCAAATATCATATCTATGGAAGTATTATCATAAAAACACATCAATTCAGAGGCTTTTTTGATCGGATCAAATGCACGATATTCTGATGCAGCAAAAAGATATTCTCCTTTATGTGAATGAATACCAATTTGTTCCAGCGAATTGCACAATAAATCAATCTGTTCTCTTTCATTACTGCATCTTGCATCAGAACAACAAACCAGTGCTGCATTGAATTCATTCATAACTTTCTCCTTTTGGGTAAAAATATAAACACCTAACGGTACCGTGTTTCTATTATAGTATCATAATACAATACTAAAATCCAGTACAAAAGGTGTTCTATAATGATATTTCGATTGCTTTTTCATCAATTAATCCTTGTCTATTAAATCATAAAGACTACAATTCAGAACCTTTGTCATTTCTACGCTGAGTGAAAGTGAAATTGGTTTTGTGTTTCTTTCTATTTGTGAGAGAGTACATTGCTTAATTCCAACAGAAGAAGCCAACTGTTCTTGAGTTAATCCTGCATTTTTTCTTAATTTTTTTAAATTTTCACCAATACTCATTGAAATTTCTCCTTGTTTTTATTTTGAATGTGTGGTAATATTGTATAGAAATATTTCTACAGCAATATTTGTATACCACTCACCAATTACTCTACATAATAGTATATCTCACTTAATTGATTAAATCAAGTACTTTTTTTAAACTTTGTGGTAATTTTTGATTTTTTTAAATCAATGGAAAAACCGTAGGAGGTAATTTTATGTTCTGGGAAAGATTTTATAATCTCTGTATCAGAAACGGAAAAAAACCAAATCCTGTAGGAAAGGAGGTAGGACTTTCGTCCGGCATTATCAGTAAATGGAAAAACGGCGGTATCCCTAACGGCGAAACATTGATGAAACTGGCAAGATACTTTAACGTTTCTACTGATTATTTACTCGGTTTGAGTCCTTATATTCAGATCAATGGCGAAAACATTAAAATGGAATATAGTGATGAACTTTTAAAAAAGAAAATTACTGAAAATATTTCTAAATTAAACAATGAAGGTCTGATACGTCTTTCTGATTACTCTCAAGACCTTGTCAGCAGCAAGAACTACGAAAAAGAAGTTGAAATTGAAAACGAAATCTGACAATCATCTCACCATTCAAACAATAATTTTGCTATAGAATTTTTTCACTAAATGAAGTAACACTGAACTATCAATCAATTATATTATGCTGTTTATTATGTTGTAAACAAAAATTCCGACTTCTTTAATCGAAGTCGGAATTTTTGTTTAACTACCCTTTTCATAGCGCTTTTTTAATAATAATAATGCCTTTTTCTCTATTCTTGATACATAAGATCTTGAAATATTCAGTAATGACGCTACCTCGCGCTGTGTTAAAGGTTCTTTGCCGTCAAGCCCGTAACGAAGTTTGATGATCAATCGCTCACGGGCTTCCAGTGACTCATTGATATAGCACGGCAGTTTTTCCGCTTTCAATTTCATATCAAGGTCATCTACGATATTATCATCAACGGACATAATGTCCATCAAAGTCAAAGCATTACCGTCAGAGTCAGAGTCTATTTCCTCATTCATTGATATGTCAAGGGCATTCTTTTTGGTCCCGCGAAAATACATCAGAATTTCATTTTCGATGCACCGTGAAGCATAACTGGATAAGCGGATATTTTTATCCGTGTTAAATGTATTAATTGCTTTAATCAATCCAATGGTTCCGATTGATACCAAGTCATCCGGATCAGCTCCTGTTCCATAATACTTTTTGACAATATGTGCCACCAATCTCAGGTTATGTTCTACCAGCTTATTTCTTGCATTGGTATCCCCTGATGCCGCTTTGGATAAATACATTTTCTCGTCTTCCTCAGAAAGCGGTTTGGGAAATGAACCTGCGTTGGTGACGTGTAGAATAAACAGGAAAGATATTTTTCCAATCAAATCCCACAAAAAACCAAACATTGCAATCACCTCGTCTCATTTTATGCAATGTTTGGCGATTTATACGCAAAAAGCATTGAAAAGAAATCAACTTACATTATTCCCCAACACAGATCAAACAACGTCACTCTGTCCGCAAATAAGAACTCCCAGCGGTTTGTCGAATCCCCTTGGGATATTTGTTTTTTAGACGCCCGTTGGAACATTTGCCAAAGCCGATTACCACACCACAATATAAAACAGCTGTATATCCACTTGCCGCGTCACATTCTATCTCCATTCCGCTTAAAAATTCATCGACTCTTTTATCATTTTGTTCAAGCGAAAGTACTTGTCGCAACGATGACGGACGTGATGACATAAACAACGCATGAGCAGGCTCTATACGATTTTTTTTATACTCCCCTACCAAAACACCAGCACGAACCACACCCAGTCCGTTAATATCAGGCATTAAATGGGGTAAAAGGTATACTTTATTCTTGTTCACTGACAATATTCCTTCGGGAAGATCGTCATATAGTTCAAAAAGCATTTTTTCCGCTGCTTGGTATAAGGAAGCTTTGGGTAAATGATGGTTTCGGATAACCGGTATTGATATATTAGTATCATTACCCTTTCGGCGGAGCCGTGCAGCAAAATGTCCTTCACCGCCTTCAAGGGGAGTAATGCGAACAGCGCACGAAAGTTCCGTTTGCCGTCCAAAATGCTGTCTCGTTCCGGACTCCTCAAAATCAGGATGAGCAGCAAGAAATGTCTTGATAACACCTTCATTTTCTTCATACGAAAAGGTACAGGTAGAATATACCAATACTCCTCCCGGCCTTACACATTGAGCAGCACTGTCAAGAATTGATAACTGACGATTGGCACAAGCTTGTACGTGCTCTCGACTCCATTCAAGGGATGCAGCTGGATTTTTGCGAAACATTCCCTCACCCGAACACGGAGCATCCACCAACACTTTGTCAAAGTAGCTTCCCAGTTTTTCACAAAGCACTTCCGGATAACAAGAAGATACTACACCATTTGCAACTCCCATTCTTTCAAAATTAGATAATAATATTTGAGCACGATTTCTGACTACTTCGTTTGACCATATTAGACCTGTACCGCTCAGTTTGGAGGCGATCTGAATTGATTTTCCACCAGGAGCAGCACATAAATCCAATACCTTTTCCCCCGGTTGTACATCCAACAATGATACGGCAGAGGATGCCGATGGTTCTTGAACATAAAACGATCCTGCATGATGCAGAGGATGTTTGCCTATTCCCTGCTCATTAATGGGAATATAATATCCATCATCATAAAAAGGGCTTTTTTGAACAGCAAAGGGCAATAGCGGTATTAATTTTTCAGGTGTTATTTTAATACGATTGACGCTGATCCCTCGAAAAGGCTCCTTATCAACAGCACCTATATATTGTTGAAAATCATCTTTTAAAATCAACTTCATTTCATCTAAAAAATCCTGTGGCAAATTCATTGTTCCTACGTCCTTTTTCATTTTAAGTTTTTGTTTTCATTACAAACACTTTCTGCTAAAATAATGCCGAAAATCTGCAAAATACTCCCATACTCTCTTATTAGAAGTATTTTGCTTTATCAGAAAAGCGAATGACTATTTTATACTCAAATATGTGCTAAAACTATGAGGCAGCAATTCTTTCATTGTCAGTATTTTCCAATCATTTTCTGATCTAGCTGTAATGATCGGAAAATCTGTTCCACAAAATTCCGCCATAAATTGGCGGCACATTCCACACGGAGTACAAAAAGTTTTTATGATGTCCTTTTCACTTTGGCTGCCACCTACCAATGCTAATGCCACAAAATTGCGTTCTCCGTTAGACAATGCTACCGCAAAAGCACTTCGTTCGGCACATATTCCCACCGGATAGGATATGTTCTCAATATTCGTTCCGACATAAATCTTGCCTTTCGCTGTGAGAAGTGCCGCACCCACACAAAAGTGTGAATACGGCGAATAGGAATTTTGACGCACTTGGCAAGCTGAACTAATTAATTGTTTGATTTGTACTTCATTCAACATTGTTTTACTCCGTTACGATAATGGTGCCCTGCGGGGTATCCTTAATAGTAATGCCTTTGGATTTTAATTCATCTCGGATCTGGTCTGCTGTTGTCCAGTCTTTGTTCTTTCTTGCGGTATTACGGCGTTCAATTAGAGCTTGAACATCGTCATCAACCGTGTTTTTCTTCTCCGTATACAACAGTCCGAGTACTCCTGCCAATTCATTATAAAGATCAAGAGCAAAATCACAAAGTTCTTTGGAGGGTTGTGTTTGTGGATTGACCTTTGAGTTAATATCTCTTGCCAGTTCAAATATAGCTGTAATGGCATCGGCAGTATTAAAGTCATCTTCCATTGCATCAATAAAATCCTGCTTATGCGTAAGTAAAAGTTCTTTGAGCTGATTTTCTCCTTCTTTCTCACCCGATGCTGAATTTTTTGCCAGAAAACTTAAGTCTTCACGGCAGTTATAAAGTCTGTCAAGGGCGGATTGACATTGCTCGATAATCTCTGTTGAATAATTGATCGGACTGCGATAGTGAGATGAAAGCATTAAGTAACGAATCGGTTCGTAGCCATATTTTTCCGCTACATCTCGCACGGTAAAGAAATTTCCCAAAGATTTGGACATCTTACGATTATCTACATTGATATAGCCATTATGCATCCAATAGTGAGCAAAAGGAACGCCGTTGCAGCATTCACTCTGTGCAATTTCGTTTTCGTGGTGCGGAAAAATCAAATCTTGTCCGCCACAGTGAATATCTATCGTATCACCAAGGTAACGTTTTGCCATTGTTGAACATTCAATGTGCCACCCAGGTCTTCCCTGACCCCATGGAGAATCCCATGAAGGTTCGCCGGGCTTAGCACCCTTCCACAAAGCAAAGTCCATCGGATCCTCCTTGGTTTCTCCGATACTAATTCTTGCACCTGCTTCCAGATCCTCCAGTGGCTGGTGTGAGAGCTTGCCGTATTCCTGAAAGCGATTGGTACGAAAATAAACATCACCGTATTGGGTAGAATAAGCATAGCCTTTTTCTTCCAGTATCTTGACCATATTAATGATTTGTTCGATATTTTTTGTTGCACGAGGATGGACGGTTGCTTCACGGACATTGAGACCTCGGGCGTCTTTTTTATACTCCGCTATATATTTCTCAGATACTGTCATATAATCAGAATTTTCTTCATTGGCTTTCTTAATGATTTTGTCGTCAATATCCGTAAAGTTCTGTACAAATGTTACTTTCCATCCTTTATATTCCATATATCTGCGAAGTGTATCAAATACGCATATTGGTCGTGCATTGCCGATATGAATATAATTATACACGGTAGGTCCACAGGCATATATTTTGACCTCACCGTCTGTTATAGTTTTTAACTCCTCTTTTTGACGAGTCATTGTGTTATAAATTTTCATTATAATCAACCCTTTCTGTATAAAATTAAAACCGCCCCGTTATGTACCGGCAAGTACATAACGGGGCACTTCTTTATTAAAGCACGGTTCCACCCGAATTTCGACAGTTGTCATTAACTGTCCTCGTTACCGATAACGGCGGTTTTCCGTGTATGGCTAGTTAAATTTCACCATACCAGCTGTTAAAGTGCATTTCACGGAAGTTTCATAATGTCCTCACAGCATATAGACATCTCTCTGAATGCAAACTATTCCGCTACTTCTCTTTGTCTTCGCTTTTAATATATTGTTATTATACACTATTTTTAGTAGAATTGCTACCATAAAAATCATTTTTTTGAAGTCAATCAACTCTTATTTTGCAGACCTGATAAAAGTAAAATTATCAACTAAGTATATGACTCCTGAAACAAGAGTTAATATCACCGAAATCCACAGAAAAATATCTCCGGTTATATTAAACCAAAATTGACACATATCAGCATCATCCAGTATTATATACTTCAGCTGATGCAGTTCTAATATGTATTGTAAAAGCATTACTACAATCACCGCTGCTATCTGACTGATGGTTTTCGCTTTACCCCATTGATTAGCAGCAACCACTTTTCCCTGACTGGAAGCTACCAAACGAATAGATGTTACAATAAATTCCCGTGATATGACGATAATTAGTACGATGGCGTTGGTCAGCCCCATCTGTAAAAAACACGCTAATGCCGACAATATCATAATCTTGTCGGCAAGAGGATCGGCAAATTTTCCGAAATCCGTTATCATATTATATTTTCTTGCCAGTTTTCCGTCCAAATGATCGGTATATGACGCTGCCGCAAAAAGCAGTATCGCTATCATATAATGGTGCGGTATAGATGGTACCAACAAAAAAAACACATAAAACGGCACCAAGATCAAACGCAGCACCGTCAGCTTGTTTGGTGTGTTCATATTGACTGTCCCTTCCTCTTTTAATTTTGATAAAAGCCCATAAGATCACAGTCAATCGTATCGGTGACAGCTACCTTAACAATTTCACCAATCCTCGGTTTTTTGTCTTTGGGTACAAAAAAGACCTTGCCGTCCACTTCGGGAGCATCCGCATAAGATCGGCCATAAAAACACTCTGCCAATCTGTCAAATCCTTCGCATAATACGTTGATCGTTTTGCCTATTTTCATAACAGCATTTTCTGCCATAATTCTTTGCTGCTGTTCCATCAAAATCTCCTGACGATGCTTTTTTGTCTCCTCGTCAATCTGATCTTTTAACCGCGCAGCCGGTGTATCTTCTTCCGCAGAGTAAGCGAAACAACCCATTCTGTCAAACTGCATATCTCGCACAAATTCGGCAAGTTCGTTAAAATCTTCCTGTGTTTCCGAAGGAAAACCTGTCATAAATGTGGTGCGAATAACAATTTTCGGTACTCGCTCACGCAGCTTTCTTACTAATGCCGAAAGTATTTCTCTATTACCGTGACGATTCATTAACTTAAGTATTCTCTCGCTGCAGTGCTGAAGAGGAATATCTATATACTTAATAATTTTATCTTCTTTAGCTATTACATCAATCAATTCATCTGTCAGCCTTTCGGGGTAGCAGTACAGTATTCTGATATGACAGACAGCGTCAATTTTACACAATTCCGTCAATAATGCGGCAAGCTGGGGTTCTCCTGTTAGATCTTCTCCATAACGGCTTGTATCCTGTGCAATCAATATCAATTCCTTGACACCTTTTTCTGACAACTCTTTTGCCTCTTTAAGTATATCATCCATCGGACGGCTACGAAACTTGCCTCTTATCATAGGAATTGCACAATAAGTACATTTGTTATCGCAGCCTTCCGCTATCTTGAGGTAAGAGTAATAAAACGGTGTAGTACGAACCCTGCCACCGCACAGTGCCAAATTGGTTTTCTCAGGAAAATTTTCCACCCTCTGATTTTCCAGTACTTTTTTTACCACGTCAGCAATGGTTTCATTGGCACCAATACCAATAACCGCATCCACCTCATAAAGTTCTTTCATTACTTCACTGCGGTATCTCTCTGCAAGACAACCTGTAACAATAATTGCTTTGATCTTACCTTCTTTTTTCAGGCTGGCAAGTTCCAATATTTCATCGATACTTTCCTGCTTTGCATCTTCAATGAAACCGCATGTATTGATCACGACAACATCACTCATTGCAGGATCGGCAGATAATTCATAGCCTGCCTGCCTCAGTGTATAAAGCATCATCTCTGCATCTACTCTGTTTTTGGCACACCCAAGGCTTATCATTCCTACTCTTGTCGGCATTTGCCTATCATTCCTTTCGGTTTATCCATAATCATCGTCAATATATTCACTCATCGCCTCGTTGATATCCGACCATCTATATCCCATTGTTTTGAGCGAATTAACAGTTCGTGCACGAGCTTTTTCATCATTAAGGCGTCGTGCGTATTTTGTTTCCAGCAAAGTTCTGATTTGCTCCACTGCATCAGGTTCCAATTCATCAAGAATTTCCTCTGCTGTATCTTTATTTATTCCTTTACGAATTAATTCATACACTGCCCTCTGATATGAAAAATGCTTTTTATTGATCAATGTATCCGCATATTCCTGCGCAAAGGCTTCGTCATTGATCAAACCGAGTTGCTCCAGCCGCTCAACCGCCAGCTCTGCCGCTTTTTCTCCGTAAAGCGGCACTAATTTATCCATAATCTCCTTGTGCGTTCTGGCTCGGTACTCAATCAAACAAAGTGCCTTTTCTTTAGCTCGGCTGATATTGGATTTTTCTATCAGATCATAAAGGTCTTCGTCCGTGATTTCAGAACCTACTTTTTTACCGGCAGCCATAAAGGTCATTGTATCTACACTAACGGCATATTCACCATCAATATATAGTGCAGTCAAACTTTTTTTTCGTGGCTCTGCTGCTGTAATAAGCATATCCTTATTCTACCATTATGTCAATATCGGTATCTGCTGTACGAGACTCTCCAACAGGCTCCGCTTCTTCTTTGGTTTCAGGCTGTGTAACCGATGTTGTTTCAGGCTTTGTATTCTCAGCAAGTTCTTCGGCTTCCTTAGCAGTCTTTCCCTTTTTTCCCTTTGTTGCCCTGACAAACGTCAGTTTGTCCTTATTGGCCATCACCTCATCTTCCACTTCTTTGGCTATATCAGGGTTATTTGTTAAATAAATTTTGGCATTATCTCTGCCCTGAGCAATTCTGTTTCCTTTGTAGGAGAACCACGCACCACTTTTTTTGATAACGTCAATTTGTACTGCCATATCCAACAGTTCACCAACACGAGAAATACCTTGTCCGTACATAATATCAAATTCAGCCTCACGGAACGGAGGGGCAATTTTATTTTTTACTACTTTAGCACGAGTTCTTGAACCGATAACCTCACTGCCCACTTTGATGACTTCTGTTTTTCTAATGTCAATTCTGACAGAAGAATAGAATTTGAGTGCACGACCGCCCGGTGTTGTTTCGGGATTACCAAACATAATGCCAACTTTTTCACGCAGCTGGTTAATGAAAATTGCTACACAGTTAAGTTTGGAAATGGAACCTGCCAGTTTACGCAGTGCCTGCGACATCAAACGTGCCTGAAGACCTACATGTGCGGCACCCATTTCACCCTCTATTTCAGCTTTAGGAGCAAGGGCTGCAACAGAATCGACCACAATAACATCGATAGCTCCTGAACGAACCAGTGCTTCTGTAATTTCCAGTGCATCTTCCCCCGTATCCGGCTGTGATACAAGCAAATCATCAATATTTACGCCGAGCGCTTTGGCATAGACAGGATCCAATGCGTGTTCGACATCAATAAATGCGGCGATGCCCCCGTTTTTTTGCCCCTCTGCTATACAATGAAGGGCAAGTGTTGTTTTACCGGAAGACTCCGGACCGTAAATTTCAGTAATTCTTCCCTTTGGAAGTCCTCCTATTCCTAATGCCATATCCAGTGACAGAGAACCTGTCGGTATAGCATCTACATTCATTGCCGCATTTTGTCCCAAACGCATTACAGCACCTTTACCAAATTGCTTTTCTATCTGACTAAGAGCTGTTTCCAGTGCTTTCTGCTTATCTACTGCCATATTTTCATTCAATCCTTTCGGTTTCTATCATTCTGATATTATGATTATAACTTTTTTTTCATCAAATTGCAATAAGCCAAATCAAAAAATCGAATATTCGTTCTATTTTTTAGTACCAAAAACCGTCCTGTCAAACCCCTGTATATCCTTTATGATGGTAATATTTTCTATTTGGTTCTGTTTTAGTAATTTAGATACATCATTTCCCTGGTCTTCACCGATTTCCAATGAAATCACTCCGCCGCTTTTCAGCTTTGAAATCCATTTTTGTACAATTAAATGATAGAATATCAATCCATCTGTTCCACCGTCGAGTGCCATTAATGGTTCATACTGTACTTCTTTCTGTAAAGAGGTAATTTCCTCAGTACGGATATAAGGGGGATTGGATATAATGACATCAAAAAAATGATCATCGAAATTTTCGTAACATTGACTAATATCCTGATGAAGCGGAAAAACATTTCTCACTTGGTTCAATTCTATGTTTTTTACCAGATAGCTGTATGCTTTATCCGAAAGTTCTGCTGCATATATACGGGAAAAAGGATATTTTTTAGCAAGCGATATAGCAATAGCACCGCTGCCGGAACACAAATCTATAATGATAGGAAACGATTTTTTTATACCGTCAATCCACTCTGTACAACTTCTGACACATACTTCCGTGTCATCACGGGGAATCAAGACGCCGTCGCCTACATAAAACTGACAATCCATAAATGTCCATTTACCAAGAATATATTGCAGGGGATAGCCATTGGAACGTTTTTTGACAGCTTCTATAAAAACGGATTCTGTCTGTACATCAGGACTGTCCTCTGCTTTAACAGGGAAGTCTATTCTTTTGATACCAAAAAAATGCTCCAGCAGGCACCATGTATCATATACAAAACTATCTACATTCGATCGTTGCATTGTTTGACGTGAAAATTCGGAAAGCTCACGATATGTCATCTGATAATATCCTCACCATTCTCGGGAATAACGTCTTTCATCGCTTCGATTGCCACCTCAATCATATCATCCTGCGGTTCTTTTGTAGTAATGTGCTGCATCCATACCCCTGGTGCAGCAATAATACGAGTGATAATATTGTCGTGCTTACCGCAAATCTTGATCAACTCATATCCGATGCCCACGGTTACCGGCAAAAGAAGAAATTTGACAGTAGAACGTAAAAGTACATCCGTAAAAGGAATAAAAAGTCCTATCAAAATACCTACTATTAACATCAAAACAATAAAACTGGTACCACAGCGTGGATGAAAGCGTGATTGTTTTCTGACATTCTCTACATTTAATTCCAATCCGTATTCGTAACAAAAAATCGTTTTGTGTTCTGCACCATGATATTGAAAAACACGCTTGACGTCTTTATTCAGTGTACACAAACTCATATAAATAAGAAACAGAATAATTCTGATAATTCCTTCAAATGCCGAACGCCAAATCATTCCTTCTGTTAAAAATGGAAAAACAGATGAAAGAAGATGAAACAACAGGGTAGGCACATAGAAAAAGACACCAATACAAAACACAATGGCAAAAATCATTGATACCACCATAATTACATTAACGACTTTATCTCCAAAATGCTTATCCAGCCATAGGTCGAACTTTGACATTTCTTCCTCCGGCACTTCTTCCCCTTCCAGTGCTTTATCTGCGGAAAGCATTAATGCTTTGTTACCTGTCACCAGAGAATCTATCAAATTAACAATTCCTCTGACAATCGGAATTCGCAATATTTTATATTTTCGAGCCCAGTCCAAAGGTTTGATCTCTTCCAGTTCAATAATTCCGTCAGACTTTCTGACTGCCACCGTGGTCTTTTTCGGACCACGCATCATAATGCCTTCCATCAAAGCCTGTCCACCAATAGAGGTGATCAATTTCGCTTTTTCTCTTTTCATTGCACTCTCCCTTTCCTCATTATCTGACTTGATCAGGTTTTGTCAGACAGTCCTTCTGTCAACTTCGGCTCTGACGATTCCGGTACGGCAATCGGTATCGTTATAGTAACAGTAGTGCCTATTCCTTCGGCACTGTCAATTTCCAGTGTTCCCTTATGCAGGCGAACAATTTCGTCAGCAACTGCCAATCCTATACCTGAACCTCGCACAGTTTGATTTGCTTTGTAAAATTTTTGCTTTACTTTTGGCAGGTCTACAGCAGATATGCCACAGCCGTTATCGGCAATCGTAATAACAATAGAATTGCCTGATTGCTCTACACTGATATTGATCACCCCGCCTGCATCTGAATATTTCAGAGCATTATCAATAATATTGATAAACACCTGACGGAGTCTGTTTCGGTCACCAAGTACAGGAGGAAGAATTTCCGGTTCATCATAAACAATGTGTTTATTTTCGGAATTAGCTCTTTCACGCTGCATATATATTGATTCGTCAAGCTCTGCAAGAATATCAATATTATCCATAATCAGAACCATTCTGTCCTGCTGTATTCTGGAAAAATCAAGAACTTCTTCTACAATGCCATTTAAGCGTTCCGCCTCTTTGATAATAATACCTATGCCTTTTTGCACCGTTTTTTGATCACGACATCCGTCAAGCTGTACGGTTTCCGCCCATCCTTTGATAGCAGTCAGAGGTGTGCGAAGCTCGTGCGAAACAGATGAGATAAAATCATTTTTCATCTTATCTGCTGTTCCTAATTCACCTGCCATATAATTAATGGTATCGCACAAGTCACCAATTTCATCATCATAAAATTTATTGATACGTACATTAAAATCGCCTTGAGCAATTTTCTTGGCAGTTGAGCTTATCTCACTGATAGGCCGTACGATTGAACGCAAGAAATAAGTACTCGATAAAAAAATAAAAAACAATATCACAATCCCTATCAGACATACTGCCGATATGGCAATAAAAATTTTTCTATCTGCTTCTTCAAGGGAAACAACATAACGAATAGCACCTACATTATTACCGTTACTGTCTACAATAACATTTGTCAATGCCATTACATTTTCACCGGTGCTGAGATTGCCGTGCCAATCCGCATAATGATCTTCTGACT
The DNA here is from genome assembly GCA_902802985.1 of uncultured Ruminococcus sp. Lineage (GTDB taxonomy): Bacteria > Bacillota > Clostridia > Oscillospirales > Acutalibacteraceae > UBA1213. Next base: position 25,548 of record CADCOE010000049.1, read on the forward strand.
CCTTGGCCGAGTCATAATCGGGCATATTTTGTTTTTCATCGGGTGTAAATCCCGTCGTCGTTATAAACACACGACCATTGCTGTCAATCGCCATTAACTCTATCAGTTCTTTATCGGGGAAGTTTTCTATATAGTCACGTGCTGTTTCTTTAAAATCGTCCGTATCACTGAAAATGTTGACGATCTCAGTAGAACGTCCATAAAGCACCTGAAATATTCCATTGTAATAAAAACCCTGTACCACAATAGCAAAAGCAATAATTAGTACAAAAAGAATAATCAAAATCACGCCAAAGGTGTTAAACGCCCAACGTTTGGTAATACCTCTCAATGTTCAGCCTCCAAACCCTGCATTTTATTTTATCGCATTATTATACCGTCATTTAGAAGCGTTTCCTTCCCATTTATAACCGAGTCCCCATACCGTTACAATAAATTTAGGTGCTGAAGGAGTATCTTCTATTTTCATACGCAGGCGGCGTATGTTAACGTCAACAATTTTTTCTTCACCAACATATGCTTCACCCCATACATATTTCAGTATGGCACTCCTGTCAAGAGATACACCGGGGTTGGAGAAAAAATATTCCATAATCTGAAATTCCACCTGTGTCAATTCAATCAGCTTGCCTTTTTTCAGTAAAGAATGATTTTTCAGATTGAGAACAAAATCTCCTGACTTCATTTCTTCCTTAAAGTTGTTTTCGCTGCGAAGCTCTGCAATAGCAATTCTTCTGTACAGTGCATCCACTCTTGCCACCAGTTCCGTAGGACTGAACGGTTTTGTGATATAATCATCGGCTCCCAACATCAATCCCGAAACCTTATCCATTTCTTGTGTACGTGCCGAAAGCATAATAATGCCCAAGTTGCCGTTACGTTTTCTCAGTTCCTTGCACACGCTAAGTCCGTCCATTTCCGGCATCATAATGTCAAGGATAGCAATATCAAAATCACCGTTGGCTTCTTCATATTTCCTAACAGCAATCGCTCCATTCTCGGCTTCGGTAACATTATAACCGCCACGCTCCAAGTTGATAACGATAAATTCTCTTATCGCTGTTTCGTCTTCTGCTACCAATATGTTTTTCAAGTCTGTTTCCTCCTTTATTCATCTGAGAAACTCAATTTTTTCAGTTATTACCTCAAGAAATCTTCTGTATGATTTATCCAAGGGATCTTGTACATTTCTTAACTTCTTGTTCGGTGATGTTCAATGAATCCTGAGATTTGGTATTGAAAATTTGTGCTGCAAAAACAGCATTGGAGGATTTATCTTGGACGTTTTCCAGCTGTATCAATGCTCTTTTGTCAAGATCACTCCATTCAAATTTTGTATAACGATATAAGATGAGAAGTTTATCTCCCAAAGATGCCGTACTGCTGTTCCATATATAAAAAGTAAGCTGACGGTTTTCTGCATCTGAAACTGCTGTTACTGCACCATTTTTCCACTTATCAGGGATCATAAACGAATACCCATCATTGTAGTTGATGATCTCGCTCATTTTTGTTTGAAGGCTGTCATCACTGATAGAAAGCTGTTTCCAGGAGGTCAGGCTGCAAACCGTCGAGGCATCTTGATCGGTGGATGCTGCCATCTGTGTTACAACAGGGACTTCTATGATACCGTCATCGTCAATATCTCTGGAACTGATGGCATCCTTCCTTGCCGTAACATTGGATGTTTTTCCGTCTTCGGTGATCTCCACCAAAGGATTGACCAGCATATTTTGCTTTGGGTTATAGTAAATGATCTGTGTAGTAAGTATGTCGCCGCTTTTTTTGCTGTCAATCACAAGTCCTTTTTTGTACTTATCAATTTTTCCAAAAATAACATTGGCAAATTCCGTTACATCAGGATCGAGATTTAATGCTGACATTATACTGATAGGACGTTTTTCCTGCTCGGAATACTGATAAACCTTTGCTTGTGACGGTATTTTTGAGGTGCTGAGTGATAACAATATAATCTCATCTACCGAATCATCCGTAATGTCAGATACAATGATTTCACTGTAAGTTTCGTCAATGTCCATCTCTCGGACTGTTTCATTTTCAATAGAATATGCCGTAAGGTTCTTTTTATGAACATCATAGGTGCTCCATCCGATAATAATTTCATCTACACCATTACTGTCTATATCATCAAAAATAACTCTGTCAACACCTGTTCCCGTATTGGAAAAAGTACCAATACATTTCCACTTTTCATCTTCATAGGAGATGATGGACACATTAAGTTTTGCATCACTTTCAGTGGAATAAAGTGCCACTGCATATTTTCGGTCATCGTTTTTTCGCATAATCACTGCCGAGCGATTATCTCCGTTCTGCGGATATTTCAAGGTATAGCCGTTTCCTGCCTGCTCACTGATAATATCCTGTATCTTAGCTTCGTCGCCCGTGGCTCGAGGGGGTCTGAGCAGTGCATCATCTCCAAATCCTGCATCTGCACACCCGCTCAACAACATCAAAGCTGCCGATAGTACGACAAAAATTTTGAATTTATGTTGCTTCATCAAATCAACTCACCTTTACTTTGTCGGCAGTTCCGACTTTTTTGCTATCAAAAATTTAATTTTAATTCCTTCATCTGAAAACATTTTTTCGTGTTCTGTCATAATATTATGCTCGTATCCTGATTGATGAAGATGATAAGTAATATATGTCACCTCAAAACCGCACTCTTTGAAATATTCCAAGCTTTCTTCAAACAATTCATCATCATCTGTTTTAAAGTGTATCTCTCCGTCATCCGCAAGAAATACGCGGTATTTCATCAACTGACGAGGATGAGTCAGTCTGCGTTTTTTATGCTTGGTACGAGGCCACGGATTACAAAAATTAATATATATTCTGTCTGCTGTATCTTTTTCGTCAAGAATGAGATCAATTCGTTCAATATTATGTGCTGTTAAAAGAACATTTTCCGGCTTGGCATGATGCTCGTCAAAAACTGCAGAAACTTTTCTTCTTGCCAAACCAAGCATTTCAAACTTAATATCAACAGCAAGATAATTAACTTCTGGATGCATATAGGCAGCCTGCGAAATAAAGCCCCCTTTCCCACAGCCAAGTTCTATATGGAATGGCTGCTTGCTTGGGAACTGTTCGTGCCATTTTCCTTTTATTTCATTGGGATTTTTAATAAAAAAGTCACTTGCTTCCAACTCGGGTTTTGCCCACGGTTTATGTCTTATTCTCATAAAACCACTCTTTCTATCGTCCATTACCTCATTTTTGTTTATGAAAGAACTGCTGCGTTAGTCAGTTTACCATTCAGGAAAAACTCCATCTTCCAAAAAACTCAATAATCTTTTTATGAGGTCTCTTGATAATTAAACTCCACTTTATTATAAACCATTAACGGCAGTTTGTCGATAACTTTTTATCAATTTTTGAATGACAAAAAAATTATGCTGTCGAGCTATCAATCAGCCCGACAGCATAATTTAATCTTCCAACACACACATTACAATGAACAGCAAACTCACCAGCATAAAAGCAAAGAAAAATGATACTAAACCTACAATAATTAAATTAAATATGGTTACAGTAATAGGATTTACGGAAATTGCCAAAAATCCTGCCAATATCGTTCCTAAAATACCAAAAAACAATCCTCCTATATTTTTTCTGATACATAGTGTCAATCTTGATCTGCTTTCTGAAAAAAGTGCGGATACCAGCACAACAGTCAGTATAATTATTCCTGTTATCAGCGCAGTCAACATACCAAAATAAACTGCGGTAAGCAAACCTACACTAAACAACAAAACAGTAATTGCTGCAAAAACAATTCCTGCTATAATACCCACAAGTACCATTATTCCTGTCATACATTTGCCGCAGCCTCTTTTCCCTCTGTCAATGTGACAAGTGTTGTCATAATTACATAACATTTTATTCAACTCCCTTATAACATTTTCAAACAAAGTTTTTGATTTTGAAATACATCTATGATGTGTTACATTAACATTATACTCACCTATCAGTATTTTGACATAAATTTATATTTACATTTTGCAGTTAGAGGTGTATAATTACTGTATGATAACTTTATAAGAAAAGAAGGATAGGATATGAGCAGTAAACTCGGACGAAACGACCCTTGTTGGTGCGGCAGTGGGAAAAAATACAAAAAATGCCACCAACAGTTTGATGAAAAAATTAATCATTATGCTGTTATGGGACATGAAGTCCCTGACCACAGTATTATTAAAACGCCCGAACAAATCGAAGGTATACGTGAAAGTGCCAAAATTAACATTGCTGTACTTGACTACGTTGCCGAAAATATTCGCATAGGTATGACAACAGAAGAAATTGACAAACTGGTTTATGAAAAAACAACCGAATTGGGCGGTATCCCTGCTCCATTGAATTACAATGAATTTCCCAAAAGTGTTTGCACCTCCATCAACGAGGTCGTTTGCCACGGCATCCCCTCGAATGATGTGATACTGAAAGACGGTGATATTATCAATGTTGATGTTTCTACCATCTACAATGGTTATTTTTCCGATTCGTCAAGAATGTTTTGCATAGGAAACATCGGCGAAGAAAAAAAACGGTTGGTCGATGTCACAAAAGAATGTGTCAAAAAAGGATTGGAAATGGTAAAACCTTGGACATTTTTAGGAGATATGGGACAAGCAGTTCACGAACACGCTGTGAAAAATGGTTATTCTGTGGTCCGTGAAATCGGAGGTCATGGTGTTGGTTTAAAATTTCACGAAGACCCTTGGGTAAGCTATGTTTCCAAAGCCGGCGAAGGAATGCTGCTCGTTCCCGGTATGATATTTACAATAGAACCAATGGTAAATATGGGGACCGACAAAGTCTTTGTTGATAAAAACGATGAATGGACAATTTATACCGCTGACAAAAAACCTTCTGCTCAATGGGAAATTATGGTACTTGTCACTGAGGAAGATCACGAAGTCCTCGCTTATTAAATTGATTAAAAATATCGAAAAAGCAGTCCGCCAACATTTACTGCCGACGGACTGCTTTTTCGATATTGCTTAATATTTTGGAGGGTTTGACATAGTCTTGATTATTGCCAGTCAACAACATCTACCCATTTCTTCAAGAATTCTTCTTCTTCAGGAATACTCTTGACCAGCTGAGATGCCGCTACAATCGGAAGCCATTGCTGAACATACTGTTTTGCAGTATCACTCTTTTCGCAGAACATTCCCATATACATATCAGCAATTTTTTTGTCTTTTAACGCAAAAAGCAAGTATGTCCTTGCTGCATCTGCTGAAGCATTTCCCTGCGTTGCATGGGACCAGTCGATGATATGCGGTTTTCCCTCTTTGTCGATAATGATATTACTTGGGTTAAAATCCCCGTGACAAAGCTTGTTGTGCTTTGGCATACCGTCAAGGCGTGTGTGCAGTTCATAGCGAATTGTTGCGTCTAATTTGCCGTTTAAACTGGAAATTTTTCGGTTCATCTTATCTTTCAGTTTATTAAGGAGCGGTGCTTTTTTTTCCTGTACCTTGAGCTGAAGGTCTACAAAATCACTCATATATTTTTCTATATTATCGGGATCTTCTTCCATAATCTGAGCAAGAGTCTTACCATCTACATACTCCATTGTGATTGCCCATTCTCCATCAATAACAGAAACAGCCTTGAGTGCAGGAATCGGAAGTCCTGTTTCTTCTACTCTGGACTGATTAAGTGCTTCATTCAGAATATCGGACTTTGGAAATTTCTTTGAAAAAACCTTTACTGCGTTATCACCGTCACGATATATTGTTTTCTCGACTCGTTTTGAAATTACATCCATTATGAAATGCCCCTTTCGGTGTGAATTAAAAGTTATCGTTTTATCAACTATTTAACTTGGCTATATTATACAACTATTTTTGAATAAAGTATACGTTAATTTTGTTGGAATTTTTGTGTAATTTTTTAGTCAAATAGACAAATTGACTATTTTTTAACATTGAATATGTTTTTTTTGGTTAAATATACAAATAAGGGTGAAATATCAGAAAATACTTTTAATGAATTTTTATCGTTTTCCATCCTGCAAAAATCGATTTTTTCTTCGCAAAAACACTGGAATCCATCAAACTCTATTCAAAAATTTTGCAATATGGCACTCTGAAAATGTTATTAATGTCACTACTGCTTGAAAACAAGCAACGGAAATGGTATGATATGAAGGATATGAAATTTTTATGCGATGGTGAATAAAATGGCAACTGTAACTGTAAATCAGCTTTCAATGGAATTTGGAGAAAGAGTTCTCTTTGACAATATGAGTTTTGAAGTCCAGGAGGGGGATCGTATTGGTTTGATTGGTGTCAACGGCTGCGGTAAAACCACCCTTTTTAAGCTTCTGACAGGCGAATACACTCCCTCCACAGGAAATATTGTTATCCATAAAAATACCTCTATAGGATATATGGAACAACACGTATGTCGAAATTTGGAGCGTTCTGCCTATGATGAGGTAATGACCATTTTTGCCGATTTGACAGAAATGGAAAAAGAACTGGAAACTCTTCACACGGCAATTAATAGTAATTGCGATAATCTTGATCAACTTGTTGAACGGCAAGCATTTCTTAATGATGAATTTGCAAGGTTGGGTGGTCTTACGTGCCGTGCAAGGGCCAGATCGGCACTTCTTGGACTTGGGTTTGACGATGAAAAAATGCAGCTACCCATAAAGTCCCTCAGCGGCGGACAGCGTGCAAAACTACAGTTAACCAAACTCCTTTTATGTGGGGCAAATTTCCTGTTGCTGGACGAACCAACTAACCATCTCGATACACAGGCCGTTGAATGGTTGGAGGAATATCTCATCAATTCAAAATGTGCTTATCTTGTCATTTCTCACGACAGATACTTTCTCGATAAAACTACCAACAGAACATTTGAATTGGAAAACAAAAAAATGACCTCCTACAAAGGGAATTATTCTGCCTATCTGCCACAAAAAGCCGAACGTGAGCTTGCTGTGCAGCGGGTTTATGACAATACAATAAGAGAAATCAATCGTCTTGAAGGTATCATTGAACAACAGCGTAGATGGAACCGTGAAAAAAATATTAAAACAGCTGAAAGCAAACAAAAAATAGTCGATAAGCTTACTGAAAGTCTGCAAAAACCGGAAAATGCTCCGGAAGCAATGAAGTTCAGCCTCGGCATCAAAAACCGCAGCGGTGACGATGTTTTATCTGTAGAACAGCTCGCCCTTGAATTTGACGGTATTCCCCTGTTTGAAAATGTTTCAATGGAAATACACCGTGGAGAACGTATCTTTATTCTAGGTCCCAATGGCTGTGGAAAAACCTCTTTGATAAAAACGCTGCTTGGAAAATATACCGCTCAAAATGGCAGAATACGTTTTGGTACGGAAGTAAAGATCGGCTATTATGACCAGATACAAACAGGTATGGACAGCAGCAAAACCGTTTTTGAAGAACTTTCGGATACTTTTCCGTCTATGACCAATACAGAAATCAGAAGCACATTGGCTCGATTTCTTTTTAAAAATGACGATGTATTCAAAAAATTATCGGCACTCAGCGGCGGTGAACGTGCCAAAGTTTTATTGACAGAATTGATGCTGGCAGGAGATAATTTTCTTCTGCTGGATGAGCCGACCAATCATCTCGATATTAATTCGTGTGAAGCTTTGCAGAATGCATTGCTTGACTATGAAGGAACACTGTTGATCGTTTCTCATGATCGTTATCTGATAAACAGTATTGCAGACAAAATTTTTTATCTTACGCCAAAAGGTATTCAGGTGTTTGAAGGAAATTATGAGGATTTTCTCAAAAAATTCCAACCATTTAAAGAACTGCCAAAAACAAAAGAAGAAAAACCAACCAAACAAGCAGAATATAAAAACAAAAAAGAACGAGATGCCCAAAGAAGAAAGGCTCGTGCCCGGATTGCCAAACTGGAATTGGAAATTTCTGAACAAGAGGATATGATCACCCAACTGAATAGCAGTCTGAACGATCCCAATATATCCTGCGATTATGAAAAAACACTCAAAGTTACCGAAAATATCGACAAAATGCAGCAAATACTTGATTCTCTATATGAAGAGTGGGAACAGTTGTCAGAGTTTTTGGAAGAGGATTAACATAAAAAACACACCGTTTTTAGCGGTGTGTTTCGGCAAATCAAATATTAATGATCAAATTCAGCATCGTAAAGATACGGTTCTATATCCTGTTTGAATTCCTCGGGTGCGTCCTGATCGGGAATTTCAAGCATAATGGGTTGAGAAATATCAAGACTAATAATTCCAATAAGTGAATGGGCGTCTATTGTATAAATGTCCGAAATTAAATTAATCTTCAAAGTATCATACTTGGCTGTCATAACAACAAAATCTTTCACATTTGAAAGTTCTTTCAGGAAAATTTTTGCTCTGTACATTTTTTAAGCCCTCACTTTTACTGGATAATATAGATTGATGAGTTCCATCATACGCAACTCAAAATATGCTACCATTTTAACAGTATTTTTTTATCAGGTCAATGTTTTTTAAAAAAATAAAATTTGATTGAAAAACTTTGGATGTCAAAATTATAATTTGACAACATCCATATAATTTTTGGTAAATTCGTACAAATAGAAAGGGACGATTTTTATGAACGTTAAAATCATTACTCTCGGTTGTAAAGTTAATCAGTTTGAATCACAAGCTATGTTCAAAGATTTGATTGAAAACGGTTTTGAATTGGTTGACGACAACTCCCCCGCTGATATTTCCATCATTAATTCGTGTGCTGTGACACAAGTCAGCGAACAAAAAGCAATTAAATTAATTCACAGACTTCGCCGGGAAACACCCGATACCGTTATCGTACTGACCGGATGTATGGCACAAGCTTTTCCAAAATCGGGAAATCAACTGCCCGAAATCGATATTGTTCTGGGCAATAAACGACGTTCTGATTTAATTCCTGTCTTGAAACAGTATCTCAACGAAAAAACTCGTCTGACCTATGTAGAGGATTATGCCAAAAAAGATGACTATGAAAGTCTTGATGTACAAAAATTCGTTAATCGTACCAGAGCATTTCTAAAAATTGAAGACGGCTGTAATCGGTTTTGCTCCTACTGCATTATTCCTTATGCGAGAGGCAGAGTACGCTCCTGTTCACTAGAATATATTAAACAGGAAATCATTGCCTTTACCCATAATGGCTATCGTGAAATCGTGATTATTGGTATCAATCTCTCTTCTTTCGGTACTGACAATGGTTTGCGATTTGTTGATGCGGTAACCACTGCTTGTGAAACAGCAGACGTCCGAATCAGACTGGGATCTCTTGAACCGGAATCAATGACCCTTGAAACACTCAAAACCTTTGCCCAACACAGCAATTTCTGTCCTCATTTTCACCTTTCTTTGCAAAGTGGCTGCAACGATACTTTGAAAAGAATGAATCGTCATTACACCACCGAAGAATATTCCGAAATCGTTGACAATATCAGAAAAGTTTTTGATAATCCTTCAATTACAACCGATGTTATGGTAGGATTTGCCGGAGAAACAGATGAAGAATTCCAGCAATCAATGGCTTTTGTAGAAAAAATTGGCTTTGCAAAGGTGCATATTTTCCCTTATTCCAGACGTGAGGGAACAGTTGCCGACAAAGCACCGGATCAGGTTCCGCCAAACATTAAGAAAGAACGTGCCTCCAGAATGGCCGAGACTGCTAAAAAATCACGAAAAAAATTTCTTAAAAAACAGATCGGACGAGTCGAAAAAGTCTTGATCGAATCCAGAAATAAAAACGGCAAATATGAGGGCTATACGATGAATTATACACTTGTGTATGTCAATACCGATGAAAGTCATATTAATCAAATTGTTGATGTATTGATAACGGATTGTACAGATGATTTTTGTTATGGGGAAATCGTAAAGTATAATTGATATTGTCAGTTTAAACATAAAATGTAGGAGGGTTGACTTATCGGTCTGCCCTCTTTTCATTTTCTTTTGTCAGATCAGCATTATTTCCTTGATACACAAAATGAGAGAAAACAACCGGATGTTGCTTTCTCTCATTTTTTAATTGCTGTTATTTACTGTTCTTATGACTTCTTAGCTCGTTTTTTTCTGATGAAAACGGCTATTCCGAAAATAGACGCTATTATCACGGCAATGACACCAATCAATACCGAATAGAATACAGGCTTGTTAGCATAGAAAATGATCCAATTATTTTGTGATACTGTTACATTTTTAATGATTTTTTCAGTTTCATTGGTATTTCCCTCTGCATTAACTGCCACATCGTCACAATAAATCTTTACCTGATTTTCAAATCCTTCAGGAATAGTAAACTCAACAATATCATTATTTTTCTTGAGATAATCGATGAGTTCCTTGCCGGATTTATTAAATCTGACGCTAATATCTTTTCCTGAAGCATCTTTGACAGGATTACCCGACGCATCGAGTACAACAATTTTCATATTATGAAGTTTACCGCTATTATCGGTAACAAGCACAGTAACTTTTTGCTCACCAACTTGATAACGACCCCCTTCTTCAATGCCGGTGATCGTAAGAACCGGTGCTTCTCTGTCAACCATAAATTCAATAAAGACTTTGGTTCCTTCTCCTTTACTATATGCTGAAACGCCCATTTGGTCGGTTGATTGAACAGTAATTTTATATTCGCCCTCATTAGCAAAATAATCTTTGCTGATGGTGTATTTGGCAGTACACCACTTTGAAACGCCATTGTCAAGTTCAACAGTCAAGCCGTCGGCTTTTGTGATTTCATCACTGCCGTTCATAACAGCATATTTTTTGATTGGAACTACATTGATCTCCTCTATGACAATATCGTGGTCGACATTATAAACATAACCGTTTTCTATCATCTTTTTGGTATTAGTATCCATACGGAATGTCGGTCCGTTACGGTTAATGGAAAAGTCAAGCTTTTCATAAATCTTATTATCAGAAAGTGTTATTTTGTTATTTTTGTTGCCTGCCAGATCCGCTGCTGAACATCGAAGCGTATAAACCGCATCATCTTTCAGATTGTCTATCTGATAAGAACGGGAAGATGCATTCTGAGAGGTAATATACGAACTGAGATCAATGTCTTTGGTTTCAAAATTACCCGAGGAATTGATCACAACAGCAGTAAGGCTAACTGATATAGTATTGGGGTCTAAATGAAGATCGTTAATATCAATCGAGAAACCTATCTTTTGTGCGTTAGTTGCTTCATTATGACTAATACCCTTAACACGAATGGTTGGTGCTTTGGTGTCTATAACAATTTTATCAGACTTCACTTCTTGCATTACATTGTTGGAATGGTCGGTATAATTAACAAAAACATAATATTCGCCTTCCTCGGACAATGTAAATCTTCCGGTATGTATATCTGTACTATTGTCTGTCCACTTAGCTTCAACCACCTTTTCCGAGGAAGTTCCGCTTTGTACATTTTTGACATTAACAGTTACATCTTTTGCGTTAAAATTTGCTTCATTAATAACGATGGAAACGTCTGCTTTCCCATTAAAATAAGATGTTCTATCTAACGTTACTTTAACAGGTTCACTCAAACTGAGCCGTCCGACGGGTTTAATGTTGTCTACAACAATTCTCTTTGTATTGTTTTCAGCAGTACTGTTATCTGACATATCATATGCTACAAAACCTACTGTTCCGTTAAATTGATGTGTTGAATCAAGAACATTCTTTGGTATTTTGAAAGATGCTTTATTTTCGCTTCCGTTATGTTGAATTGCTGCTTTTTCGATTGCCTCGTTAAGAAGCTGTGCATTGACATTACTTACACCGTTGGCTTTTGTATAGCTATATTTGAATTGGTTAATAGCGGTGGTATCATCGGATGCATAAACCGTAACAGTAACAGGAGCGTTATAATAACCAAATGTAATCGTATCAAGAATGTTTTCAAGGATATTTTTGCTATACTCGATACGAAGACGATACGGCTTATTTTTATCGACCGTAAATTGTGCAGAATTATTACCCTGAGCATTTCTCAGTGCAAGGTCTTTGTAATGAATGTCAAAAGTATAGTTGGCATCTGCGGAATAAGTAATGGTGGCCGTGTATATATCACCATTTCTGCTCCAATTGTTTCTGTTTTTCAGATAAGAATTATAATCCGTCACAGTAATTTCTTTATTGCTGACATCTACCGCTTTGACGGTGGCTGCTATATCATCTGCACGAAAATTGTGCTCATGAACTGTTATCGTCGCCGTTTGCTGCGCATCATAATATTTTCTTCCGCTAACTGTGCGGATCACTTTATCCGGTGAATAAGCAACATTGATGGTTGGGTTTGTATGATCAATTACAATTTCATTGGATGTATAAGTACGCATCTGATTATTAGATCTGTCCTTATATTCCATTGTGATGACATATTCACCCTCATCTGTCAATGTCAGTGAGGCAGTGTGAGTATCTCCACTGTGACTCCAACCTGTCAAAGTATAACGTGTACCATTGATTTTAACATTGACATCCTCGGCGATAAAGTTTGCTTCATTGATCATAAACGTGGCAGTTGCTCGGTTATCATAATAAAGTTTGTATTGTGAGCCTTCTGTAGTATAGTTATAGGTTCTCTCTGTATTAAGGTTAGAAACCCTTACGACCTGAGTCGCCTCACTGAACGTTACCGTTCTTTCCGGTGAAATATTATCAACAATAATCACTTTTCCGGTATCGGTCTTTTCTGCACTACGCAGACCTGCGTTATTCGTTGCAGTAAAGGAAATATTCCCTCTGTACTGCCTTGCCTGGGCAGATGTAAGTGTAAATGAAACAGAGGTGGTCTTTTGATCACTGGCTGTAACAATAGAACCCCCGTCTTTTTCCAGTTGGCTCGTTTTATGAGCAGACTGAGCATTATAACTCCAGTCAAACCGTTGGATACCCGATATATCATCAGAAGCTTCTAACGTTACTGTTACTCCTTTTTGATATGCATAATAACCAAATGTAACACCGTTCAATACTTCCTCCCACAAATTGAGAGGCGTATCATAAGAGATTTTCATATCAGACACAGAAGGTGCAGAATGATCTACCGCAAATGGTTTTGAAACCTTTGTTCTGGCTTTATTATCAGCAAGGTCAGTATCATCAACTGTCAGTATATAATTAGCTTCCTTCTTGAAAAGATAAGTTAACTGATGCACATTGCCGCTGTGTTTCCAGTTTTTATCATTACGGAAATAAGCTGCTATTTCTTCTCTGTCAAAAGTAAGATTTTTACCTGTTATATCTTTCGCTGTGATTTTTGCTACAACATCAGCTGCATTAAAATTATGCTCTGTGATGATAACAGTAACAGGATAATCCTCACCGTTATATCTGACAGCAGAAGAACTTTCTTTGCTTCCATACTTCATTTCGACCACTGGTGCGGTGTTATCAATCATTATCAGACGAGAAGTAAACTCTTTCATCTCATTTTCAGCATAGTCTTTATAGGTCATTTTAACCTGATAGTCACCTTCTCCATAATTTTTACTATCCTTCGAGATGACAAGCTCCGCTTTCCAATGGTCTCCTCCTATAGACGTCCATTTGAGTGTCGGTGTGATGGTTGATTTTTTACCGTCAACGGTTGTCTTTTCCACTTTTACAAGTGTTTCGTCTGCATTAAGATCAAAATTAGACTCGTACATATTGAATGTCAGCGTTGCTTTATCCTGATAATACAAAGTTGCTCCTGATTTGGGCTGAGCAGCACTGTACTCTACTGTTACGGTCGGACTGATATTATCCACTACAAGAATGTGGTCATTTTCGGAATAACTCATCACGTTGAGGGAACGATCCATCGCTGTAAATGAAATACTTCCTCTGTATTGACGTGCTTCTTCTGCCGTTAATCGGAAAGAAGCAGATGCTGTCTTGAGATCTGGATCGTATTTGACATCCGTAATAATCTGCTTTTCCGTTTCAACATTAGTGACACTGGTACCGTCTTCACGAGTATAGCTCCATTCAAACTGCTTAATACGTGCCGTTTCATCTTTTGCATAAAGAGTAACATCTACATCACTATTATAGGAAAAATATCCAAAAGTAATGGTATCAATTATTTTTGTAAAAGAATTTCGATGGGGTTTACTGTACTCAATACTAAGATCGGTAGGAGCTGTTACATCTACCGTGAAATGATCTTCTTCATATTCATCTGAACTGCGAAGAGCCAAATCCTGATAGTCTATATCGAATGTATAGTTGGCATCCTGTGCAAATTGTACCGTTGCTTTGTGGACATTTCCTTCACTCATCCAGTTATCTTTGTTCCGGAAAAAGTCTTTGGGATAAATCTTTTTACCCTCAAGAACATCCAAGTAATAATCGATTGATTTTCCATTGGCATCAACAGCATTCACTTGGACATTCATATCTTCCGGTCGGAAATGATCTTCTTTTACAGTTACAGTTACTGTACGGGCAGCATTGAAATAATCAATACCATCCATTTGATTTTGAGGAGTTGTGGGATCATACTGTACATCAATGACCGGATTGGTTTTGTCAATAACAATTCTGTTAGACAGGTAATCTTTCATCGGGTTGCCTGCGTGGTCATTTCCCGACATCGCAATACGATATTCCCCTTCATCATTCAGTGTAAGAGAATATTGCCAATCTTCTGCACTTACTTGTTCCCATTCGATACTGATATTCTCTGTTTTGCTGTCAAGAAGATTTTCAACGGAGATGACAACGCTTGCCGGATCAAAGTTAGCTTCTTTGATCTCAAACACCGCAGTTGCAGCAGTATCATAATAAAGAATACTATCCGGTCCCTCGGTACGATACTCATAATCCTCTATCGTCTGTAATGTCTCGGCATCGACTACCTGTTTTGCCTCGCTGAAGGTCACACTTCTTTCGGGAGTAACGGTATCAATAATATTGATACGATTGCTATCATCAAGTGAAGAAGCATTACCGGAACGGTCTTCTGATGTAAAACGATAACTTCCTCTTATCTGCTCCAATTCATCTGATCTCACGTCAAATTCAGCTGTCGCTGTAAGATAGCCGTCTGCAGGTTCATAATGAATTTTTTCTTCTGAAATCAAACCGGATTTTTTCAGGGTATTGATAGTACTTACATTCTCTTCACGGTTCATTTCCCACTTAAATGAATGGATTTTTGTTGTTTTGTCCTTTGCCTTCAAAGTAACCCTCGCATTACTGTTATCTTTATTATAGGCAAAATATCCGAAAGTAAGGGTATCTATTATTTTCGTCCACATATTGCTCTCCTTGGGGGAATAGATGATCTCAAGAGATTCCGGAGAGGTGGTATCTACTGTAAAGTGTTTACTGTATGCGTTGGCTTCTGTATTGGCGTGGTTTTTGTAATGAATGACAATATCGTAATTGGCATCGACATCAAAACGCAAAACAGCGGTGTGTTTTGTTCCTTCGTTTTCCCAGTTATCACTATTTTTTAAGTAGGCAGAATAATTAGACACTGCAACATTATTTCCTAATGCATCTGTTGCCTGAACTGCAATATCAACATTGCCGGAATAGAAATATTTGGTATCAATAGTGACTGTTGCTTCCTGAGCAGCACAGTAATATTCCCTGCTGTCAATCGTTTGCTGAACGTCTTTGTTAGAATAAACAACATTGATTTCCGGCTTTTCATCCGAAATGACAATTTTATTGGAACGATAAGATTTCATTTTATTGGTACTGTAGTCCGTATAATCCATCTCAATGATATATTCGCCCGGATGATGGAGGGTATAGCTGCCTGTCCATTGGTCATCGCCGATATTGTTCCATACTATGTCGCTGATATTCCATCCGGCAGAATTTAATACGTCAGTTACTGTTATTTTAACATCATCCGGATGGAAATTCGCTTCTGTTACAGTAAAGGTTGCCGTTGCTTTCTCTTTATAAATCAGAATGTAGTTTGAGCCTTCTGTTGTATAATCAAAGCTGTCTTTCGGTTTTAAGCTCTTTGCTCCAATCACCTGTTCTGCCGGACTAAATTCAACTGTCCTTGTGGGAGCAATATTATCAATAACAATTCTGCGTCCGTCATCTGTAACGGGTAAGCTTTTATTTCCTGCACGGTCTATTGCTGTAAAGCTGATTTTTCCCCGATACTGTTTAAATTGCTCCGCCGTCAGCTTCTGTTTGGCGATTGCCACTGTTTTGATTGGATTGCCTTTGTCATCCATTATCGTTTTGTATATCAGCTCATCTTTCGTAAATGTGCCGCCATCGCTTTCCAAGTGGGACTGGCTTGCCTCTGAACTGCGGTCATACTGCCAAGAAATACTCTCGATACCTGTCGTGGGATCCGTTGCTTCAAACGTTACTGTCACCTGATTTTGATAGGAATAATACCCCAATGTCAATGAATCAAGAACCTCTTCAAAAAAATTCTTTTCTTTACTGAAAGACATTTTCAATTCTGACGGAGCCGTATTATCAAGTATAAATTGCTTTTCCGGATAATCTTTCGCACGATTGTTGGCAGGATCTGCATAATCAATATCAAAGGTATAAACAGCATCATCCGTAAATGTGATTTCGGCTGTATGCTTAATACCATCCGATTTCCAGTTATCAGGATTATTGAGATAATCATTGTAGGATATTTTCTTACCATTTTTGGCAACAACCGATGTATCAACACTGTTTCCAAGTTCGTCAACTGCTGTGACCACAGCATTAACAGCATAGGCATTGAAATTTTTCTCGGAAATGGTAATGACTGCTGTTTGCTCTTTAGAAGTGTCATCTGAGTTTCTGCGGAAACAGTCAATTCCCTTGACATTGCTGTCGGCGGTTTTGAGCGAATAGTCAATGCTGATAATTGGTTTTGTATTGTCAATTACAATTTTATTGGAAATATAGGATTTCATTTCATTGGAACTGTAATCCTTATATTCCATTTTGATAACATATTCTCCCTCACCACTGATGGTATGGATATATTGCCATTGGTCTGAACCTAAATCGATCCATTTCGCATTATTAATTTCTTTTGATGTACCCGATACTATATTCTCTACTGTAATCTTAATGTCTTTTGCATCAAAATTCACTTCATCAACTGTAAACTTTGCACTGGCCGTATTCTTATAGTAAAGATTGTATTGGGAACCTTCTGTTGTATAATCATAATCGTTAACCGTCAAACCGGTATCGGAATTGATAACACTCTCAGCGGGACTAAACTCTACTGTTCTGTCAGGTGCTACACTATCCAATATGATGATTTTATTTTTATCCGTTATTTCAGGGCTGGTTTTTCCTGCATTATCGGTAGCAGAAACATAAATTCGTCCACGGTAAAATTCGTTCTCGTTCTCATTAAGAGTAAAGGTTGCTGTGGCAATTTTTCCATTGCCTGCTGTAGAATAAGTAATGTCTTTGCTGTCAATCACACCATTTTTGGATGAAATATTGGTATCACTTGCGGTTCCCTGTCGATCATATCTCCAACGGAAACTGGCTACTTTTGAAGTAACATCCTTAGCCTTGATCGTGATAACAGCATTTTTTTTGTTGGCATAATATCCCAAAGTAACAGAATTAATTACTTTTTCAACAGGTGTCAGATTTTTGGAGTAGGTAATGCTCAAAATTTCAGGAGCAGTTCTATCAATATTGAGGTTTGTTACCTTAACACTTGATATCGAACCATCACTGATTTTTTTGATATAAAATTTAAGCGTTTTGTTCGTGCAGTCTTCTGCGTACTGATAGGTACTCTTCCAAGTTCCAGAGGATAAATTGCTGTCACTCAGCAAATAACCCGTCTTTGCCTTCAACACAACCCCTTTAGCAGTATTGTACCAACCGTCTTTATCAGCGGCAGTAACCGTAAAGTGGGCAGAAGTGTCAGCATTGACAGAGGCAATATCATATGTATTTTCACTTTGATAGTTCAATGAAATTTCATATGACGCCGAAACACTTTTATATTTACTGTTCTCAGTCAATGTTGCCGTAATGCGTGCTTTACCATTGCTAACACCGTCATTGAAAGTGACCTCACCAGTCGCTGCGTTAATATCGGCAATCGGTTTCCCGGAGATGTTCTTAAAGGTATAATTGATGGATATTTCGCTTTCAGAAAGATCGGACGGTTTTACTGTTGGTACCGCACAATAAGACTGAGTACCATAGACAATGTCTTGTACTGTCTTATCAAAAGTAAGCTTTGGATTACCTTTTTGAATTTCAAGGGTATATTCCGCAACAGCATCATTATAGTTGTTTTTTTCATTTGCTGTTTTGGTGGCTCTTACTACAACAGTGCCTGCTTTCTTAGCAATAATTTTACCGGTTGATGCATCAATGGTCGCACAATCATTGCCGCTTGTAATTTCATATGTCACTTTACCGTCAATACCACTTTCATCCGCAACGACACCTAAATCGTATACTAAATGGGCGGTCTCTCTTGCAAATGTAATGCTGCATTTTGACGTACTAAATGAAATCTTCTTTTGCTTTGCTTTATTGATAGTAAGGTCATAACTGATTGTTTGATCTTCATAGAGATCACTACCCGCAAGTGAAGCCATTACGGTTACTTTTCCTGCTGCAAGAATTTTAACTTTACCAGTTGCCGGATTAATTTCGGCAATACCGCTTTCTATGCTTTCTCCCGCAGAATTGTATTGTGCAGTAATGGCATAAGCAACATTTTTAGTATTTACTTCACCGCCCACCAGCGCTTGTCTGGTATAGTAATTACTGTCACTCGCTTTATAAGTCGTTTCTGTTCCTTTTTTACTGTCGAACGCAAAATCGGCAGGAACCTTTGCAATATTAAGATAATAAACCGCCTTTACTGTTGAAAGGCTGCGGTAAATGGCGGTGACTTTCAGCCTACCGGACTTGATCAAACGAATTTTACGATCACTTATCAGCGTGGCAATCGAATCGGATGTACCGTCTGCATTCTCAATTTGATAGTTTATTTTATCTGTGTACGCCGTAGGAAGTGGCTGTAAATCGGCTGTCGTCTCCGTAATGGGAATAGTCACTTCACTATCTCCAAATTGGAAGGTATTATTCTTAACCACGACTGTAAAGGAAACTTCCTTGTCGAAGTAATAATCCGAATTTGTTACATTAGCAAAAACCTGATAAGTGCCAGGTCCTGTCAAGGAATAATCCAGTACACCATTGAGATAGGTTGCTTTTGTGTTTTTTCCGTCTTTCTTCACGGTATAAGTTTCTTTACCATTGTTATCATCACTTTTTAACAACTTCTTGATATAAGTACTGCTATTGGCGATATAATCAACAGTTTCTACTGTTTCAGCATTTTCAAAAGTCAATAGAATATCTTCTGTTTTAGGCTCCAACTTGATAACCGGAAGGGTAAACGTCCCATTTTCTGACAAGTCAGATTTCTTTACAGTAAATTCTTTTGTAGTTTTGCGAAATCCATCCGCCTTTACATCTACAAAATAACTTTCATTCAAAAAAATTCCTCTTGTAAACTTACCTGTATCATCCGTTTTCAAAACGTTGGAACCTGTATTGTTATATTTGGTAAATCCATAGTATCGAAATGATACATCCGCTCCCTTTAATATATTTCCATCGTTATCTGTTACTGTTCCGTAAAGCTTGGCACGTTCATTGCCTTTTACAGAAACCTGAAGTAAATTATCATCAGGCTGTTCTTTGTTATACAATGAAATCCTTGATTTATTCACGGTGTTTTCATAAGAATAACCATAGGCAGAAACTGATTCGACTGTAATATATACATAAGAATACTTATCAAAATGTTCTGTGTATTTTTCTGCAATATCTTGACTCAATTCAATTTTAGCTCTGCTATCAGAACCTGTATAGACCGAACCTTCATGAAACGAAGTGACACTCTCTTTATGAAGAAAAAGGCGATAGTCAATTCTGGCACCATTAAGACCAAAATGTTCGTGATTGCCATTTTCACTGACAAGATCAAGCATAAAGGTAACAACAGTTTTATTTTCTTCCTCCTTTGCTTCGGCATTGCCGCCTACAGTCAGTGCTATCGTCGCACTTGCCATTACTATCATCACGGCAAGAACTACCGACATCAGTTTTTCGGATATGTTAAATTTTGACTTTATCATATCACTTATCCTCCTGTTTTTGATTTTTACGAGCAACATTCTTTTTAGCAAATAATGTATTATAAATTTTGCCATTGAATATACAATGCATACAAAAGCTAAAAACAATCATACTCATAAGTATATAACAAAAATACATCGTTCCATCTGTTACCAACATCAATACAATAAAGGTAATCAGACTGAGCAAAAAACAAATATCCGCTGCCATCCCCTCTTTGTTTTGACAAAAACTAATAATGCCAATTTTACGTTCAGACACGTTTTTGGCATCTTTTGTCATCTTCTTAAATTCATTCGATAATATCGCCTGTGCAACAACCGCAGCAATAAGACAAAGCCAAAATATTATTCCTGAGATGATGGTGAGCGGGCTGGTCCCACTGTTCATATCAGTCTCCCCAAACGGCATTATCAAAAAAGTAATAGACATTAATAAAAAGCTAATGATTGATATGATAAGAAATTTTTTTTGCTTACTACCGTTATTCATTGGTTTCAATATTTGATCACTCCTTACAATATAATTTCATCTGTATGTATAAAAGTAATATCCACCTCTACCACAAACTGACTCGGACAATTTTCCGAAAGAACAGTTGTCTGATTAAGAGATGATTTGGTTTCTACCGGAGAATTCGTTAATACGGTTGTCTGGTTTGTTACAGATGAACTGTCCAGAACCATTGTCGAATTATTGTCCTCATATTTTTCAAGGACCACTGTTTCAACGAATTGATGGGGAGCAACAGTAATTTTTCCTGTAACAGGTGCATTTTCTTCAATTTTAACATTTGTTTTCATCTGTATCCTGCCGGATGGAGAAAACATTCCGTTGACACCTTTTTTTTTCAGATTGTTTTCTAATCGCTGGCTGGTGGACTGTTCCGAACGTTCATTAATGGATTTTATTGCTTTTTTGGCAGTAACTCCCGTCAGCAATCCCATTGATTTCGGAATCTTTAAGAAGAAAAATAAAATACACGAAACAACCAACATTACTCCACACATAATGATAGAACCGATGGATATATACTGATAGATTTCGTAACTCATTATGTATTCTCCCCTTTCATTGCTGTATTGTCGGGAATGATGGAATTAATTTTGTTTAACGTTTCATCCAGTTTTTTATTCAGGTTATTTTTTTCATCCGCAGCATATTCATTATCAATTCCGTCTACAACTTTTTTTAAGTCAGTGATCAACTTGATCAAATCGGATTTTTCGTGTTGTTTTTTCTGACCGTCTTTAACCAACTTAACAAAGCCATCTGTTTCTTCGTAAATAATATCATTGATAAATCCAATAATCAAAAGTTGAACATCTTCACCATCAATATTTTTATTATTAATAGCAAAAGCGGTTGGCGTTTTGATAAGGTTTTCTATTTCTTCTATTTTATCCCAAAGTTCCGAAAATTCTTCATACTGCTTTCCCGTTTGAGGAATGTTCGATGATTTATACTCATCAATCAGTTCCAGACAATCTGACATTTCACAAAAAAGTTCTGCCAGCTTATAATCATCTTTTGCTTCCTTAAACCACTTTGCCGAAGCAGTAAATCGGTTTTTTCTCATAGTGGTTTCATTGGAATACAACATTGCTATTCCTATTTGATAACAAACCTCACTGTATCCTTTAGGGTTTTCACGTTTCAGTTCTTTTAAAACTTCTTCCTTGCCGTTAATATTATCCTTTGTGTTAATCCCTGTACGTAGTTGATTGATTTCAGAAATTTCCTCACTGGTCAAACTTTCCTTTTTTAAATATTCTACTAATTCAATATACGCTTCTGTTCTGGTCGGATCAGTCAGAATAGCATCATAATAATCCTGTGTAGAAGCTGCTTTTGTGATAAGATAGTCGTAATCTTCACTCCGCTGTGCCTGTGCCGCAAAGCTGCTCCAAACAGCAGTTCCTGCAAACACGAACGTCAACAACACACTCATCGAAAATGTTATCACCCTGCGAATAGCTTTTCTTCTGTTCTTTTCATCTATTTCATCATAATGCTCCAAAGCATACATCAGTTCAGCACACGACTGATAGCGATCATTGGGATCCCTCTGCGTACATTTCAGGATAATTTTTTCGAGTCCTCCCGAAAGCATTGGATTGATCTGCCTGATCGGCTTGATTTCATATGGCGGCTCACACGGATTCATTCCCGTTACCAAATGATATAAGGTGGCTCCAAGACAATAAATATCTGTTCTGGCATCGGTCTGACCCATACCGCCAAATTGTTCAGGAGCAGCATATCCTATGGTACCGAGACAAGTGGTATCTGCAATGTTTTTTTCTTTATATTCACGTGCTGTACCAAAATCGATCAGGGTAATATTGCCATCCGGTTTGAGCATCAAATTAGCAGGCTTCATATCACGGTATATAATCGGAGGCTTTCGAGAATGCAGATAACCCAGAACATCACAAATTTGCTTTGCCCATTCAATGACATACTCCTGCGGCTGTGCTCCGTACTCTTTTAATGTTTTATCCAACGGATTTCCCTGTATGTAATCCATTACAATCAAAAAAGTATCTTTATCGTCTATCACATCTACAATGCTGGGAAGATTGGGGTGACTAAGTTTCTTAAGCATATCTGTTTCTACGATAAGACCTTGTTTCACTACCTCAAAATCCTTGATACCGTCTTTACGTACTTCTTTGATAGCCCATTGTTTATTCGCCTTTTCATTCATTGCAAGATAAACAACACTCATACCACCCTGTCCGACTTTATTCAGAATTTTATACTTGCCATCTACAAGTGAACCTATTTCAAGCATAGTAAAATTACCTCAGAATTCAAATTAATATGTTTTTACAAGCAAAGCTGTAATATTATCGGTTTCCTGACGCTGTTTATTCAGTTCTATCAACCGCTTTGTATTGTTGGTCATCATACCCTGATTGATAAGTTGAGAAGGATTTAGATAATGATAAATTTCTTCCGAGGTAATTTCGTGTCGAAATCCATCCGAGCAAAGAAGATATACAGCATTTTGTTTGACCCGATTGACAAAGAAATCAGGATATACATTTTCAGATGCACCGATACACTGTAACAATACATTTCTTCTGCTATCTACCTTTGCCTGCTCCGGGGTCATTCTGCCCAAAGCAATTTCTCGTGCCACAAACGTTTGGTCGTTCGTTAGCTGGACTGTTTTATCATATATTTCGTATACCCGTGAATCGCCTACATTCATAATATAATATTCTGTTTGAGTCAAAAGCAGTACAGCAGCGGTGGTTCCAAGATTAATTCCCTGCCTTTTGCCATAAGCCTTGATCTTTTCATTGATGTCTGTCACGATTTTCTGCCACTCTTCTCGAAGTTGATCCGAATGGATAGGCACAGTACTGAGTATCGGCAATCTGTTCAATAGCCAGTTTTCAAACGCTTTGATAACCGTTGCACTGGCAACTTCTCCTTTTTCCAGTCCCCCCATACCATCACATACAATCGCAAATACCATACGTCCTGTTGGGGTATTCAATACTTTGACACTCAAACTGTCCTGATTGTTTTTTTTTGTTATTCCGACATCAGTACTGGCGGAAACAATAAAATTCATATAGATACATTCCTCTCATATCAATCAGACATAGAATTACATCACCAAAAAATCAAATACTTCATTGGCAAGAATAATTTCACTGCCCGAGATCAACGGAACTTCTTCATTGACAGGAGCCAATCTTCCATTAACATATACATGGTTGGTAGAGTTGGTGTCAACAATATAATATTTTCCGTCTTTTATAATAATATCTGCATGTCTGCGGCTGATGGCTGAATTATCAGCAATGAAATAATCCACGTAACTTCTCTCTTTGCCGATATGGAACAAAGGTTTATTGATCGTTACCCTATCTCTTGTTTTTCTTCTGATAATATATGCAGCCGATGATAATTCAGCAGTATTTCCTGTTAAGACAGTCGTTTCCTCAATATTGGTATTATTATTTTCATATAGCTGTTGGTAAGCGTTATTCTCGCTTGTTTCAAAAGATGGAGGATAACCAACGTTTCCATTATTAGCATATGAGGAGGAATAATCGTTAGTTGAATTATTTTGATATGGCTGCTGATCGCTATTATTTTCGCTTGTTCTGAACAATGACGGATAACCGTTGCTGTCAGTACCCTGTTGCGAATACATACCATTATTAACATATGATTGGGAATAATCATTAGTTGGATTATTCTGATACGGCTGCTGATTGCTATTATTTTCGCTTGCTCCGAAAAATGATGGATAACCATTACCGTTATTACTTGTACCTTGCTGTGGATAGGTAGTATTACTATTCGGATATTGCTGTATGTTATCGTCAGACTGATCGTTTTTATATGGCTGCTGAGAGGTATTGTCGCTTGCTCCGAAAAATGATGGGGAAACACTGCTATTATCATTAAAATTCTGTGTCGAAATTTCATTTGTCGAAACATCATTCAAATCAGGTTTATATTCAACAGTTGTATCTGCTTCTGCTGCCAATTCCGACTGTATGACTTCTTCCTCAATCGATGACTCAGGAATAGAAGGTGCTTCATATATGTCAATCGTGTCAAGAAATTCTTTGAATTCATCCATAGCAAAAGTATTATTTTCAAGATAATCGGAAAGTTTTTCGGCGTATCCACAGCCTTCATTGACATTATCAAGATGGGCATTTTTTAGTATCGTTTGAAATAATATCACTGTATCGGTCTGCGTAGGAGAAATACAAGGCAAACATATCATTGAAATCTCCTCACTGACTTCCTTAACAAAGATATAATCTATATCAAAAACAATATTTTGAGCTTCTAAACCGTAATCTTCCATATTCATATATGTATTGGCGATTGTTCGAAAGATATTTAAAAAACGTGTTCGTGTCAAAGTCGTTTGTAAATAATCTGTCAAACTGATAAGGGAAGATATATTGTATGTGGCTAATCGTTTGTTCTCCTCTTCTTGAAATTCAACAGGTAAAAGACCTTCAATCGTATTATTATTCATCATACCGAGAACCAAACTGTTTTTCTTACACTCTGTCGGTAATGTATAAACTAAGTCATTATGATTATTTTCAAAAGAAAAATTTTCCTGCACAGTTATCACTCCTTTGATTTACGCAAATGTGTCAAATACAGCCATACCTGATACTCTGTCCAATAATTGTTCAAAAGTATCCATTTTAAACTGAGGTATTCCACCGACATTCTTTATGTCATCTCTTTCTATAATGCTGCTTGCCGCATTGTCAAAACGATTATATAAAACATAGGTTTTGTTGGAAAGCGTTTGACCATATTTGGAAAGATGAATATACTTCATCACGGTAAGCAGTTTTGCATTGGAAATCGACGAACCATCACTTACAAGAATAAAACTATCTGAATGGTTGTAAAACAACATTGCCTCTTTGCTGATACTACACTCCGCATCAATGACAATATAATCATATATTTCCAATGAAGCGATTGTTCTAACAACTAAATCATAATCAGATATGGTAATCGTATCATCATTAGCATCTAAAGAAGAATAAATACATACTTTGCTTTGATCTTCCGCTTCAGAACCTACCAGTTTCGCTATGGTTTCTTCTGTATTGTTTTTCAGCCCTGCCACAATATCCTCTATTTTGAGATCACTTTCAGCCGAGAAAAAATATTCCGTCGAATGAATTTTTTCAAAATTGAGATATAGCACATTTTTTCCTTTACTTGCAAAATGAACAGCACAAGATGCAGCTGCTGTTGAGGAACCTGTACCGCCGCCTGCTGAAGCAAATATGACCGTTTTTGGTGCAGCCGGTGGCTGATTGACCAAATCTTGATACAATTGGCTTATTTCATCAAAAATAGCGCTGACTTTTTGATATTTACAGATCGCTTTTTTGCCGTTAACGATCTGTTTTTCTGCTGAATCCGTCAAAAACGCAAAAGCACACTTTTTGGGAATGGATCTGCTGGAAATATCGAATTGATCACCAGCAAGAAATACATTGATTTCCTCTTTTCTGAGAGAAGCGATTGCTTCATTGCAATCATCAACAGAAAAGACCTGCAATTCTTCGGGATACTTTTTAGAGAGCAATGCAGGAATTTTTTTAAGATAATCGAAATCATCCTCTAAGATCAATACTTTTATTTTCATTTTTACGCCCTACTTCCTATATTTGATATTCAAAAATTTTACCAACAAAAAACAATTTATCACTTTATTATCTATAATTTTATCTAATACACTACAATTATTATATATCATACATAACAAGTGTGTCAATCATTAGATTTCTTTTTGTAAGATTAATATTGATTTTTTAATAAAATATTTTCGATTTACAATTATTATTGATACCCACATGTACAATAAAAACGCAGCGATACGGTTATAGCATCGCTGCGTTTCGGATCATTCTACTGTAAGCTTTAAATATTGTTTAGTGTTTTTATCCTTACCGTTTCTAATGGAGATACAGATACTGTAATTTCCCTTTTGTTCGGGGGTAAACTCAAATTGGGACAATCCCTTCTTTCTTTCAAGAAGTGTCCACTTGTTCTCAGTGATTTTTCTAATGAAGTACTTAAAAACAAAATCAGAAACATCCTCTTCCATTTCTGTTATGATAGTAACAGGCTCTGAAAGCGCTATTGTATCAGCGGAAAGGCGACAGTTCGCATCGAGTGTAGACTGAACCGTAAACGGCAGTTGTTTTTCTGCAATATTGTCTTCAGCATCTTTGATTTTTACGTTAATGATGTAATCGGTAATAAACATTGGTTTATAAGTAATGCTGCTTTCTTCACTGAAATCTGAAATTGTTTTCCAATTTTTAATATCATCGTGCTTAACATAATAGGCATAACGATACGGTGCAACACCGCCCTCCGCTAATGCAGTTACTGTAAGTTCTTCGGTATAATTTACTACATCCGTGGAAAGCTTTGATGTATTAATAAAATGATTGGTAATAGTGAACGGAATATTCATTGCTCCTGTAAAATTGCCTTGAAATATCAGTTTAGCAGAAGCATTGCCTGGCTTAATGTTATCGGCATATTCAACATTGTAATCGATGCCTTCTTGAAGTGTTATTTCTCCAAATTTCACAGCAATATGCATTTCGTGCGGCTTACCGTCATATTCAAATTCTGTGTTATCCGCAAAAAACGAAAGAGATTTGGCAGGCACAGGTTCTATTTTGAATGTATTTTCTACGGTACCGTTAAACTTTCCCTTGCCGTAGATTGTTACATGTGCCGTACCAACATTGATATTGTCCGTCATTTCAACAGCAAAATCAACGTCCTGTTCAAGCTGCTGATCGCCTATTTTCAGCGAAATCTTTGGAACAATCGGTTTTCCTGTATACAAATACGAATTATTCATAATAAGCCTCCAAAAATATTTCTGCAACAATTATAGCATACTTTTAGCCGATTGTCACTACATTTTTCCTTTTTCGTCGAAATCGGCGGTTGTCAGATACTATTCCACACATTCCAGAGCAATTCTTATCATATCATTAAAGGTCGTCTGTCTTTCTTCGGCAGAACAGGATTCTCCAGTCAGTGGACAATCAGAAATGGTACAGATACACAATGCCTTTTTGCCTGTTCTAGCAGCATTAAAATACAATGCCGCACTTTCCATTTCTATTGCAAGTATACCAAGTTTTTTCCACTGTTCCAAAGAATTGGCGTCATCATAGAAAGTATCAGAACAGAATACACTGCCAACACTAACCGTTTTTCCGTATTGCCGTGCCTTATCATCTGCTTTCTTTAGTAATGCGTAATCTGCTGTCGGAGCAGGCGTTCCCGGTAAACGGTACTGGGCAGCAAAATTGGAATTAGTGGCACTTGACATTACCAACACTACATCTCTGAGCTTTAATTTTTCACTAATTGCTCCTGCTGTACCAATACGAATAATGTTGTCTACATCAAAAAAGC
Organism: uncultured Ruminococcus sp.; assembly: GCA_902802985.1. Classification (GTDB taxonomy): domain Bacteria; phylum Bacillota; class Clostridia; order Oscillospirales; family Acutalibacteraceae; genus UBA1213. The sequence continues at coordinate 53,677 of CADCOE010000049.1, forward strand.
GAAAAAGTTCATAGGAATATATGCCCATTGACGGTATACCCATTCCGCTTGCCATCACGGAAACTCGCTTTCCGTGATAAGATCCTGTATACCCCAGCATTCCTCGTACTTCATTAACAAGCCTGGTATCTGTAAGGTAATTTTCAGCGATATATTTTGCTCTGAGAGGGTCTCCCGGCATTAACACAGTTTTGGCAAAATCACCCTTTTTCGCTCCGATATGCGGTGTTGACATAAAACAACCTCCTTATATTTTTCGTTTTGATGTTAATTAATATCCCAGTTTTTCTCCTACTATAATCACCTTAATACGATCTTTATGACGCTGTTGTGCAATAACCGTATAACTACAGCAAATTCGCTGTTCACTTCGACACCCATCACACATTAAACTGTCTTTCTTTTGAAAAGATACACACTTTCCTGTTTTGGCACAATAAGTATCACAGTTTAAACGCTGTGTGTTTTGAGGAGCGGCAATACACTTCACTCTGGTAATCGCTGTATTCAAATCCGACACAATTTTATTATAGCCTGCAATAACGATGACACTTTTTGGTCCATAAATCATAGCTGCTACCCGGTTGGAATTACCGTCAACGTTATACAGTTCTCCATTTTCTGTGATCGCATTGGAACTTGTAAAGTAAACATCCGATGTAAATGCCTTAAGATAAATTTCCTGTACCTGCTCTCTTGTCAGTCCGGGAGCATTTCTGTCAAGATAACAGTAGTCTCCGCCGGAAAGCAATTTTGTGATGCCCGTCTGTGCCAACGTTACAGAACCGCCATGAGTTACAATATCGCCTTTATTAATGAGTGTTCTTACAAGATCGGGCACTTCTTCTGCTGTTGCACAAAAATATGCCTGCATATTATTTTTTCTCAGTGCCTCCAAAGTTTTGTTAACGGTGGACATATGCATTTCCGACATCAAAATCATCCTTTCTTTTTTAGTTTTCATTCGAAAAAAAGTGAGTCGTCACCCAAAAGAACTGTACTTTTTTGATATAAATATAATAAAAATATTCATCGAGATTATTGTATAATGTTTAGGTGTAGGGCAAATAATAAAGCTATCAACACCGAAAGGAGTATATGATAATGAACAAAGATAGCAAAGAACTGCTGTCCGGTATTTATAAGCTGTCAAAAACTGGAATTGAAGCAACCAAGACCGTTTTGCCCAAAACAAAAGGAGAGGAACTGCGTCACGAGCTGCAGGAACAACTTTGTGATTATGTTACCGCCTCTGCTGAAACGGAACAAGAAATGATTAGCTCGGGAACATTGCCCAAAGACATTAGCTTGATCGAAAAGGCAGTAATGTGGGGTTCTATTCAGCTTCATACTCTCAGTGAAGTAAGCCCTGAGCATATAGCCGAAATAATGATTAACGGGACAACGATGGGAATTGTCGATTTAGCCAAGCACATTGGCTCCTGCAAAAATGCAGACAACAATATTATTGAATATGCCGAGCGTTTTATCAGAAATGAAGAACACCATATCGAAAATCTCAAGGCATTTTTATATTGAGATCACACCGCATAACAGGCATATAATAATTGCTGCTGCCAACTCTAACAGAAACATGACAGGAATACCTATCATAAACAATTTGTGTTTGGTCTTGTGATGGATAATGTGCATTGTCACATACATAACAAGACAACCACTTAACGCTGCCGTTGCCATCAGAGTTTTCTCAGGAATACGTCGGCGTTTTTTGATTGCTGCTTTTTTGTCATAAATTGTCATTATAACTGCGACAATATTAACAACAACTGCGTACAAAAGTACCGCATACCAGACTCCATTTGCTAAAAAGCTTTCCGGTAATTTCATTTTTAATTCCTCCGTCATTTTTCCTTCCTTTTTATATTATATATTGTTATCAGAATAAAATCAAGGTTGTGTTGATAATGTATTACTTATTGAAGTACACAAAAATTTTTGCCACTATGACACTTGCCGTTTTATGTGCAAGTATTACAACAGGCTGTAGAGACAATCTTCCCGATAGTCTGCCTGCTCAAGCTGCTGACGTTGAAAGTTCGGCAGTACAAAAACAAGAAAGCAAACTCCATTCTGAAACTTCGAAAAAAAACAAAGAAAGCCATCCTTCTGAAACTCATTCGACTTCAGAAAAAGAAACTGATGTATCCAAACTCACGCAAAACAGCACATCATCAGAACAGAATAGCAAAGATAAGTCTTCAGACAATTCTCAAATGGATGAAAAACAAAAACAATCGTCAACTGAATCGCCAATCAAAAGTAAAGAAACCACAACTCAATCAAAAACATCTCACCTGACGCAAGAAAATACTGCCATCAACGAAACACCACAGACAGAACAATCATCGGCTTCAAAAATAACAGAAGCACCTCAAAAAAAATCTTCCTCTCCCACTCCCTCACCAAATGAAAATATTTCTTATGAGAGAAAATCTTCCTCAACGCATATTATCATCAATGATGAAATGAGAGCCGTATGGGTACCGTATTTAACGCTGGACATCTCACGAAATGGTGGAGATGAAGCAACATTTCAGACCAAAATAAATGACATTATCAATACCTGTCTGGATTACAAACTTAACACCATTATCGTACACGTAAGACCCTTTGGTGACGCCATCTACCCTTCAGATTATTTTCCCGCATCACATATTATCAGCGGTACCCAAGGCATCGGTGTGGAATATGATCCGCTTCAATATATTGTAGATGCCGCTCATTCCAATGGTTTGTCGGTTCAGGCGTGGGTCAATCCGTTCAGAATAAGCAATGGTTCTTCTCCGTGGAATCTTGCCGACAGCAATCCTTATATCAAATGGAAAAATGATAGTGACGAGTCCAATGACGATTACACATTCAACTATAACGGCGGCATTTATTATAATCCTGCTTATCCCGAAGTCAGAAAACTTATCATTGACGGTATTGCTGAAATAGTACGTAATTATGATGTAGATGGTATTCAAATGGACGATTATTTTTATCCTTCGGAAGAAACTTTTTATGACGAGCAAACCTACAATTCCTACATTAACAGCATTGAAAACGGATATTCCGGTTTATCTCACCAGGAATGGAGAAAAACTAACGTTAACACTCTGATCTCCGGTATCTATACTGCTGTACACAGTATTGACAATAGCGTTGTTTTCGGTATCGCTCCGCAGTGTAACTTTGATAATAATAATAAAATCAGTGCAGATGTCATTACGTGGTGTTCCACAAGAGGTTATATCGACTATATTTGTCCACAAATATATGTTTCTAACCAACATCCCACCTTTCCTTTTGAAGGTCTTGCTCATCGCTGGAAAGACACTGTAACAGAAAACAGCGTAAAATTATATTTCGGATTGGGTGTATATAAAGCAGGTACAGACGCAGACAGTGGAACGTGGCTGCTCAGTGACGATAATATCAAAACACAAATAGAGCTTGGCAGAGCACTTGGTATCAACGGATTTATGCTGTATTCTTATGATTATCTCAACAGCAGTACTACTTCTAAAGAAATGTCAAATGCTCGGTCTGTCATAGACTAAATCAAAGAAACTGCCGCAAAAGAAAGAGGACTACAAAACATCAAATTTTGTAGTCCTCTTTTAATTGGCACATAAACACAATATTTTCAGCTTACCAATATAAAACAGTAGAGAAATAAATTATTTTACCATACTTGCCACTTCAGCTGCAAAATCATCGGAACGCTTTTCAAGACCTTCGCCTTTTTCAAAACGTACATACTCAACAATTTCGATTTTACCGCCAAGAGCCTTTGCAGTTTGTGCTGTGTACTGATCTACCTTCTGTTTGCTGTCTTTTACAAACACCTGATTAACAAGGCAATTTTCTTCATAATACTTACCGATCTTGCCCATAACAATCTTTTCAGCAATGGCAGCAGGCTTACCGTCATTGATAACCTGTTCTGTCATAATTTTCTTTTCGTGCTCGATGACTTCTGCCGGAACCTGATCTTTATTGAGATAAGCAGGAGCAGCAGCAGCTACCTGCATTGCAATATCTTTTGCATAAGCTGCAAATCCTTCTTTATCAGCAACATCTGTATCAAATTTTACCATTACAGCAATTTTTCCACCGGCGTGAATATAGGTTGCTACATTTCCCTCATAAAGTGCGAAACGACGAATAATGATATTTTCACCGATTGTTTGAATTTTCTCACGGAGGAGATCTGCTACTGTCATCTCTGTACCTACAGCAGTTTTTGTCAGGAGTTCTTCAACGTCAGCAGGTTTTTCATTCATAACTGTTTCTGCAACAGTTTTTACAAATGCCTGGAATTCAGCATTCTTTGCAACAAAGTCTGTTTCTGCATTGACTTCCAATGCGACACCTGCTGTGCAATCATCGTTAGCATATGCATAAGCAACACCCTCAGCTGCAATTCTGGAAGCTTTCTTTGCAGCCTTTGCAAGTCCCTGTTCTCTAAGAACATCTATCGCCTTGTCCATATCACCATCAGTCTGAGTAAGAGCTTTTTTACAGTCCATCATACCGCAGCCTGTTCTTTCTCTTAATGCCATAACATCTTTAGCTGTAAAAGCCATTTTCATTACCTCCGTATGTATAAATATTATTGTTTACCTTTAAAAAATACCCGCAAATTATTTGCGGGTATTCTGTTATGTTAAATTATTCCTCTGTTGAAGCTTCTGTTTCTTCAGCAGCTGCCCCCATTTTACCTTCATTGCCCTCAATGATGGCGTTCGCAATAGCTCCTGAAATCAGTTTAACAGCACGAATTGCATCATCATTACCCGGGATGACATAATCGATCTCATCGGGATCACAGTTTGTATCTACAATCGCAACGATCGGAATACCAAGCTTTTTAGCTTCTGCCACAGCAATTCTTTCTTTACGGGGATCAACGATGAACAGTGCACCCGGAATATCTTTCATATCCTTAATACCGCCAAGGAACTTTTCAAGCTTTTCAATTTCAAGGTTCAGCTTGATAACTTCCTTTTTGGGAAGAAGGTCAAAGGTACCGTCTGTTTCCATTGTACGGAGCTGTTTCAGTCTTTCAATTCTGCGACGAATTGTGGTAAAGTTAGTCAGCATACCGCCGAGCCATCTTGCATTTACATAGTAAGCACCTGCACGAAGAGCCTCTTCCTTCACAGAATCCTGAGCCTGCTTTTTTGTACCGACAAAAAGGACAGACTTTCCGTCTGCTGAAAGCTCACGAACAAAGTTATAAGCCTCTTCCAGCTTCTTTACTGTCTTTTGAAGGTCGATAATATAAATACCATTTCTTTCTGTGAAGATATAGGGAGCCATTTTCGGATTCCATCTTCTTGTCTGGTGTCCAAAATGTACACCTGCCTCCAAAAGCTGTTTCATTGATACTACTGATGCCATTATTAAAAATCCTCCTTAGGTTTTTCCTCCGTCGGTCTGCAATTCCAACACACAATACAGAATATTTTATATGCACCTAACGAATACGACCAACGTGCGTTTTGCGTTAAACATTATACCATACAATCCATACGAATGCAAGCTTTTTTTCATTATATTTGGCTTATATTTAATGAAATAACGAATTTTTTTGCTTATGGTGCTTATGAGGAAAATGACAATTATCTACCAGAATGGTATCTTCTCCTATTAAACGAATATTTTCCCAACGTATCACTATATCGTCACATCGTCCGAATAATCCGAAGAATTTTGGCCGTCCATAAATGATAATAGCTGTCAATCGTGCATTTTCCGTATTGACTTCAACATCATCCACATATCCTATTCTGCAGCCATTATGACTGTTAATCACTTCTTTATGTCTTAGATCGACAATTCTGCAACAACCCAAAAAAATCCCCCCTATTAACTTATTTTTCATTATATGTCAATAAGGAGGAAATGATTATTCTTTTGAATTTTTCTTGACAGAAATTTTATCGACTGCCAAAGTCAACAGCATAAAAATAGCCAAAGACAAAAGGACAAGACCGGATAAAATCAAGCAAACCTCCCACGTGATCGGAGCAAAATTGAAGAAATTAACTCCCATAAAGTTTCTGAAACATAATACACCGACAGAAAATCCCGATACCATAACAACAAACAATACAATACGAAGTTTATTAAACGGTATCGATACTCTGAACAAAATCATAAAGGCGATCGCCGCTGTCAAACATACTGTAACGGTAGAATATTGATCGTAACTCAGTGAGAAAACATTCATTGCGATAATGCATAATATAACACCAATTACAGTCGTTAAACCTGCCGGTATGGAATTTTTCATTATGTTGTAGAAAAAACGTCCTCGAATTCTATCTTTATTAGGTTCCAACGCTAAGATAAATGATGGAATTCCGATGGTAAAAGCATTGACCAGTGTGAGTTGTATAGGCTGAAAGGGGTATTTGACATTGATAAACAGAAATAAAAAAGCCAGTATCGTTGAAAATATCGTCTTGACAATAAATAGTATAGAGGAACGTTGAATATTATTGATAGAACGTCTGCCTTCCGCGACTACCTTGGGCATTGAAGCAAAATTTGAATCAAGCAAAACCAACTGCGAAACACTTCTGGCTGCATCACTTCCGGCAGCCATAGCAATACTGCAGTCAGCTTCCTTTAATGCAAGTACATCATTGACGCCATCACCGGTCATAGCAACAGTATGACCTTGATTTTTTAATGCCACAACAAATTTCTTCTTTTGTGCCGGTGTGACTCTTCCGAATACTGTATAATTCTCGATGGCATTTTCAATATCTGCATCCGTTTTAAGCGTTGTTGCATCAATGTATTGATCATAGTTTTTAACGTGTGCCCGTCTTGCTACATCAGATACAGTAATAGGATTGTCGCCTGAGATTACTTTTACCGTTACATTTTGATCGGCAAAATATCGCAGCGTCTTAGGGGCTTCGGCTCTAATTTTATCGTTGAGGAGTACTATTCCTATAATCTCTATTTCGTAAGGAAGTTCATTTCCTCTGAACTTGTGCTCAGAATGTGCAATCACTATGGATCGATAATTTCTGGAATAGCTGTCAAGCATTTTCTTTAAATCATATGGAACTTCTTCCAAAATAAATTCCGCAGCCCCCATAATATATGTTCCAGCATTTTCGAAATGCGCTCCTGACCATTTTCTTTCTGAGGCGAACGGCACTACTTTATCCGCTTTCATCACAGAGGTACTATGAAATTTTTCCTTGAGTGCCAAAAATGTCGCATTGGTATCATCGAGCGCATTGACCAAACCACACATAATATCACTCAACAGTTCTTTATCAGAAAGTTTTCCGTATGTAACATAATCTGCTACTTCCATACATCCTTCGGTTATGGTTCCTGTTTTGTCAAGACACAAAACATCTACTCTGGCAAGCGTTTCTATACAGTACAATTCCTGCACCAATACCTTGTGTCGAGCAAGTCGGATAACACTTACTGCCAATACCGTACTTGTCAGAAGTACCAATCCTTCCGGAATCATTCCGATGACAGATGCGACTGTATTGACCACTACATCGGCAAGATGGCTGTCTATACTGCCAAATAATGTATAAACCGTTTCATGAGATATATCTTCAAAAACATAATACTGCTTAAAAAATAAAATCAGCGCCAGAGGTAAAATAATAAACGTTAATATTTTGATAATTTTATTCAGCGTAAACATAATCTCAGAATTGACTTTTTTGATATATTTTGCTTCTGCCGATATTTTTGATGCATAATTTTCACTGCCTACGTGCTCCGCCCTTGCATAACATCGTCCACTGACAAGAAAACTGCCGGAAAGCATCATACTGCCTGCTTCTTTATGGATGGCATCCGATTCACCTGTCAGTAATGATTCATTGACATCACATTCTCCCGAAATTACCACACAGTCAACCGGAATTTGATTTCCTTGCGTAAATTCAATAATGTCATCACGTACAATATCGTCTACTTTTAATCGACATTTTTCTCCGTTACGAATAACAGTCGCTTTAGTTGCCGACACAATAGAAAGCCGATCAATCGTCCTTTTAGCACGTATTTCCTGAAATATACCGATTGCTGTGTTAAAAAACATTACTCCAAGAAACAACATATTTTTATAAGAACCGACATACAATACCGCTATTCCCAATATGATATTTAAAATATTAAACAGCGTTACGATATTATCAAAAAATATTCTTTTAATACTTTTTGTCGGCAGTTGTGTATCTGTGTTGCAAAGACCATTTTCCAGACGTTCTTTTACCTGCTCCGAATTTAATCCTTGACTAACAGAAGCAAAAACTCTATTCACTTGTGCCGATGTTTCTTCCTTTTTTTTCATAATTTATCTCCTTGTAAAAAGTCGTAAACATAATCTCAATTATATATTTTAATTCAAAATATGTCAACACGGTTGAACCATTAAAAACCAAAAAACCGATGAAATGTTAAATCACAAAAAATATTATTGACATAATACAGAAATAAATTTATACTAAAATAAACTATTAAGGCATAATCATTATGACGATGCCACAATAAAGGAGCAATGAATAATGCAAACAAGAATTGGTATCCTGGGATATGGAAATCTTGGCAAAGGAACAGAAATAGCTGTAAATGCCGCCGAAGATATGACACTGACCGCTATTTTTACCAGACGGAATCCTTCCTCAGTAAAAACTCTTTCGAAAAATGTCCCTGTTGTAAATATTGCCGAAATAGAGCAATGGAAAGATAAAATAGATGTTCTGATTTTGTGTGGAGGAAGTGCTACTGACCTCCCTGTTCAAACACCTGAATATGTCAAGCTTTTTAATGTTATCGACAGCTTTGACACCCACGCACGTATTCCCGAGCATTTTGCCAATGTTGATACTGCTGCAAAAGAAAGCGGAAAAGTGGGAGTTATTTCTGTAGGTTGGGATCCCGGTATGTTTTCCTTAAACAGAGTTTATGCCAATGCTATTTTGCCAGATGGTAATGACTATACTTTCTGGGGCAAAGGGGTAAGTCAGGGACATTCGGATGCTATAAGAAGAATTGATGGCGTCAAAAACGCAAAGCAATATACTATTCCGGTGGAAGAAGCCTTGAATGCCGTTAGAAACGGTGAAAATCCCGTCCTTACCACTCGTCAAAAACATCAGAGAGAATGCTTTGTTGTTCTTAAAGACGGAGCCGATGCCGATAAAGTAGAAAATGAAATCAAATCAATGCCCAATTATTTCACTGATTATGATACAACCGTGCACTTCATTAGCGAAGAAGAACTTTTAAAAAATCATTCCGGAATGGCTCATGGAGGATTTGTCTTCCGTTCCGGAAAAACAGGAATCAATAAAGAGCATCAACATATTATCGAATACAGTATCAAACTCGACTCTAATCCTGAATTCACCACCAGCGTACTCATTGCCTACGCAAGAGCTGTTAAACGGATGTATGACGAAGGAAAAAGCGGCTGCTTTACTGTTTTTGATATTCCTCCTGCCTATCTGTGTGCACAAAGCGGTGAAGAACTAAGAGCAAAATTTCTTTAATGTTTTCAGACTTAATAGATAAACATAAAATAAGTTGTCACATTAACGATTTCTCGAGATGTGACAACTTATTTTTATTGGCCATTTTCTCTGCATAAAGGATTTTTACTGTTTAATTTCGTTTCTATAGCGGAATTGCAATGCAGAAAGAAAAGGAAAAATTTTATTTTGTAACGTTAACCGTAAAATACTGCTTTGCTATTTTTCCGTCGCTGTCCTTTACTTTGACACATATATCATAAGTGGTCGCTGCGGCAGGTTTGAAAGTAACAGTATCATTTTCTTTATACGACTGGGCAGTGCTCCATTTGTCGCTTGTGCATTTCTTATAAAATACAGCATAGGTGTAGTTCTCAGACCCTCCTGCCGCTGATATTTTGGCAGTAATTTTTTCACCAAGGTGAATATCAGCAGATGACAGTTCGGCTGATATTTCAAGCGGCTTGATAACTTTAACGGTATAATATTTTTTCTGTATCGTACCACTCTCATCTTTCGCTTTGATACATACTTCATAACTTGTTGCGGCCGCTGGCTTAAAGGTGACTTGGTTGTTAGTACTGAAATCCTGCTTCGTGATCCACTTATTGCTGGAAGATTTTTTATAATAAAATGCATATTTGCATTCCCCTTTTCCTCCGCTGGATTCACACTTTGCAGTAATTTTCTGGCCAAGTGTTATTCTCTCTGCAGAGACAGTTGAATTAGTTACTAACGGATCAACTACAAAAACCGACTGGTTTGAAACAGTAGAAATCATACCGTTTGAGTAGGTATATCTGCCTTTTGTAAAACGGTAGTTGGCACCATTGCGGCTGTCCCAATTATTATGACCATCATTAAAGCATACATTAGCATAACTTTGTGTACCGAGATCAATGATATACTTATGGGTATATCCATTCATTTCGCTTGTTTCCGTCATTGGTTTTCCGGGAACTTCAGTCCACGCACCGCTGCCTACCTGATAATGAATATAAGGAGTAGAATAACCTTTATAGTAAATTACGATTTGATTAAGAGTAATGTCATTACCCTTTTCTACTGTGTAAGACATAGAACGGGTTGCTGCTGTTAAACCATTAAACAGAATATCTGCCTTTATGGTATAAACACCTTCTTTGTTGGGTGTCCATGTCGCATTTCCCGTTGTACTGGTAAGTGTCTGTGAAATACCGTTTCCACTGATAGTAAAACGATAGCTGACAGGAATACGGAAGCTGTCGGCAGTAGCTGTGAAAGTAACACTTTCACCTGTCTTTACTTTTTCTTTGCTGGCTCTGAATGCACTAAAGCCCAAATTCACCATATAAACATTCACATCGGACTGTACAGTTTTTCCTGTCGAATCCTTAACAGTAACAGTTACATTATGTATATCGGTACTTTTAGGCTGATAAGTCACACTTGTACTTGTTGAAAAATCCCGAATAACAGTTTCTGCACCGTTTACTTTACAAGTATATTTATACTGATAAGGGGCTGTACCGCCCTGTGCCTGTGTGTTAATAGTAAACGGAAGATTAACAGGAATATAATCGCCTCCCTCTATACTAACCTTGGCAGTTAGCTGATCAGGTTCGGGCTTGGAAATTTCTACAATCTTACCGTTTGAGTAACCAAAAGTACCTTTATTGAACTGATAGTTAGAACCGTTGTTGCTGTCCCAATTACCATTGCCGTCATTAAAGCATACGGTGGCAGAAGTTGCCTGTCCCAGATTGATCGTATACTTATGAGTATAACCGTCTATCTCAGAGGTTTCTGTCATCTTCATACCGGGTACGGCAGTCCAGTTTCCGCCAGCTACCTGATAGTGAATATATGGTGTTGCATAACCCTTGTAATAAACAATGATTTCATTATCCTTAACAGGGTCGGCTTTTTCTACTGTATAGGACATTGTTTGAGTGGTAATTGTTGAACCATTATAAAGTATAGAAACACTAAGAGTATAGGTACCTTCTTTTGTCGGTGACCAAGAAGCAGAATTATCCTTATTCGTAGTCAACACTTGAGATACACCGTTACCAACAATGGTATATTGATAAGTGACAGGCACACGTCCGGTATTAGCGGATGCTGTAAAGGTAACATTATCCCCCACTTTAATTTGGGTTTTGTCCGCTTTGATACCGCTGATAGAAACGTTTAATGCAGATATGGTGATAGTGGATGTTGCTGTTTCACCTTTACTATCCTTGACCGTCACGTTAACTGTATATGTATTCGGTGTTTCAAACTTAAATGATGTGCTGGTCAAGTTAGAATAATCTTTGATAACCGTTTCTGAGTTGCCAATAGAATAAATGTATTTGTACTGATAAGGTGCCGTACCTCCTGCCGCAGCAGCGGCAATAGTAAAGTTTTGATTAACCGGAACAGAATTTCCGCCTACGATGCTTGCCTGTACTGTTAACTTGTCAGGCTCCGGCTTGGAAATTTCCACAATTTTTCCGTTTGAATAGCCGAAAGTACCTTTACTGAATTGATAATTAGAACCGTTATTACTGTCCCAATGACCATTACCATCATTAAAACATACAGTTGCAGAAGCTGCTTGACCCAGATTGATCGTGTACTTATGAGTATAACCGTCTATCTCAGAGGTTTCTGTCATCTTCACGCCGGGCACTTCTGTCCAGCTTCCACCTGCTACCTGATAGTGAATATACGGAGAAGAATATCCCTTGTAATAAACAACAGTTTGATTTTCCACAGGCTGTTTTTTCTCTACAGTAATAGTAATACTTTTTTGAACAGATACATTATTAAAATCTATTACTTTAATAGTAGCTGTATAGGTTCCTGCTTCTGTAGGAGTCCACTTATTATTAGCATCATTATAGTTAAGCTCTGATACTTTTGTGTTATCCTTTTTAATGGTAATAACAGCTGAATAATATTTGCCTTCTGCGTTCATTTCAGCATTTTTTACTGCTGCATTAAAGGTTATTTCTGTACCAACTTCAACGGGTGAAGCAGGGATCGCTTCAAATTTGGTCAATGACATTCCGTCAGAAACAGTAATCGGTGTCAATTCTTTGTGCAGTGTTGTTCCGTTAGCGTCGGTAACATCTACTGTAGGTGTGTACTTGCCGCCCACTACAGAGAAAATATAGTCATAACTCATACTTGTTTGATCGCTCTGCTGTACACGATCATACATTGTTTGACCATCCTTGATGTAACCAAACTGATATTTATAGGGTGCCTTACCACCGGAAATTTGGGCTGTTGCCTTAACGTGCTGAGGATAAACGATTTGCGAAGGCGATGTGGTTGTAAAGCTTGCTATTTTAAATGTGTCATCGTCTTTGACGGTAAATTGGATGGTTTGTTCATCATCCACACCATATTTGGACGTTGATGTCAATTTGGCGGTATAGGTACCACTCTCTTTCGGCGTCCAATCGTACTCCGTGAATCCGTCAAAATCGAGTGTTTCATTAACATATGTTTTATTACCCTTGGTTACTTTAAGAGTCAGTTGTTCCTGTTTTATTTCACCGGGTTCAAAGCTTGTACGAAATACATCCCAGCTGAATTTGATCTGCTTACCCACCATAACATTTGAAGGTGTTGCCTTGAAGTTTTTCAAAGCAGTGTTATATACTTCAATTTCATCAAATATTTTCGTAGCCGTATTGCCGTACAAATCTGTAATGGTAATATAAGGTTTAACTACACCGGTAACATTAATCGTCATCTCAGAGAATAAATTAGTAGCGAAACCAGTGCTCAGCTCAGTCGATTGGTGAATGTTTGTGCCATCTTTCAGAATAAAGCCTTTTTCTACAAAGTAAAAATTGGAAATACCCTTAGAAATACTTGCTTCGATATAAATACGATGGTTCTTTCCTATTTTTCCCAATTTTTCATAATTTTCATCACTGGACAATTCCAGCGTTGCTCTAGATATTTTTAAAGTATATTTATCGGCGTTTTTACTCACCGTATAGATATGACGATAACAACATATATACTGACCATTAGTAACGGTGTAATAATGTCCATTGTTATCATCTTTTCCTTCAGAATTGGCAAAATAAACCTTTGATGTTCCGTTGATCGCACCAAGCGATGCACTATATGACACTGAAGGAAATCTTGTGCTTTTACTCATTTTAACAGACTGGAATGTTTTACCATTATCCTTGCTGTAGTAGAGTGTCGGATCAGACAAACCGGAATAATACAATTCGCAGCTATCGCCTTCTACAGCAACGTCAAACGAATCTTTAACAACCGCTTGTCTGCCATCCACATCATTGATAAAAAAGGTAACATCATAATGACCCGGTTCTTCGGGAGAGAACAGTGATTCGGAAAATTTATCGGTGACAGTATTCCCCAAAGTGGAAATATGTACATTATTTCTTAGAATTTCACAGGATAAATCTTTCTCTGCTTTACTATTTACGCTGTTTTTAACAGAAAAACTTACTCCATAAACATCATTTAATTGCAGTGTTGCAGCGTTAGATTCAAAATTATCAATTTTAAATGCTTCTTTTACAGAAATAGTTTTACCTGTTTTTTTAATGCTGTTTCCTTTGTTATCTTTGACATACACAACAGGGACAATCGAAGTTACTGTAGGAATATCAAAACTTGCAGTGATATTGGACGAATATTTTCCCAATACTTCTTTTCCATCTTTGATATAGCCAAAACGATAACTGAATGTGGAACCGTTTTCTTTTGCTTTTGCCGACAATTCCAGACTTTGATCAGTATAAAGAACGTTATCTATATCACTGGTGTGGAAATAATCAAGAACGATCGGAGCGTTCCAATCATCTGAAGTATAACCAAGCAGAGAAACTCCATTAGAGGCATCTGTATTAATGGTTGCATTAAATGTTGAATAATTGATTTTCTTGCTGCTTACGTCACATTGATATTTTATATCATGGTTTGTATCAACGATTTTGACGTTAGAGATAGTAGTCGAAAGATTATTGTTGACAAAATCTTTAAAGCTCACGCTCCATTGATAATCGTTCAAATGGTCAGAGGTAATTCCCGGAACAACCGTATTGAGATCGTATACAAATGTTTTTGGAGTTTCGATCGCAATTTTGGGTGCATCTTTTGCACTCTGCGATTGAAAAGGTTCTACACTATGGGTATACTTTTTACCATTCGCATCAACTGCTGTAATCACGACCTTATTATCGTAACGGGACTGCGAGATCATATCAAATTCCAAATTGATGCCCGATGCCGCTTTTTCTACAGGCTGTACATCTATTCTGATAAATTCACCTAATACCGGAAAATCAATTCTTACTTTATCTGCCGTCGTTCCCAATGCCGATTTCACATTTAAAGCATCATAGCAAACCCAGATAAAGCCTTCATTACCAAAGCTTTCACCCCAAGAATTGGCCATTTTAAAGGCACCTTTTTCAGCATCCTGAATTTCACCATCGCCATTAATATCATACCAGATGTTGTCATCATATCCTACAATAGCAACACGATGCCCGCCATAAAACCGATTAAGAGCTGTGATGATTTTTTGACCTGAATATTTCTGATTGGCAGATACTCTCGAATCGGGCACAATAATACATTCATTAAATCCCAGTGCCAATGTACCGGCTGTCAGAACATCTCCATTCGCCAATGCAGTTTTTATCAATCGAATACTTTCCGAATCAGGACCATCAATCGTCTTTTCTCCTACGGCCAGTTCTTCATAGGAAGCAATTTTATATTTTTGTGCTTCAATGCCCGCTGCCTCGGAAGTTGTCCAAGATATTCCATCACTAACATTAGGTGCTGTACGCAGTGTAGCGATACCTGCACTTTTAGCGATTTTATAAGGAGCTTCATCAAGCATTCCCATATACGGATCGCCTGCGTTACCATAGTTAAACGCCCAAATCGGAGACAGTGTATTCTCCCATGTAGAGGTTCTGTCAAGCATTTTATTAACAGTGTAACTCATCTGGTAATAAATACTTGACCACGCCACGCATGAGCCTAATCCACCTTGGTTTCCTATGGCAGGAAAGTATTTTGTCTGGCTGTTATCAACAAATGACGGCAAATCATTGCTTGCCGGTTCACTTGGTTCAACCTGATTTGTGCTTTCGTCTTCTGCCACCATATCCCGATATTCACTGACCGAATGGATTACCGGGATATTCTTTTTTGCTTCTTCACTAAATCCCAAACTACCCGTTGTACGCTTCGGATCATCATTTTGCAAATCAGAATTTTTTACAATAGAAGACTCATCCTGTGTTTGAAAGCTAACCTTGCTTACCTCAGCATTCATCTGGGACTGTGAATTTTTATCTTCTGTTTGTAATGCGGACGGCTCGGCTGCACTTGCTGTCAATACTGTTGCCCCCGATGTTACGATCAAAGATGACAAAAGCAGTGCAATAGAGCTTTTTAGACATTTTCGTTTGATCATAATAATGCATTCCACCTTTCAACTTCTATTATTTTGGAAAATTAACCCATTACTATTATATCCCTAATATTATCATCATTTTGGGGAGAGAAATATATTAATAAATGACAAAATCCCGTCTTAAAACCTAATAATTTCAAGACGGAATTTTGTATTACTCAAGTAATTTCACCCTACTTATTTCGTTACTTTAACAGTAAAGTACTGCTTAACGATGGTATTATTACTATCCTTCACTTTGACGCATACATCATATTGAGTAGCTGCAGCCGGTGTAACGGTCACCGTATTTTTATCTTTATAAGACTGGGCTGTCGTCCACTTACTGCTTGATGATTTTTTGTAATAAACCGCATAAGTATACTTACCTGTACCACCCGCTGCAGCAGCGGATACAGTGAGTTTAGAACCGAGTTTTAATGTCGTTGCCGAAATAACAGATTTGTTTTCCAGAGGCTTCTGAACATTGACGGTAAAATACTTCTTCTGTATCGTACCGCTTCCATCTTTTGCTTTGATGCAAACTTCATATGCAGTAGCAACGGCAGGCTTAAAGCTTACGGTATTCTTGGAATTAAAACTTTGCACTTCTGTCCATTTGGCAGCGGTCACCTTTTTGTAGTAGAAAGCATACTTATAATTGCCTTTACCGCCTGTAGCGGCACATTTCGCTGTTATTTTATCTCCAAGATTAATCGTTTTAGAAGATATGGTAGGATTACTTACCATCGGGTTCGTTACAAGAACTGCCTTATTAGGAAGTGTTGAGATCACACCATTGGAATAAGTGTAAATACCCTTAGTAAATCTATAGTTGGCACCATTGCGGCTATCCCAATGATTATCGCCGTCGTTGTAGCATACATTCGCATAAGACGCTGTGCCAAGGTCAATCGTATATTTATGAGTATATCCACTCAATTCTGCTGTCGCTGTCATCGGTTTGCCGGGAACAGCCGTCCATGCTCCGCTGCCTACCTGATAATGAATATAAGGCGTTGCATAACCTTTATAATAAATAGTGATCTGATTAAGATTGACATCTTCTCCCTTTTCAATCGTATATGAAATGGATTTAGAAGCAATCGTATTACCGTTATACAACATTACCGCAGTGACAGTATAAACGCCTTCTTTAGTGGGTGTCCAACTAGCAGAATTATCTGAGTTGGTAGTCAGTGTTTGTGTGACGCCGTTTCCGTTTACTGTATAACGATAAGTAACAGAAACATTCGTATCATTTGCCGCAGCAATAAATCTTACAATCTCACCCGTTTTAGCTTTTGCTTTGTCAGCTGTAAAGGTATCAATGGTCACAGATGCTGCTTTCAATGTTGCTGTTGCTTCGGATGTCTTATTTTCACTGTCTTTTACCGTTACTTTTACAGTATAGGTACCAACCGCCGAAGGCGTAAAGTCAACACTCGCACTTGTAGAATAATTTTTAATAACTGTCTCCTTACCGTTAAGTACATAAGAATACTGATATTGATAAGGTGCTTTGCCTCCGATTGCAGAAGCGTTGATTGATACAGACTGATTAAATGGTACATATTGACTTCCAAGGGTTACCTTTGCTGAAAGTTCTGCAGGAATAGGATTATAAGGCGTGATAGTTCCGTTGGCAAAAGTATAAGTTCCTTTTTCAAACTTATAATTGGCACCATTACGGCTATCCCAATTATTGTTGCCATCATTGAAGCATACATTCGCAAAGGTTTCTTTGTTAAGCTGAATAGTATATTTATGGGTATATCCATTCACTTCAGTTGTTTTGGTCATAGCATAACCGGGAGCAGTTGTCCAAGTGCCATTCCCTACCTGATAATGAATATACGGTGTTGAATATCCTTTATAATAAATGGTAACTTCGTTGGTGGTTACTATATCACCTTTTTCTACCGTATAAGATATTGTCTTGGAAGCGATAGAAACATTGTTATAAAGCAATTCAGCTTTGACTGTATAGCTGCCTTCTTTAGAAGGAGTCCAACTTGCGGAATGATCGGAGTCAGTAGTAAGTGTCTTTGTTTCATTATTGCCGCTAACAGTATAGCGATATGAAACAGGAACGCTTGTGTTGCTTGATGATACAGTGAACTTAACAGTTTGACCTGCCTTAACGCTTGTTTTATCGGCTGTCAGGCTATTGATAGTGACAGTAGCTGCTGTCATTTCAGCTGTTGCTGTAGCAGTCTTATTTTCACTGTCTTTCACGGTTACTTTTACAGTATAAGTACCAACTGATGCGGGAGTAAAGCTGACACTTGTATTGGTAGAATATGCCTTGATCACCGTTTCCTTACCATCAAGTGTATAAGAATATTGATACTGATAAGGTGCTTTGCCTCCAGTTGCAGAAGCATTAATCTGAACGGATTGATTAACCGGTACACATTTGCTTCCCAGTGTTACCTTCGCAGAAAGCTCTGCAGGAATAGGATTATAAGGTGTGATAGTTCCGTTAGAAAAAGTATAAGTACCCTTGTCAAACTTATAGTTCGCACCATTATTGCTGTCCCAGTTATTATTACCGTCATTAAAGCATACAGTAGCATAGGTTTGCTTGCCAAGATTAATGGTATACTTATGTGTATAACCACTGACTTCATTGGTAGATGTCATTTTTACACCCGGAGGTGTTGTCCATGCACCTGTGGCTACCTGATAATGAATATACGGCGAGGAATAGCCCTTATAATAAATTGTTACTTCATTGTCCGCTATGACATCACCTTTTTCTACTGTGTAGGAAATAGTTTTAGTTGAAACAGCGGTATTGTTGTAAAGTAATTCTGCTTTAACCGTGTAACTGCCTTCCTTAGAAGGAGTCCAGCTTGCAGATTTGTCTGAATTGGTAGTAAGTGTCTTTGTTTCATTGTTGCCGGTGACAGTATAACGATACAAAACAGGAACATTGGTACTTGCGATGACTGCTTTAAACTTAACAGTTTCACCAGCTTTAACGCTTTCCTTGTCTGCGGTAAGAGATGAAATCTTAACCGTTTCTGCTGCAACATCCGTGGTGGCAGTTGCAATAGTACCGGTTTTGTCTTTTACATTTACTTTAATAGTATAATTACCCAGGTTAGCAAAAGTATAATTAACACTATTGCTTGTCGAATAATCTTTCACCACAGTTTCTTTGCCGTTTTCAATAGTAATATACTGATACTGATACGGGCTGGTGCCGCCTGTTGCTGATGCTGTTACCGGAATGGATGCTGTAGTAGGAACGTACTTGCTGCCGACATTGATTTTTGCTGAAAGCTTTTCCGGAGTGGGAGGAACATAAGGTGTAATTTTACCTCCTGAATAGGTATAGCTACCCTTTGAGAATTGATAGTTGGAACTGTTGTTACTATCCCAGTTACCATTTCCGTCATTGAAGCATACATTAGCATAGGAAGCTGTTCCAAGCTTAATGATGTATTTATGCGTATAACCACTCACTTCGGTATTAGCCGTCATTTTGACACCCGGAGGTGTTGTCCACGAACCGTTGCCTACTTGATAATGAATGTATGGCGATGAATAGCCTTTATAATAAATAACAACTGTATCTTCGGAATTTTCATTCTCTTCTACAGTAAAAGAAACTTCTTTGGTAGCAATAGTACTGCCATTATATACCATATTGGCTATAATGCTGTAATCTCCTGCTTTGGTAGGTGTCCAATCTGCCGTTCCATCTGAATTAGTAGTAAGGGTCTTATTAAGAGTATAATCCGATTTGTTGTATATCGTGTAATTATAAGAAACCGGATACTCAAAACTGCTTGTTGCTTTCCATTTTACAGTTTCATTTGTTTTAATCGGTGATTTGTTCGCAGTGAGTGTATCAATGCTGACACCGATCACCTTTACGATTTCCTTTTGCGCTATCGAACGGCCTTTACTATCGCTCACCTTAACGCACACATAATACTCTTTTTCCGGTTCTGCAGTTGAAATACGGAAATTAGCACCTGTTGCATCTCCGTTCACCATACAAGTAGCATAACTATTAGTAGGGTTGTAAGAATAGCTGTAAGTATAGGGTGCTACACCACCTGTCAGAGAAAGATTGACTCTGAATGTTTGTCCTGAGTACACAGTCTTTCCATTGGGAAGAGTAAGCTGTGCAGTCATTGGTACATAGTCATCCTTGACATTGATTTTCTGACTTACCGTTTTATCATCTCCGGCTGCATCTTTTACGGAAACACATATGGTATAATCACCCATTGTGTTGATCGTAGCGTTAGCACTTGTGCTGTCCGAATAATCTTTGATTTGTGCAGAAGAATTATTTTTGTTAAGATAGTAGTATCTGTACTGATACGGAGCAATACCACCTTCCGCAGAAGCCTTTATAGTAAACGCCTTGTTGGCAACAATATCGGAAGCGTCCGGAATTTCTATTTTTGCTGAAAGATCCGGGTTTTCATCTGCGACCATCGGAATGACAAAGGTTTTGGATGTTCCGTCAAGTTCAGTACCGATAACATCCTGAGCAATATATCTCTTATTGGCATTGGCATCAACAATTCTGATATCCTTTACTGTAAGCACTTTGCTGTCATTTTTGCTATCTGATACAGTGGCTGACCAATCATAATCAGCAAGTGTATCGGAACTAATATTTCCAATAACGTTATTCAAATCAAACGCCATTTTACCATCACTGGCAGTGGTTGTGCCAGCATAAGAATATTCACCCAGTTTGCTGACAGTAGCATATCTGTAAGGATTAACAACAGACGAATAGGTTTTTCCGGTTTCTTTATTTTTTGCTATCACTCTGACTGTTGTTTTAGTTCTGTCAGCAGAGTTGAGTGTATATCGGAGATAAATTCCCGAGCTATCGCTCTTTTTTCCGCTTACAGCTACACTGGAAACATCCATAAAAGCACAGTTTCTGACACCAACATCAGGAGCACCTTCTACAGATGGTTTTTGGTTAAGTGCATCATACGCTATCCAAAGATAACCTTGGTTATTGGGGATAGTTACTCTGTCATACCAACGGTTGTATGTGGACCACGTACCAGTACCCCAAGAATTAACGATCTTGAAAGCTCCCATTTCTCCGGCATCAACTACACCGTTGTTGTTAATATCAGTCCAGATATTATCGTTGTATCCAACAATCGTCATACGATGATCAGGTTTGTAGTTAGCCATAGCATATACACTATTCTGTCCAACAAATCGGTTATCTACTCCTGAATCGCTGCTTGTTTTTATCGTTGTTGACTTTAAATCTCCTATACTAGAAGAGAATGACAATAACTCTCCACGTGCAAGAGCGGCTTTCATACTGTTAAGCTCAGCACAATCTGACGAAGTGATAGGAGTGCCGTTTGAAACAGGGAGAGAATAACCATATGATTTACTTTTAGAAAAGAAGGCGTGTGACACCGCTTTGTTATTCAAAGCGTTTGCCCATGTATCTCCTATCGCATTCCAGTTACAATAATAAGACGATGACGATGAATAGGTAATTGGGTAAACATCATCGCAGTTAGCAACACCGTGTTTTTCCAAAAGTTGATAAGCCTTTTCAGCGTTAGAGCCTTTATCTTGTCCCTCATTGATGAGGTTATACGCAAAAGTTGGCGAATATAAATTAGCATCTCCTTTAGACGGAATCCCTCTTGCTTTATTCACCATATAAGTATATTGATAGTAAACGACTGCCCACGCAACACAGGAACCTACACTACCTTGATTTTTAACGGGCGGCATATAAACAGCATTTTCGTTGGTGCTGTTATCCACTTCGGCAGGAAGCGTATCCGCATAGTTGGCGGCATTGTTTCCCATCGGAACATCTGTCGCTCCACTTTTTCTCAAATAATTAAAATAATCGGGCAGATTGCTGACAATGGCATCCTCGCCGAGATTGTCAAAATCAATCGGCTCCATTTCAGTTGTACTGAAACACTCTTCATCTTCCTCTGACGGCTCAGCCGGTGTTTCATCTGTTAGAACGTTTTCTGTTTGAACATCTTCTGCATCCACTGCTGATGCAGAAAGAGTCACAGGAACTTCTGTCGACAGCACTACAACTGTAGAAAGAATTCCTGCAAAAATTCTTTTGAATTTTGAATTCATTCAATAATACCTCCTGATTTTATTTTTGACTGTATACAATACGTGACTAACAACCCCAATCGCTATTACTCTTCTGTATACAGTAATTTGACTCGGGAATGATTTTCATAATACGTTAAGCATTCCCCACAAACTATCCCCCTTTCTTAGAACTATACCACAGTACTGCAGTGTGGAAAATAATTTACCATAATTTTCTAGTTATATTATATATTTACAGGTATTGATATATCAAGTCTTTTTTTGCTTTTTTCAAAAAAAAGGCATTTATACGAAAAAAGCAATAACTTACTCAGCAGTTTTGTAACATATTTCATATCCATTGATTGGAAACAAAAACAAAGATCGGACAACACCACTCGGGTTATCCGATCTTTGTGAAAAATCAACTGTTTTTTTATTAACCTATGCCAAATCCTCCAAAGAGGTCATCATTACCATAATAGCTATCATATCCGCCATCTGCATTAAAATTGTTGCTATTGCTTGTTTCTGTTTCGGAAGAAGCTTCTCCAAGGGTGATGTTAATCGTTTGTTCCTTACCGTCACGGCTAACAACTATATCGGTTTTATTGCCTGCTTTCAGTTTTGAAAGAGCCGACTTTAATTCCGATGTACTCGAAACTTCTTTATCACCTACTTTAACAATTCTGTCACCCACTTTAAGCCCGGCTGTTTCAGCAGCTCCACCACTTTTGAGTGAATAAATATATACGCCTTTTTCGGTTACGTTGTATCTGGACAATTTTGAGTCATTGTCAACATCTACAGCTGTAATATCAAGAGAAGCTCTGCCTGTTACATGACCGCTTGTTTTAAGATCACCAAGAATATCTTTGATATTATTGACCGGAATAGCAAATCCCAAACCTTCTACAGCTGTACCTGATGAGGTAGTTGCCGACTTTGCAACGACAATACCGATAAGATTACCATTGGCATCAAAAAGTCCTCCGCCCGAGTTGCCGGGATTAATTGCGGCATCTGTCTGAAGCAAATCCATTGTTTTGCCATCAATTTGTATTTCACGATTAAGTGCACTGATAATACCATTAGTAACGGTACCTCCCAGCTCTCCGAGCGGATTACCGATGGCGATGGCTGTTTGACCGACATTGAGTTTTTCAGAATCACCAAATTCTGCTACCGTAAGTCCTGATGCTTCTATTTTGATCAATGCAACATCCAGTGTGGCATCTGTTCCTACAAGTGTAGCTTTATAGGATTTTCCGTCTGTTGTTTTTACCGTAATGGTATTGGCTCCTTCGATAACGTGGTTATTGGTAATGATATAACCATCTTCAGAAATGATAACACCGCTGCCTGCTCCTTGTGAAACATACTGGCCATAGAATGTATCGTACGATGTACTTTCTGTTGTGATCTCCACAACGGAGTCCTTTACTTTGGCAACGACTTCTTCTATGGTTGTTGCCTTTGAGCTAGTGTTGTTGGACTGCACGATCGTCAGTCCCGAATCATCACCATTAGCTGTTTTAGCGGTTGCCTTTTGGGAATTAGTACCGGAAGTAACCGTACTGGTTTGAACCGTATTACCGGAAGCCACCATCGCTCCAACTACTCCGCCTCCTATTCCCACACAAAGCGCCAATGCAATAGAACAAGCGATGAGTGTTGCTTTTTTACCGACACCCGATTTTTTATTTTGTTTTAACCGATTGGCACCGTTATTCATCGAATATGCCTGCTGCATATTAAACTGAGCGACATATCTTTCATATTCCGATGACTGCTGCGGCTGAGAGGATTGAAACTGTTGTTCAGTATGATATGGCTGCTGATACTGAGGATACTGCTGTACCTGAGCAACTTGCGGATCACTTTCATCTTTTACCGAAGACATCTCTTCGCTGTTTTGCGGTTGAGGACTGCTTGATGAGCTTATATCTTCGTAGTCGTCGTTAACAGGCTGTGTATTTTCTGCAGTGTTGGTATTCATCTGTTCAAATTCTCTTTCACTCATAATAATGACCTCCATTTTATGGTTTAATGTGTTTTGTTTTCCTTTGATGGTGTTATTATAACGCATTAACTCGAGGAATGTGATAATAAATTTAATATCTTCTTGAAACAATCTATTAACCTTAGCTTAAAAAAATTAAAGATTTCACTCTCAAAATCAAAAATCAAAAATTCGTTTTGTTTGTAATACCAGTATTTTTGCCATTTTAAGCGTTTTTAAGGTTTGTTGAATTTTTTTAAGATTGGATGAAGCCGGTATCATTAAGTTTACACTTTCCGATGCAAACAATACAGACAACACAAAAAGAACAATTAACACTCCCGATATATAAATTTATTTTATACATCGGGAGTATTTTTATGTTTTACTTTGATAAATTTTCAATGCTTTGTCAAGTATCCTATTAGCAGCATCATACTTGCTCATCAGTTCAAGAGCGTTTGTTTCATCTGCTGTAATAAGAGTAATAATATTCGTATCTGTACCAAAACCGGCACCGCTTTGACGTATACTATTCGCTGCTATCAAGTCACAATTTTTAACAGTAAGCTTCCGGCGGGAATTTTCTATCAGATTTTCAGTTTCCATTGAAAATCCGCATACTACTTGTTTTTCTTTTTTACATTCACCAACATATGCAAGAATATCTTTGGTACGCTTCATATTGACAGATAAATATCCGTCTTTCTTTTTTATTTTCTCGTCACTCACCAAGTCAGGGGTATAGTCTGCTACTGCCGCTGACATTATCAGAATATCATAACTATTAATATGATCATTAACCGCTTGGTACATTTGTTCTGCGGACCTTACCGAAACGGTATGAACTCCATACGGCGTCCGCAGGGATAC
Organism: uncultured Ruminococcus sp.; assembly: GCA_902802985.1. Lineage (GTDB taxonomy): Bacteria > Bacillota > Clostridia > Oscillospirales > Acutalibacteraceae > UBA1213. Next base: position 78,602 of record CADCOE010000049.1, read on the forward strand.
AGGACCACTGATCAATGTCACCTCAGCACCTCGTTCAGAAGCCGCTTGTGCCGCTGCATATCCCATTTTGCCTGTAGAATGGTTTGTGATGTATCTGACAGGATCCAATGCTTCAACAGTAGGCCCTGCGGTAACAAGCACTTTTAATCCATTCATATCTTTCTTCTGAGCAATTTCGTGCGTAACACTTTCAATCAATATCTCTGTATCGGGCAGCTTGCCAATTCCTGTGTCGGCACAAGCCAATCTTCCCACAACCGGTTCTACAATCAAAAAACCATACCGCCTGAGCTTATCAAGGTTTTCTTGCACAATACTGTTAGTATACATATATCGGTTCATTGCAGGAGCCATAATGATTTTGCAGGTTGCTGCAAGCAGCATAGTGGAAAGCATATCATCTGCAATCCCGTTAGCTGCTTTTCCGATAATATCCGCCGATGCAGGAGCCACTAAAAATACATCCGCTTTCTGAGATAAAGAAACGTGTGTAACATCGAACTGGAAATTTCTGTCAAATGTATCAGTCAAACATTTGTTGCCTGTCAAAGTTTCAAAGGTAATGGGATGAATGAAATTAAGTGCGTTCTTCGTCATTACAACGTGCACATCACAATGTAGCTTAACGAGATCACTGACAAGCTGTGCAGACTTATATGCAGCAATACCTCCTGTTACGCCTACTACAACCGTTTTCCCTTTCAACATTTACATATCCTCCAGCAATCCGTGTTTTTCATAGCGTGTCACACGCTGCGGTCGGTTATTTTCATCCACAAACACAACGATCGGTGAAGTATTTTTTATTTCCTCTTCTGTCATTTGAGCATAGGACATAATAATAATTTTATCGCCTGTTTGTGCCATTCTTGCCGCTGCTCCATTCAAACATATCATTCCACTACCACGCTCACCACCTATCACATAGGTGATAAAACGGCTGCCGTTATCAATGTTGACGATCTGAACCTGTTCATATTCGTTAATTCCTGAAAGCTCCATCAACTCCTCATCAATCGTTATCGAACCAACATAATTCAATTCCGCCTGTTTGACAACAGCTCGATGAATTTTGCTTTTCAGCATTGTTCTGAGCATTATACATCCTCCTGTTTATACGGTATCAATGAAATTGTCAATTAATCGTGTACTGCCGATATATACAGCAATGGCAACCAGTATGGTACCTTGCAGCTTATCTATCTTTTCAATCGTATCAAAATCTACGGCTTCAACATAATCAATTTTGGCAAGGGGCTCGGATGTTATTATCTCTCTGATGGCATCACAAACCACTTTAGCATTTCTTTCACCCTTTTTGACAAGCTCCTGCCCCACAAAAACAGACTTGCTGAGAATAAGTGCCGCTTTGCGTTCTTCCTCACTGAGATATTGATTTCTGGAACTTTTGGCAAGGCCATCTTTTTCTCTTACAATCGGGCACCCCACAATTTCTATCGGCATATTGAGATCCGTAACCATTCTTCGAATCACAGAAAGCTGCTGTGCATCCTTTTGTCCGAAATAAGCTCTGTCGGGCTGTACAATATTAAATAATTTAGTAACAACGGTACATACTCCACGGAAATGAATAGGACGGCTCTTGCCGCAAAGCTCACGAGTGGGACCGGTCATATCAACAAATGAACAAAAACCCTCGGGATACATTTCTTTCGGATCAGGGTAGATAATCAAATCGACTCCGTTATCCTCACAAAGCTTTGAATCAGCATCAAAATCTCTGGGGTATTTGTCAAGGTCTTCGTTGGGTGAAAACTGCATTGGATTAACAAATATGCTTAAAACCACCTTTTCGTTTTGCTCCGCTGCTTTTTGGACAAGACTCATATGTCCTTCGTGAAGATAGCCCATTGTCGGTACAAAACCCACTGTTTTCCCTTCATTTTTCCATTTTTTGACAATCGCTCTGGCTTCCACTGCTGTTGTTACTGTTTCCATAATATATCAATCCTTTCGGGTATAAGCATTTCTAAGTTTCGTTATGATCGTTTTATCAATGGCATATCCGTGTTTTTCCTCTGGGTATACTCCGTTTTTTACTTCCTCATCGTACTGACGATAGGCATTGATCATTAATTCTCCTACCTTAGCAAATTGTTTGACAAACTTGGGTACATAATCGTTGAACATTCCCAGCATATCCTGATTAACAAGAACCTGTCCATCACAGTTGTTGCCCGCTCCGATACCGATTGTGGGAACATCCAGTAATTCGGTAACCAGTTTTGCCAGCTCCGCAGGCACACATTCCAATAACACACAAAAAGCTCCCGCCTTTTGTACAGCAAATGCATCCTCTATCAGTTGTTTTGCTGTTTCTTCAGTTTTTCCCTGAACTTTATAACCGCCAAACACATTCACCGATTGAGGGGTCAGCCCCAGATGAGCAATAACCGGAATTCCCGCAGAAGTAATGGCCTCTATCTGCGGACAAATCTTCGTTCCGCCTTCCAGCTTAACTGCATCAGCTCTTCCCTCTTTCATCAATCTGCCCGCATTAACCATCGCATCGTGAACCGATGTTTGATAAGACATAAACGGCATATCCACTACCAGAAGACAATCACCTGCACCACGTGACACTGCCTTGCTGTGATGAATCATATCCTCCATTGTTACGGAAATGGTATCCTCATAACCGAGAATAACATTCCCCAAAGAATCCCCGACAAGAATAGAATTAATTCCTGCAGCATTCACCAGTTTCGCTGTGGAATAATCATATGCGGTCAGCATTGTCAATTTTTCGTGTTTTTGCTTGGCAGCAAGAAATGTTGATACAGTATTTTTCATTTTTATCTCCCCTTGATTTAGTTTGTATGAAGGGTTATTTTGAAAAAAGCCACGTAAACAGATACTGTGTGATACTGTAAAATATTGATCATTTTGCCAAGAGTGTTCTTAACTACAGTCCTGTTACGAGAATACAAGCTGATTACATCATCAAAGCAAAAAATCAAATGATAATACGGTACGGTTTCTTTCAAATACCATCCGATGATAATATAGCATATTTTTTGGGGATTGTAAACATCCACATACAGCTTAAATTACTGTAAAAATAAAATTCAGTTTATTTGCAGGTCTAATTGACATTAACATACGTCAATGGTAAAATAAAAAATAAGCAATTATCCTAATATTCATCATTTTTTTCAGGAGGAGTTATTATGAAAAATAAACTTAAAATAACCGCTGTTTTTGCCGCAGTCGTGGTAATGGCACTCTCTGCGTCAGCTTGTATGACTTTCAGTATCCCCGGTATAACTTCACAAACACAATCCGCCACGGAAGAAAGCAGTAAACTCGAAATAAGTATTGATAATTTTGAAGTAAGTGACATAAGTGATATTACAAATTCTGCTCCGGATACTTTGTCCGATCCTTCCGAATTGTCGGAGGAAAACAGCAGCGAAATCTCTTTCGATGACAGTTCTGTCGAAGAAAGCAGCTCGGCTTCTGTAGAAGCATCCGAAGAAAAGAAAAATACCATTTATGATATTTTTGAAAATGCCGATGCCAAACAGGAAATAGAACAAACAGAAAAAGCACAGACTACCGATCAATATTCACTGAAAATTTCTGCTTTGGACAGTGAAACCATCGTATATACCTTCCAATTTACTTCTCCTATAGACAATTCGGACGGAACTTATACATCACTTCTTCAACAAGGTGCCGAACAACAAAAATCCTTCTTCGTTTCAAGTGTAAAAGCCCTTGAAACACAATACAATGTCGAAAACGTGAAACTGAAGATAGAGTACCTTAACTCTGACGGTTCTACGATTTTTGAACAAACATTTACCAGCGAAGGCTGACAGACATTGATCACTATAAGAAAGGGGCAGACTCGTTTTGATCACCAACTTTCACACACATACCAACCGTTGCTGCCACGCTGAAGGATTAGAAGAAGATTATGTTTCGGAAGCAATCAGGCAGGGTGTTGTACAGATGGGATTTTCTGATCATGCCCCTTTCCCTGATTATGACTTCGGATTCCGTATGCAATACAACGAACTGAATGACTATCTCAGTGCGATTGAACAATCCCAACGAAAACACAAGGGTGAAATTCAGTTGTTCAAAGGACTGGAAATAGAATATTTTCCCCATTATCAAAATTATTACCGTGAACTTTTCGACAAATACCGTCTTGACTATCTTGCTTTAGGCGAACATATGTACATTGATGCTAACGGTAAAAGAAAAAATATTTTCTTTGCTAATTCCACACAAGATTATATTGATTATGCCAATGCTGTCTGCGAAGCAATCGAAACAAAATTATTCAGCTTTGTTGCTCATCCCGATGTGATGTTTACCAATCCATTTAACTGGGACAGCAGCTGTGAAAACGCAAGCAGATTGATCATTGACTGTGCAGAAAAAAATGATGTGATATTGGAATTTAATGCAAACGGTATCCGGAAAAATGTTCGTGCTTATCCCGAAGGTATACGCTGTCCTTACCCGCATAAAAGTTTTTGGGAAATAGTACAAAAAACCAATATCCGTGTTATTATCGGATCAGACAATCATATACCCTCTCAAATACATGATGATTATGTTAGAAAAGCGGAACAAATGGCACACCGTTGGGGGTTGAATGTTGTTCAATCTATTGATTTTCATTCGTATAAATATTGAATATATCGGTTAACTACGGAAAAGATAAATACAAATCATCCATCAATTTTATCGGCAAATATTAAAATTTGCCGATTTCAATTTATCAATTAAAGGATAAGAACAATGAAAACAAAAAAACTGTTATCGAATTGTATGTTATTTTTACTGATCGGTTCTATGCTTGCCGCTTGTCCGAGCTGCAGCAATCACAATAATAGCAATAACAACCACCATCCCAACAGTTCACCGGCTTCTTCAACTCAAAGTTCGGTATCATCAAAACAACTTTCTTTGGATCCGAATAACAGTAAAGAAAATTCCGATCTTGATGGTGCTGAATACCAAAAGCTCATCAATGACGATGGTATTTTTTCTGCTAACTACCAAAAAGCATACGATCGTATGAAAAAAATGTCTCTCAATGAAAAAATCGGTCAAATGCTCTATGCCCATTGCCCCATCAGCAATGGTGTGGAAACGGCTAGAAAATATCACCTGGGCGGATATGTCCTTTTTGGAGATAATTTTGCAGATAAAACCAAAGAGGATGTTATTGTCGAAATGAAATCTTATGTTAACTCTCAGGATATTCCGATGACACTTTCGGTTGACGAGGAGGGCGGTGAGGTAACAAGAATTAGCGGTAAAGCCGCATTAATCGACCACGAGTTCTTATCCCCCAGAGAATTATACAATGAGGGAGGAATGGAACAAATTCGATTTGACGCAGATGAAAAATCAAAATTTTTGAAGCAACTATGGATCGATACTAATTTGGCACCCGTTTGTGACATATCCACTGATGAAAACGACTTTATGTACAGTCGTTCCATCGGTCTTAGCCCACAAGATACTGCTGAATTTGTTAAAACAGTAACTGAAATCAGCCAAAAAAACGGTGTTTCCGTTGCGCTGAAGCATTTTCCCGGATATGGCAGCAATCTTGATACGCATACGGGAATTGCCATTGACGACAGAGATTATGCCGAATTTGAAAATAGTGAATTTATCCCCTTTAAAGCGGGAATTGATGCAGGGGCACATTTAGTACTTGTCAGCCACAATATTGTAAATTGTATGGACAGTAAAATGCCTGCTTCCATCTCCCCTCAAGTTCATACCATTCTTAGAGAAAAATTAGGTTTTACAGGTATTATTATCACTGATGACCTCATTATGGATGCTGTAACGGAATATTCAGGAGAATATCCCCCTGTGGTGAACGGAGTCCTTGCCGGAAATGATATGTTGATCGTAGGTGATGCAGAAACCGCTTTTAATGATATTCAATCAGCAGTAGAAAATAAAGTGATCGATGAAAAACAGATTGATACTGCTGTTTTGAGAATTCTTGCGTGGAAATATACAACAGGTCTTATGAAATAATTTCTTAGTAATATACTCCCCCACCTATGAAGGTGGGGGAGTATATTACTATCTGTTCTCCTTTTGGTACTCCAGTAATACCTCATCAATATATTCCGCATATGTACTGGGCGGATTGGCACCTTCGATACGATCGGATATTTTACCGTTTCTCAGAATAATCACAACCGGTGTGCTTTCTATTTTAAATCTTGAGGCAATATCGGGTGATTGTTCTATATCCAAAGCTACTACACGAATATTGTCATAGTATTCGTCCGCAATTTCTTCCAATATCGGCTCTAACCCTCTGCTGTGTACACAATATTCAGAATAAAAAAATACAAGAACTACTCCTTTTTGTGTTCTTTCATCAAAATCATACGAATCTGTATGAATTATGTCATCATTCATCATCTATCGCTCCTAATTTATTTTTTTCCCACCCTTAATAACGGCAAGTTTCGCATTGAATTAATGCTATATTTTTAATACAAAAGAAATCGGTCACTTAATTCTGCGAGCTTCGTCAATCCTGGCTCTGAGCATTACAGCCATTTTCCCCACAACAGGAAGAACATTCTGCTCGAATTTGACAGCTGACACAATCCCCATTATCGTCAGAAGAATATAGGAGACCGTGATGGCAATAGATATGAGAAAGCTCAGTATTATCTGTATGGGAGGAATAAATGAAAGCAAAAACGATAATAGGGCATTCATCATATACAGCAGTCCGAAAACACAAAACAGCACTCCCCCTTGGTATTTATGAAACCTCAGGTCGGGATTGCTGCGTTCAACAGCAAAGTGCCCGATCACAAACAACACACCGATATATGAAATTGCCGAGAGAAAACGTATGTTTTGATTATTTTCGTTCATACTGACCGCCTCCTGTGTAAAAGCTACATATTATTTTATAATATTATTGAAATAAATGCAAGATATTATGTTTGCATCCGGGAATAACCGAAAGCTTTGTTTCATATAGATGTTGTGAAAAAGCATCGGAGGCTTTGCCTCAGCAAGAAAGGAATGAAAGCAAAATGGCAGGATACTATCCTGAAGGCAGACTTATCAACACGGTGGAAAATCTTTCCTCTATATCTTCTCTGTCTCAACTGACAGAGGCATATCATGACGGGAAAATTCTTGAAGCAAGGGCGATAGTTTGTGACTCCGCCCACAATTTGATTGTTGACCTTGGCTGTATCAAGGGAATTATTCCAAGAGAAGAAGGAGCCATTGGCATACGTGAGGGTACGGTAAGAGATATTGCAGTGATTTCAAGAGTAAATCGCCCCGTATGCTTTGTGATTACAGAATTCAGAAAAAATGAATCGGGCAGAACGGTTGCCATTCTTTCCAGACGGCTGGCACAGGAAAGATGTATGCATGAATATATTATGGAATTAGCACCGGGTGATGTCATTGATGCCAAAATCACTCATCTTGACTCATTTGGTGCATTTGCAGATATTGGATGCGGTATCGTTTCTCTTTTGCCGATCGATTCTATTTCAGTATCTCGTATTGATCATCCCCGTGAACGTTTTTCTGTGGGAATGGAAATCAAAGCAGTTGTTAAAACTATCGAAAATGGCAGAATTAGTCTTACCCATAAGGAACTTCTGGGTACTTGGGAGGAAAATGCGTGTCGATTTGAGGTAGGTGAAACCGTAGCAGGAATTATTCGTTCGGTGGAAGAATACGGAGCTTTTGTAGAACTCGCTCCTAACCTCGCGGGACTTGCCGAAATGAAAGACAATATCCGGGCTGGTCAACAAGCCAGTGTTTATATTAAAAACATCATCCCCGGAAGAATGAAAATCAAGCTGATTATTATTGATACCTTTGATTACGAATATATGCCACAGCAACCCGAATATTTCTTTGAAGGCACACATATGAAGCGTTTTCGTTATTCACCGCCCAACTCAGATAAAGTGATTGAAACTCATTTTGATCTTGAAGCTTCAGACAACATTAACTGTCGCTATGTGGTTTCTAATCCAGCATAAAAATGGATAGTATTCCTCTAACGGTGTAGCATATCGCTATACCGTTTGTTTTGAAAAATTCATTAAAAACTTAACTCAAATGGGCAACTCATCCCCCCGCTCCTAAGGCAGTGGGATGAGTTGCCCTAATATCGCAAAACAGTTCATCAGCCGCAGATTGATTCTTCCTTGACACTGTTAAGATATGTATACTAAAATGTGTAAAAAGGTTTCCAAAAGTTGTCCGTAAGACAACAGTACCGTAGGGAGTACGGGAAAGATTTGCCCCATCAAAAATCCCTAGCCTTGGAAATTGACACCCGTTTTTTGATATTTAGAAACCGATCTTATAATTTTGTGCAGCTTGCACAGCAATCCTCCACAATGCTATGATGATGCACGCCGCAGCAATACCGCTTGCTGATATAAACAATACTCTATTTGCCAATCCCTTCGATGAACAAACAGAAAAACAAAATCCTTTTTTCATAGGATAGATCAACTGTACTTTTTTCTTATTCAATAAATCAATGAAAATATGCGAAATAAATCCCACTGCAAAATACGGAGCTGCTGTCGGCATCGCTATTCCGATACAGGCAGTAAAAATAATCAATCCTACAATCGAATGCATAAATGTACGGTGTTTCGTCCCTTTACCGAATGCACCTACAGCAATAAATATGACTGTAGGTCCTAATACTTGAACAATACTTTCATTGTTCATCAGATAATTTTTTATCCCTATATGGAATATCCATTCTAATATGATAACGACTGCAGCAATCACAACAGTCACAGCAACGACAATATCCGCTTTTTTATGAGAATCACTAGTACCAATATCAATATCCGGCAATAATCCCCCCAATGCTCCTGCAGCCGTTCCAACGACCAATGCCGGTATGTTATCCGGTGGAAACAAAGCCAATGCAGCGGCTACCCCTACGGCTAAATGTGTACGTCCAAGCATATTGCTCCTCCTGTTTTACTTGATACTTTTGTCATTATCATAACATTTTTTGACATTATATTCAACTTAATACTACAAATTTGATCTCCGTTTTGATACAAAATTTTATACAAAAATAAAATCTCCTGAAAATAATTTTACATTCAGGAGATTTTTTGTATTACATTTTGTCTGTTTGATGCAGCTGTTTTCGAAAAAACAGGTTATCTTTGCGTAACCGGTGCCCCCTAAAAAGTTCTCTTGATCGTGTTCTGTTATTATTTTTTAGCTTTAATTTTCTTTTCACTGCCATCCAACAATCTTTTGATATTATCTTTATGCCTTACAATCACTAATATTGCAATCATTAAAGTAATAACAGAAGCATAAACCGCAAACGATACTGTTACATTCTTGGTAGGGTTGAGCACATCAAGTACTCCGTTACAATCAAGCAATCTGAATGTAATGGTTGAAATGGGATAAAAAGCTGCGTTTACCAGTGCACAAGCAGAAATAATTTTAGTTGCTGTAAACATAATGACAAAAATCACCAATGCAACTACCAGTACTCTACAATCGGTCATTAACATTACCGATGCAGTTGTTACAACACCTTTTCCACCCTTAAATTTATAATATACAGGAAAGGTGTGACCGATGACAGCGAACAAACCTGCTGTGTACATAATATACGCACGATAAAGCTCCGCATTATCACCTGCAACATCCATCATCAATAAATACGCTAAACCGACTGAAACAACACCTTTCAAAAAATCTCCCACAAACGTAATAATAGCCGGAACTTTTCCCACACATCGAAGTACATTGGTAAAGCCGGCATTCCCGCTTCCAAGGGTACGTATATCTTTATGAAGAACGATACGTGTCACGATAATAGATGTATTAACACTACTGATGAAATACGCCGCCGATACAGCAATCAATACTCGCCACCAATACATTGAAAAAAAATCGATTATTTCGTTCAAACAAAACACCCCTTATTTTTTGTCTCCACGTTCTCTAATGATAAATCGGATAGGAGTTCCTTGCATTCCAAATGTTTCCCGGATGCGATTTTCGAGGTATCTTTGATACGAGAAATGGAACAATTCTGCCGAATTAACAAAAAAGACAAACGTAGGCGGTTTAACCGATGCCTGAGTCATATACAATATTTTCAGTCGTCTGCCTTTATCTGTGGGGGGCTGTACTCTTGCTACGGCTTCTGCCAGCAAATCATTCAGCATACCTGTTGATATGCGCATTGCTGCCGAATTAGCGACGGTCATAATCAACTCAAACAATCTGTCCAAACGCTGACCAGTCTTAGCAGATATAAAAATCATCGGTGCATAAGACATAAATGAAAAATCATTTTCAAGTTTTTTTCGATATTCCGCCATTGTTTTATCATTTTTCTCAACAGCATCCCACTTGTTCACCACAATAATACACGCTTTGCCCGATTCGTGAGCAAGACCGGCAATTTTAGAGTCCTGTTCAGCAAATCCGACGGTAGCGTCTATCATAATCAAGCATACATCGCTGCGTTCTATTGCCATTTTAGCACGAATGACACTGTACTTTTCAATGGCATCCTCCACCTTGCTGTATCGGCGTATTCCCGCAGTATCTGTCAGCTTGAAGGTTCCATATTTATTTTCAAAAACGGTATCAATACTGTCACGAGTAGTACCGGCAATATTGGAAACAATACATCTGTTTTCTCCCGTTATTTTGTTGACAAGAGAGGATTTGCCTGCATTCGGTCTGCCAATAATAGCCACACTGATCGTATCGTTTTCTGCTTCCTCTTCGTTTTCTGCAGGAAGATATTCAAAAACGGCGTCCAATAAATCACCTGTACCGTGACCATGAACAGAAGATACTTGAATAGGATCACCCAATCCAAGATTATAAAATTCATAAAAATTCGGATCCGGTTCACCGACTCTATCACACTTATTAACACACAAGATAACCGGACGTCCACTTTTTTGCAGCATCATTGCAACATCACGATCCGTTGCTACTACTCCGCTTGTCAGATCCGTTACCAAAATAATCACATCTGCCGCATCTATGGCAAGCTCTGCCTGCCTTCTCATTTGCTTTAAAATAATATCATCGGAGTACGGTTCAATGCCTCCTGTATCGACTAAACTAATTTTTCGATTACGCCATTCGCATTCCCCGAATATTCTGTCACGAGTCACTCCCGGAGTATCATTCACGATAGCAACACGCTGACCTACCAGCTTATTAAAAAGTGTTGATTTACCCACATTCGGTCTGCCAACAATCGCCACAACTGGTTTCGACATCATTCTTCCCCCTTTTCATTTTGATAAAAAACAAAATAGAGAAGGATTTCTCCTTCTCTATTTTCATAGAAAATTTTAGAAGGCTAAAATCAAGCCTCTTTTGCAATCACTTCTCTGCCGTTGTAAACACCGCAGTTCTTGCAAACTCTGTGAGCGAGCTTATACTCGCCGCAGTTAGGACACTTCGCAAGTGCCGGAGCTTCCAGCTTCCACACTGCCGAACGTCTCTTATCTCTTCTTGCCTTAGATGTTTTTCTCTTTGGTACTGCCATTGTAATTAACCTCCTTGAAATAAAGTACTAAAAATCAATCTGACAGAAGCTGCTTCAGCACTGCCAATCGTGGGTCAACCTCGTGTGTATCACAGTTACAGCTGCCCTCATTAAGATTTTTTCCGCACTTTGGACACAAGCCCTTACAAGATTCCTTACAAAGGAACTTTGACGGAAGTTCCAAAAGAATATCATCTCTGAGCAGAGCGTCAGTATCGAGCTTATAGTCGGGTGCTTCAATATAATCG
>CADCOE010000050.1 GCA_902802985.1 uncultured Ruminococcus sp.
TATTGTTATTATAACAAAAAAGCTACGCTTTTGTCAACCTTGACCCACCGTCTAAAGTCGCTGGGATTGCGGTTGACATTATTTCAACGGAATATTTCAATCAATCAATGTGTATAGATGATAGAAAAAGGTAGGAGAGTGAATTTATGGAATGGCACAGCGTACCGTATGTGAAAGCGGAAGAGGAACTCAAAACCAATATCGTCAAAGGACTTTCTTCCGGAGAAGCACTCAAACGCTCCACAATATACGGCAAAAATGCTCTGACACAGAAAAAACAAAAAAATATTGCCGTCAGATTTTTCTCTCAATTCGGAGATTTTATGGTTCTTATCCTGCTGGCGGCGGCGGGAGTTTCTTTTGTCACATCGTTGGTAGACGGAAACGGTGATTTCATCGACCCTATAATGATACTGCTGATCGTGATAGTCAATGCAGTCATCGGTACCGTACAGGAATGTCGTGCCGAAAGTGCGATTGCCGCCCTGCAAAAGCTTTCCGCTCCCCACGCAAAAGTAATCCGTAATGGCAAAGTCACGATCCTGCCGTCTGAGGAGCTTGTTCCCGGTGATATTATTTGTGTAGAAGCAGGCGATCTGGTATGTGCCGATGCCAGACTGTGTGAAAGCACCTCTCTCAAGGCAGAAGAATCTGCTCTGACCGGTGAAGCTGTTCCCTCGGAAAAACAACATGACACCGTTCTTGCCATCAAGACACAGCCCGCCGACAGAGTCAATATGATCTACTCCTCCACCTACATCACATTCGGTCACGCCAAAGCGATCGTCACTGCCACCGGAATGAATACACAGGTAGGTAAAATTGCCGCTTTGATCGACAATCAGGAAACCCCTTCCACTCCACTCCAAAAAAGCCTTGCCAAAACAGGCAAGATATTGGGTATTGGTGCAATTCTGATCTGCATTGTTATTTTTATTCTGGGAATGATGCAGCAGATACCGGCTCTCGAAATGTTTATGATTTCGATTAGCCTTGCGGTAGCCGCCATTCCTGAGGGACTTCCTGCAGTTGTCACGATCGTTCTGGCACTGGGGGTACGCAAGATGGCACTGCACCGTGCCATTGTACGCCGGCTGCCTGCTGTAGAAACACTTGGCAGTGCCAATGTCATCTGCTCCGACAAAACAGGAACACTGACGCAAAATAAAATGACCGTTGTCAATATTTCTTCTGTTGACGGCACTGTCACGGCTCATTCTCCTATGGGCAGCCTGATCTTGACGAACGCCGCACTTTGCTGCAACAGCCAGCTGACTAACCCCAACAACCGACACAGTGAATATCACGCCGATGGCGACCCTACCGAAGCAGCACTGGTGATTGCTGCCGCCAAAATCGACAGACGCAAGGCAGATATTGACCGTGAATACAAGCGTATGGCGGAATACCCTTTTGATTCCACACGAAAACTGATGACCACAGTGCATCATCTGCCGAACGGTGGTTTCCGCATCATTACCAAAGGTGCTCCTGATGTATTGCTGGGGCTGTGCACCTCGGTACGCAGCCGTGAAGGAACATCCCCTCTCGGGAACACAGAACGTTCCCGCATTATCAATATCAATCGTTCATTGGCACAACAGGCAATGCGTGTAATTGCCGTTGCCAGTCGAGACTGTCCGTGTATACCGTCCCGACTGAAAGAAGCCGAAAACAGTTTGACTTTTTGCGGTCTTATCGGGATGACGGATCCTCCCCGTCCGCAGGCAAAAAGTGCCGTATCCCGATGCAAAAAAGCCGGCATTCAACCCGTAATGATCACAGGCGACCATATCGTAACCGCCAAAGCGGTAGCCGCTGAGCTGGGAATATATCGCAGCGGTGACAAGACCGCCACTGGAGAAGAACTGGATCGTATCAGTACGGCAGAATTGGAAAAAAACATTTTTTCTTACTCGGTATTTGCCAGAGTATCCCCCGAACACAAAATGCGTATTGTCAAGGCATTTCAGGCGAAAGGGGCCGTAGTAGCGATGACAGGTGACGGAGTAAACGATGCCCCTGCTCTGCGATGTGCGGACATCGGCTGTGCAATGGGCATCAGCGGAACGGATGCCGCCAAAAATGCCGCCGATATGATCCTGACCGATGACAATTTTTCCACCATTGTAGAAGCGGTAGAACAGGGACGGGGCATTTATGACAACATCAGACGTACCATTCATTTTTTGTTATCGAGCAACATCGGAGAAATTTTGACGGTACTCAGTGCCTTTTTAATGAAGCTGCCATCCCCGTTATTGGCATTGCAGCTTTTATGGATCAATCTGGTCACAGACTCCCTGCCGGCACTGGCTCTTGGTGTTGAGCCATCCGATCCCGACATTATGGAAAGAAAACCATCTTGTTCCACGGGCAGTATTTTTCACGGAAAAACCGCCGGCAATATTTTGATAGAGGGTTGTTTTATCGGAGCATTATCATTTCTTGCCTACAGCATCGGACGCATATTTTTTGACGGCAGCGGAGAACCTGTTACAGGAAGGACAATGACGTTTGCGGTGTTAAGCCTGAGCCAGCTTGTCCACGCTTTCAATCTGCGGAGTGACCGTTCACTGTTTCAATTAGGATTGTTTGGCAATATGAAATTAATTGGTGCGTTCATCATTGGCTGTACTATGCAGATTTCTGTCATTTCACTGCCATTGTTATCATCGGTATTCAAGACGGTTCCATTGTCCCCGACGCAATGGTTAATCGTAGCAGCAATGTCGCTGGTACCGCTGGCTGTGTCCGAAACGGAAAAAAAGCTCGGCAGCAAAAACCAAAAACGTTCTTAAAACGATTTTTCCTATGACAGCAACTAAAAAGGACCCGATGCCGGGTCCTTTTATGATTTATTCTGATTTGGAAGAACTTTCGGAACGATCCGAGGAGTCGCTTGACTGCTTTAAACGTCTGTCGTAGATATACACGATCACCAACGCAATCAGCATAACGGCAGATATGCCTCTGAAGATCCAACCGTACATTCCTGTCATCAGGTTCACACCCTCTATCATCTGATTAGCAACCCACCATATGCCCATAATAATAAAATATCCGCTCAGGACATAAATAATTTTACCTTCCCCCCTAAAGCGTACATAAAGCAGTATTGCAAGCAGAAACCATAATCCTCCATATACATATCCCATTAACAAAGCACCTCTTAACGCTTATGATTGGTTGACCGCTTTTCCTCTGCGGGGCGTTTTTTCTTTGATAAAAATAACACACTGACCATAAAATACAAACCAAGAATAATCAATCCAATATAATGGATCAATTCCATAAAAACATTATCCGGTGAAATTTGCTTCATTAGGTAATCGATCAGCACCCACACTCCCTCAAACAGAAAAAAAAGTGCAATGGGCCTGTAATGCTGAAAATTTCGGAGTCTTGGCGTATACAAAAGCGTAGCGGCAGCAAGACACACCAATGCTGATATAATAGCAGGCAGCATAAACTTCACACCTTCCCAAAAGCTACTTCTATTATACTCATAATCGTGTGAACTACCCATTGTTGAAAGCCAATGGGCTTCCTGCTTCACCGTTCTCGTAACTTACCAACTCCACAGGCGTAAATTCGGGCTGAACCATCCCTACTGTGTTGTTATTATAACAAACAAGCTACGCTTTTGTCAACCTTAACCGATGTCTTAACAGTGGGATTACGGCTGCCATTTTTCAAATTGCAAAAGTTCCCACGTGTGCCGCTGCATTTTGAGATAATTTACACAAAAAATTCGTCCGGCACCAGTACATAACAGTCTGTGCGGACGAATTACAACATTTTATTCTATTTTACAGATCAGTTCTCATAAGTTTTTGACTCAGGAACACCGTCAAGTACGTAAATCGTAACATCACGACGACCAAAGACGCAACACTCATCCAGTGTATCATAATAAAGATCTACGATTGCAGTGCCTTCCCAAAGGGCTCCGCCCGTATCACCTGCAACAGCATAGCCGTAAACAACTTCACCGTCATTAGATACAATATAAAGGATAGAACCATACGGAATAATATCAGGATCTACTGCAACGACACCATAACGGGCATCACGACCTGTAGCGGTAAGAGGATGTTCTTCTTCGGAGTAATAAGCTGTACCAGAACCGGTAAGAGTTCTTGTATACTTCACGGTATCACCGTTGGTATCGGTAAGTGTCATACTGCCGTCATCCACCGTAATGTCGCCGCTGCTGGTTGAGAAATGGTCAACCTTACCCTTTGTACCCTTAATCACCTGCTTAGTAACGGGTTCAGAAACAACGGTGTTGCTGACTTCTTCGGAAGCAACTACCTTACCGTTAACAACGGTTTCATTAACGACAATTTCACGTTCACCTTCCACACCCTTGGTTTTTACCTTGACGATACCTCTTTCCAGTTCGCTTGACTCTTCGGTTTTGGTATCATAGGCAATCTTTTCGATTTTGGTAACGGTTCTGGTTTCGGTTCTGTCTACGATAATATCAATACCGTCATAAAGTTCCTCTTCCTGATCGGCATTCAGTGTATCATTTTTTTCAAGGGTAATATCAAGGAATTTCAGAGCATCCTTTACTTTGCCGGCAGGAACCTCTGCCGTAGACTGCTGACCTCTGAGATTAAGGTTAACAGTATACCAACGGGAAATTTTAATTTCTGTTTCTTCCTTATCTCCCTTTGCTCCTTTTGCGGAAAGAGAAACAGAATCATTGGCACTGAGTGTCATACCGGCTGCTTTCAAGGCATCCGCTACAGCACTGTCACTGATGGTTACTGTTTTGGCTGTATTCTCATTTTCCACATCAACGGTAAACGCTCTGAGGATAGAGATATTAACATTGTTGGAGTTATCATCGGTACGAACCAATTTATCATCGGCACCCAGCTGAATACCGGAAGACTCAAGGATCACGTTTGTATTGGGGTTCATTGTATTGATCGTCATTGTATTTTCGCCATCCGTAACGGTGACGGTTTTTGAAAGAGCTGCCACAGAAAGTGCTGCTGTCAGACAGATAGTTCCCATTACAGCAACCGATACTGCTTTTTTAATTCCCTTAAAGCCATTTCGTTTCTGAGCGTATTTCATAGAATAAATCTCCTTAAAGAACCTGCATATCAAACGAGAGGAAAGTGCAGGAAGATTAGTTAGTTGATGTTGCTATTATAAAACGATTACCTGAAAATGTCAAAATTGAAATAACTTAATTTTTATCCAAGTTGCACATTTTTAATTTCTTAAAATCAATAAAACAAGTATTATATTTCTTTATAAGAAATATATAATTTCTTTTTTGTGCAAATTATCAGAATTTCAAAAGATTACAAAGAAGTTACAAAAGATTACATCAATAATTCCTTCAGCATCATTTTTCCCAATTCGAGTTAAATTTCCTCAACACCCGATAAAATCAGTATTTTCTCTCCATCTATTCTGACGATTGTGACAAAATACGTATGGCAGATAACCAACGGAGCACATTTTTGATGCTGGCTTTTCAAATATTTTTTGTTCACAACCACCAATTTCAAAACATGTCAAATAGCACAAAAAATCAGCAAAAACGGTATTTTTGCTGATTTCAGCGTCAAAATCCTCCCTCTTGTTCCACCATTTCCGAAAACGCTGCACAATACCACCAAAACTCCTGTGTTTTAACAATTATAACAACTTTGTAACACCCTTTGGTGGAGAAAGCGACCACATTGACACAAAAAAACAACCGCCCTATTGGACGGTTGCTTCGATGTTGGCATCTTCCTATTTTCCCAGGCAGTCACCCGCCAAGTATCTTCGGCACTATTGAGCTTAACTTCCGTGTTCGGTATGGGAA
>CADCOE010000051.1 GCA_902802985.1 uncultured Ruminococcus sp.
ATACTGTACGGGTTGCCGTACTTGAACGAGAAGCCCCCGCCTCTAAGCGTCAGCGTAGGCGGCGGGAGTATGTCACATCAGACATAAACCACCATTATACTGACAGTCAATCAGAAAAGGAGAGATAACCTATGAACTCAGTACCACCCATTGCCGTTCCCAATGTTCACGCTCAAAACAAATTCTATGTAAAAAAAGGACTTTCCACCCCCTTTGCATTAATCGCAGGTATTCTTTCATTACTTGTTGGTATCGCTAATGCCGTTCTTGTCATCGCGACATTTTCATTCTCAGGATTATTCAATGAATTCGTTCCCTATTTCAATGAAATCATTCCCGAAATCAATCAAGTGGATCCTGCCTCATTCCGATCAATAGGGGTAATGGCAATTCCTTTAGCGATTACCACTATATGTTATTTTCTTTTGTTCATCGGCTTTTTTATCGTATTCTTCAAGTCGCTGAAACATTCCTCACCGTCATCTGTGACAGGCGGTATGGGATGCATTCTTGCCTCCTCTATTATTAATGTTGTTTTTAATTCCATTGCAATTATCCTGAATATCGTTATCACTATTCTTGTTCTGATGGCTTATTCTTCCATTCAGGACACATATCCCTCCCAATCCAATATCATTATTTTTATTGTAGTGGCTTCTTTTCTCTATACCTTGCTATCTTTACTTTGGCACATCAGTTTGATTGCCTTTTCCTCAGGTGTTCGCAAAACCTTCAATGAACTAGGAAAATCAAAAGGCGGTATAGGACTCCATTCGTTTGCCTGCCTGTTCCTTTCCATCATTGATATAGCCCTGATCACGCTGTGTATTTTATATCTGCCTTCTGAAACTTTCACGATACCATTGATCATACTCGGATTTTTCGTTGTATACAGACTCAGTATATGGTTTACAGCATTAAGTTATTCATCATCCATCAAAAAGCTTCTGACAGCGTCCCCCGAAGCACCTGCTGATCAGCTTTGGAAAGCACCTGTTCCTCCTGTTCCCGTCAATAATAGCACTGTCAACAACCCTGCTCCTTCCTCAACGGAAAACTTTGAACCGATCAACATTCCACCCCGAACAAATACATCCGAAACGGCAGGGAACTACGCTCGTACACGATACGATAACCGCCCCGATGAAGTCGGCGCCACCACCGTTCTTTCTCCCCAAGATTTTCCGGGCAATATCACTGCTCCGTCTGTGGAGGTACCCTCTGCTTCCCATACCGATGAAATCGGTGCTACTACCGTTCTTTCTCCCCAAGATTTCCCGGGCAATCAGCCGAACGTTGAACTTTCCAAAGAAACTTCTCAGACACCTCATTCTCCCACATCTTCTGTACCCTCTGAAACTGTGCAGGAACTAACTGTCATATGTCCCTCCTGTGGTGCCGCCAACAAGTCCCAAAGTGCATTCTGCGGCAAATGCGGAAAGCCAATCGACAAACACAATATTTGCCCTCAATGTGCAACCGAAAACAGCCTCAGCAGTAAATTCTGCAAAAAATGCGGCCATCAGCTGAAATAATACAAAGTGTCGGACAGCCGAAAACGTCCGACACTTATTCTTTTTTGCAGCAATACTTGAATTGCTGTGATAAATAGTTTATAATAGCTTTACTGCCGATTTTCAACGGTAATTGTTTCAATGCTGACTAAGATAAATGGAGGATCGTATGAAAAAGTTATTAATTGCTGTAATATGTTCAATGATGGTTGTTTCACTGACAGGCTGTATGAATGGCAATCGAAGTGAACAGCTTGAAAATATCAATACCGCTGATGCCCCCGACTCCCAGAAGATAAAATCGACCGATTTTGAAAATAACCTGAGCGGTCTGGAAAAATACTTTATCGAACTGGAATACATTCCCGAAAAGACAGAACCGACCGAAATGCTTTATACTGTCATTGGTGCTGTGGACGGCGATCGTTATGTTTTTACACTTAACTCATCAAAAGTAGTAATGGAATTATATGAATACGATCCCCAAAACCTTAACGATGACGGAAAACGTGTCATCAAAGAAGTACAAACCAAAGGAAAATTTCACGTATTCAATTCTGATACGACATCGGATGCGGCATATGATGCTGTCCTTTCCGAAAACAATCAATACTTGATGATTTATACAGATACATCAGAATCAAAAGACAATATCCAACGTCAAAAGGACGTTAAAAATGCTTTCAGTAAATTTAACGGCGGCAAGACGTCTCAAAAGACCGAAAGCTCCGCCAAATCATCCGATTAACACAACAAAACCACAGCAGTATCATTGCTGTGGTTTTGATTATGTCAGATCTTTTTCTGTAATATCCTGTGATGTGCTGTATTGATATATTCTCAGAAAATTGCTTGCATAAAGGTCATAAAACTCTTTGCTGTTAATATTATCAACAATAATGGAGGAACGTTCCATTGCCCCAGTATAGTCAGGGTCCATAAACAACATATTGAGTTTTGTTTTATGTTTTATGCTAATGCTACTTTCATACCCTCATTTCGTATGTTTACAGCAGCATTGATATCTCTGTCGTGATGTGTATGACAACAGGGGCAATTCCACTCTCTTACAGACAAGTCTTTTGTTTCAGGATTTTGGTATCCGCAAACACTGCAAAGCTGTGAGCTTGCAAAAAACTGGTCTA
>CADCOE010000052.1 GCA_902802985.1 uncultured Ruminococcus sp.
AGCATAAAACCAAGACAAGAACCGTGGGACACACGGGGATAGCTCGTTGATACTGTATGGGTTACCATACTTGAGCGAGAAGCCCCCGCCTCTAAGCGTCAGCGTAGGCGGCGGGAGTATGTCACAATAAATGAGGTCGTTTACCAAAGCAGTTGGTGAATGAAAAAGTTCGCCGGCCTTTCAGAAAGGATACCGGCAAAAACAGCAGTAAAAAGAGAGGGAGAAATTATGAAGTTTGTTGCAGGAGAGTTTGATGTGGCAGTCATCGGCGCAGGTCACGCAGGGATCGAGGCGGGACTGGCTGCTGCAAGACTGGGATGTAAGACAGGTGTTTTTACTATTAATAATGACGCTGTAGGAAACTGTCCCTGTAACCCGTCAATCGGTGGTACGGCAAAGGGACATCTTGTGAGAGAAATTGATGCACTCGGCGGTGAAATGGGAAAAGCAGCTGATGAATGCTTTTTACAAATTCGTATGCTCAACAGGGGAAAAGGTCCTGCTGTCCACTCGCTGAGAGCACAAATCGACAGAAGAAAATACAGTGACAGAATGAAGCATACATTGGAGCTGCAGGAAAATCTGGAACTGCGTCAGGCAGAAATCACCGATCTGCAAAAAACAGATGACGGAAGATGGATGCTTACCACTCGTCTGGAAGCCCAATATTTTGCGAAAACTGTCGTTCTGGCAACCGGTACTTATTTGGGCGGTAAAATTTATGTGGGTGATGTTTCTTATGAAAGCGGTCCTGATGGAATGTTTCCGTCAAAGTTTCTGCCCGATGCGCTCGAAAAAATGGGAATGAATATCAGGCGATTTAAAACAGGTACCCCCGCCAGAGTTCTGAAATCCAGCATTTGTTTTGACGATCTGGAGGAACAGTGCGGCGATGAACCCATTGTACCGTTTTCTTATGATACAGAAAATCCCGGAGAAAATAAAGTAAAGTGCTATGTCAGTTGGACGAATGATCAAACCAAACAGATCATTCTTGATAATATTCATCGTTCCCCTATGTATAGCGGTAAAATAGAGGGAATAGGTCCCAGATACTGCCCCAGTATCGAAGATAAAATTGTCCGCTTCGCTGATAAACAGCGTCATCAGCTTTTTATTGAACCGTGCGGCTTGAATACAGAAGAAATGTATTTGCAGGGAATGTCGTCTTCTCTGCCGGAAGATGTGCAGACAGCATTTTATCATTCTATCAAAGGTTTGGAACATTGTGTGGTAATGCGCCCCGCTTATGCCATCGAATATTACTGTGCTGATCCGATACAGATGAACCGTACATTGGAATTTCGTGATTTTGACGGCTTGTACGGTGCAGGACAGTTTAACGGCAGTTCGGGTTACGAAGAAGCGGCAGCACAGGGATTGGTGGCAGGAATTAATGCAGCTCTTAAAGTTCTTGACAGAGAACCACTGGTATTGGATCGTTCCGGTTCCTATATCGGAACACTGATCGATGACCTCGTCACTAAGGGCTGTAATGATCCATATCGAATGATGACTTCACGAAGTGAATACCGTCTTATCTTGCGTCAGGACAATGCCGATACCCGATTGACGCCTATCGGCAGAAAAATTGGTCTGATCAATGATGATAGATGGGAACGCTTTCAGCGTAAGCAGCAAATGATGAAAAATGAATTGGAACGTGTCCGCAAAACAGTGATTGCGCCAAGCGAACAGTTGAATGCCATTCTCCGTGACAAAAATACTTCTGAGGTCAATACAGGAATACGCTTGATCGACCTTCTCAAGCGTCCTGAATTAAGTTATGATGCCCTTCAAGCCATTGATACGACCCGTCCCACGATCAATGCCAATATCTTTGAACAGGTAGAAGTAGAAATTAAATATGAAGGATATATTAAACGTCAGTTGACCATCATTGACCAGGTACGTCGTCTGGAAACAAAACTGCTCCCCAATGATATTGATTACTTCCGGATAGAAGGTTTGCGTCTGGAAGCACGGGAAAAGCTTAATAAGGTACGTCCTGAAAATATCGGTCAGGCAAGCAGAATTTCCGGTGTCAGTCCTGCCGATATTTCTGTGTTAGTTATCTACCTTTCAACTCTCCGTCACCCCCAACAAGATGAGGAGGTACACGTATGACAGGTAATATCGTAAAAGAATGGTGTCAGCAAAATCAAATTTCCATTACAGATGAACAGATCACTGCATTTGAAATATATGCCGGACTGCTTGTTGAATGGAACCAAAAAATGAATTTAACAGCGATTACCGAACCAACAGAAATAGCTGTTAAGCATTTTATTGATAGTATTACATTGCTGAAGTATGCCAATATTCCCGCTAATGCATCACTAATTGACATCGGTACAGGAGCAGGTTTTCCGGGAATACCTCTGTTGATCCTACGTCCCGATCTTCGTCTGACACTGCTTGACAGTCTGAACAAGCGTCTGATTTTTTTGAAAGAAGTTTGTCATACACTAAGGGTATCGGCTGAACTGCTCCACGCAAGGGCAGAGGAGTACGGTCAAAACCAAGCTTACCGTGAACAATATGATGTTGCCGTATCCAGAGCAGTAGCCAATCTGCCTGCTCTGTGCGAATACTGTATGCCTTATGTCAAAACAGGAGGCGTATTTTATTCGATGAAAGGTTCGGATGGCCGTAATGAATTGAAAAATGCCGACAATGCTATCCGGCAACTCGGCGGTAAGGCAAGGAAAATCATTGCTTTGACACTGCCGGATGACAGCAGCCGTACCATCATCGCTATTGATAAAATCAAACCGACTCCCACTCAATATCCACGACGGGGAGTAAAAATCAATAAAAGTCCCCTATAATTCCTTCTTGGAATGACGCAGCAATTTTCTATACTCAATCCTTTTGGCAGCAAAAATACTGCGACTGTTTTTGACAATCATTTTGCCGTCTGCGTGTTATCATAGTATTACAGAAAGGAGCGGCGAAATATGCTTTTGTCTATTGGTAAAGAGCGGAAAATTACAGACATACCGGTGGTACAGATCAGACCGTGCCCTACACAGGCACGTCGCAGTTTTCAAAAAGAACAGCTTCGAGAGTTGGCGTTCAGCATTCGCCAAAACGGAATTTTGCAGCCCCTCACCGTCAGAAAAGTCAGTACGGCAGAATATGAGTTGATTGCAGGTGAACGAAGACTCAGAGCAGCAGCAATGTGTGGTCAGTCTAAAGTTCCCTGCATTGTTCTTTCCTGCACGGACAAGCAGGCAAACATCTACTCGATGACGGAAAATTTGCAGCGGGAGGATTTGAATTTTTTTGAAGAAGCAGAGGGTATTCATATGATGATGCTCTGCTGTGGTATGACACAGCAGGAAACCGCACGAAAACTCGGAAAAAGACAATCGACCATCGCCAATAAACTGCGAGTGCTTAAGTTGACGAATGACGAAAAAGAACTCATCCTGAAAGCACATCTGACAGAACGCCACGCAAGAGCATTACTCAAAGTAAATGATATAACAGAGAGAAGAATTTTGTTGAGTGAGATTATTGAGCGGAATATGAATGTTTCACAGTCGGAGAAATATATTGATGCTTTTGTTAACAGGCAAAGAATGCAAAAATCGGAGACACAAAAGCAAAAAATCGTGATTAAGGATATAAGACTTTTTGAAAATACCGTGATGAGAGCCGTTAATACGATGCGAATGTCGGGAATTAATGTTACTACCGCCCATTCTGAAAATGAGGAATATATTGAATATACGGTTCGCATCCCTAAACTGAGATCGGATAAGGAAAATATGACAGCGTAAATGATATTTTGACCGCAGAATGTTTCACGTGAAACATTTTGCGGTGTTTTTTTCTGTCCGATGTTTCACGTGAAACAATTTATAAAATTCCGCAAATATTCGTTGATGTATAACTGAAATCGTGATATAATAATAAAGTATCAGACAAAAATAACTTATCCTATCCATTGATCGTCTTACCAAAGCATCGGACGGGGGTCATAGATAAAGTTATTTTAGTTGTTTTGGAGGGAAGAAAATGGGGAAAATAATTGCAGTGACAAACCAAAAGGGTGGTGTCGGAAAAACAACAACTGCCGTTAATACGGCGGCGGGAATAGCAATGCTTGGTTATAAAGTCCTTCTAATAGATATTGACCCACAGGGAAATGCCACAAGCGGTGTCGGTATTGATAAACGTTCTGTCAAACATTCCGCTTACAGTATGATGATAGAAAATGTTAAGGCGGAAAATATTATCGTACATACAGATTACCAAAATCTCGACCTTATTCCGTCAAGTATTGATCTGGCAGCTGCTGAGATTGAACTGGTTGAGATCGAACACAGAGAAGCCAAACTCAAAAATTCATTGGCACTCATCAAAGGAAATTATGACTTTATTTTTATTGACTGTCCACCGTCACTCGGCCTGATTACTACCAATGCCTTTTGTGCGGCAGATACGCTGCTGGTTCCTATCCAGCCCGAGTATTACGCGCTGGAAGGTTTGTCACAGCTGATGAATTCCGTCAGAAAAATAAAAAGACGTTATAATGAATATCTGGACATTGAAGGTGTACTGCTGACAATGTATGACGGCAGACTGAATTTGACTCAACAGGTCGTGCAGGAGGTAAAACGTTTTTTCCCGAGAAAAGTGTTTGCCGCTGTCATTCCTCGGACAGTCAGACTTTCGGAAGCACCGAGTTTCGGTATGCCGATTATGTACTTCGATAAGTCCAACAAAGGATCAAAAGCTTACGTAGAACTTGCGAAAGAAATTGCAGAAAACAATAAAAGAGGGTGAATGATTGATGGCAGCAAAAAGGGGCGGGCTCGGAAAAGGTCTGGATGCGATCTTTATGGAAAACGATATGGAGGATTCCGGCAGTACCGTCACACTCAAAATTACGGATATTGAACCAAACCGTGACCAGCCAAGGCACGATTTTGATGAAGAAGCACTTGGGGAATTGGCGGATTCTATTGCGGTTCACGGCGTATTGCAGCCGCTGCTTGTGCGTCCGCTGCCGGATGGCGGTTATCAGCTGGTAGCAGGAGAACGAAGATGGCGGGCAAGCCGTATGGCAGGGTTGTCAGAGGTTCCTGTTATTATCAGGGAAATGACTGACTCTGAAATGATGCAGATTTCAATGATAGAAAATTTACAGCGTGAAAACCTGACTCCGGTAGAGGAAGCACTGGGTTATCGGGTTCTTGCTCAGGAATACGGTTTAACACAAGAAGAAATTTCAAAATCCGTCGGAAAAAGCCGCCCTGTGATCGCTAACGCCTTGAGATTGCTCAGTCTCCCACAGGAAGTACTTGATATGCTTTCCAACGGGGAAATATCAACAGGACACGCGCGGGCACTTCTCAGTATAGAAAATGAAGAAAAATTGCTGGAACTGGCTCGTTTGATCAAACCTAATGATATGACTGTCCGTGAGGTGGAAAAGGCGGCTAAAAAAATGAATGATAATCAACAGTCTGCCGTATCAACAGGCAGCCATCAGCGCAGCCCGTTTTATGATGAAGTGGAACTCGCTTTGAATGAACATCTCAGCCGTAAAGTTAAAGTGATCAACAGTAAGGAAAATGGCGGTGTCCTCGAAATAGAATTCTACAGTGAAGATGACCTTGGTGAACTGGCAAGATTGTTTAATAAAGATTGATTATCCGGATCAATGAAATTTTTTAAAATCCCCCTCTCAGACGGTAGCATATCCAAAATGATTGTGCTATAATATATTCGATATTTTTAGATTTATTTAAGATAGGAGAAATGAAAATGATCGATATTAAGTATCTTAGAGAAAAACCAGATGAGGTAAAAGAACGTATCAAAAAAAGAGAAATGAACTTGGACAGCATTGTGGATGAAATTCTTGCTGTTGACGCCGAAAAACGTGAGCAGCTCGGTAAGGTAGAAGCAATGAAGGCAGAACAAAATGCCGCCAGCAAGCAAATTCCCCAGATCAAAAAAGCAGGCGGAGATGCTTCTGAAATTATGGCAAAAATGAAGGAACTGGTAGCTCAAATCAAAGAAGGAGATGCCGTTATCGGCAATCTGGAAGAAAAACAAAAATCATTGCTGTTGTCCCTTCCTAATCTTCCTGATAATGATGTTTGTGCGGGCGGCAAAGAAAAGAATGAGCCTATTCGTTACTTCGGCGAAAAGCCTGTTTTTGATTTCCCTATGAAAAACCATGTTGACCTCTGCGAAAGCCTTGGTATGATAGACTATAAACGTGGTGCTAAAATTGCCGGTGCCGGCAGCTGGCTCTACAGAGGCTGGGGTTCAAGACTGGAATGGGCTTTGCTCAACTATTTTATCAATGAACATATTAAAGATGGATTTGAATTTATTCTTCCGCCGCATATGCTCGGCTATCAGTGCGGTTATGTGGCAGGTCAGTTCCCCAAGTTTACCGAGGAGGTATATTGGATCCAAAATCCTACCAGCGATGACAAAAAGTTTATGCTGCCTACAGCAGAAACCGCATTGGTGAACGTTCACAGAGATGAAATTGTTCCGATAGAAGAACTGCCGAAAAAGTACATTGCCTATACCCCTTGCTATCGCCGTGAGGCAGGCAGCTACCGCAGCGAAGAAAGAGGTATGATCAGAGGTCATCAGTTCAATAAAGTAGAAATGGTACAGTATACCGAGGATGATAAATCAGATATTGCTTTTGAGGAACTGGTCGATAAGGCAGAACGTTTGGTACAGGGATTGGGTTTACATTATCGGCTTAGCAAATTAGCTGCCGGTGATTGCTCATTCTCTATGGCAAGAACTTATGATATTGAAGTATGGATCCCCAGTATGGAAATCTATAAAGAAGTCAGCTCGGCATCGAATGCAAGAGATTATCAGGCAAGAAGAGGAAATATCAGATACAGAGGCGAGGATAAAAAAATGCATTTTGCTCATACACTGAATGCATCCGGACTTGCTACCAGCCGTGTCATTCCTGCTATAGTTGAACAGTATCAAAATGAAGATGGTTCTGTTACCGTTCCTGAGGTACTTCGTCCCTATCTTGGCATTGATGTTATTACAAAAGAATAATCTTTTTATTACGGCTGAAAGCATAGAAAACCATTTCCTGCTTTCAGCTGTTTTCTTACAAAAAAGTAAGGTTAATGTAAGGAAATGGAATGGCAGTTCGGATAGGGACAAAGGTATCATCATACTAATGACAACAGGTACTCGGGGGTAATGATTATGTATGCAGAAAGTAAAGCAAAAAAAGCAGGAAAGATAATACGCAATATCGTAATAATTTTGTTATGTGTTTTGGTATTGTTCGTGGGAGTGGTGTTTGCCGTCCACCAATTTCTCAGCTATCAGGAGCGTAAGCTCTTGGAACAGGCGGGATATATCCATTCGGTTTCCGCAGGAGAGTATAACCTGAATGTTCAGCTTTATGGCAAGGAGAACGGAAAACATACCATCGTGGGTATTTCGGGAATGGGCTCTTCGGATTTTGCCGTTCAGATAAAACCCTATTGCTGTGATTGACCGTGCAGGCTATGGAATGAGTGATGATACCCATATCGAACAGACCACTGAGCGTATCGTGTCGGATTACCGCACGGCATTGAAAAATGCGGGCTGTGAGGCACCATATGTTTTGGTGGGTCATTCCCTTGGCGGTGATTATATGACATACTGGGAAAGTGTTTATCCCGATGAAGTGGAAGCAGTGGTATATCTGGACCCCAACAAGCTTCTTGGCGATATTTCTATCATTGATAACCACGAAGATACAGAGGTCTGGTGGGAAGAGGACGGCAATTCTGCCGAAGGAAGTATGGGTGCGATATTGACAAAAATGGATCTGACGAGAGTTTATCTCGCAGTGACAGGCGAATCTCTTTGGAAGAATATCTATGGGACGGACGGTGAAGAATACAGAAAAGCATTTTGGGAAAACAGTGTTATTACCTTTGCACAAAATTCGGAGGCATCCTGCTCTGCAGAAAATATGAAAAGAACCGCTGCGGTGATTCAGAAAAATGACATTCCGAAGCTGTACATAGATGCCTTCTATTATACAAAGGAAGATATGACAGACTATTTCCGGTTTCTTTACAACTCTCATATGACTGACTTTGTGGAGGACATCAATCCCGACGAAGTGGAAAAAGCAGTCAGAACTTTCTTTCAGAAAATAGAAAAATAAAACCAATCGTTTTTTTTCATCATCCGAACCTGCCTTTTGATTTGGATGATGATTTTTTGTTATCAAAAAGTTTTCAACGGTTTTCTGCCATTCGGTGGAAAAACAAAATGAAAAATTTCTCCCTATATCAAATAGCGTCAAGAAAGTTTTCCACCGTTTTCGGTGGCTCGGTGGAAAATTAAAAAAGAAATTTAAGTAAATAATTCTTTTTAAGAACAATATTTTTTCTATTTATGGTATAATAAAATACTATACAATCAACTGAATTTAAGAAAATGGGGGAGATTAAAGAATGCTGACTGCAAATTATGACCACAAATTCGGCAAAGAGGGCCTGACCTTTGACGACGTTCTTTTGATACCGGGCGAATCAAATGTCCAGCCGAGAGATGTTGATGTAAGTACATACCTTACGAAGAAAATCAAACTGAATACACCGTTGATGACAGCAGCAATGGACACCGTAACGGAAACCCGAATGGCAATCGCTATTGCACGTGAGGGCGGTATCGGCATTATTCATAAAAATATGTCGATCGAACAGCAGGCAGATGCTGTTGACAGAGTAAAGCGTTCTGAAAACGGGGTAATTGTCAATCCGTTCTTCCTTACACCGGAGCATTATGTCAATGATGCCAATAAATTAATGGCTAAATATAAGATCTCAGGTGTGCCGATCTGCGAAAACGGCAGATTAGTCGGCATTATTACGAACCGTGATCTTCGCTTTATGGATGAAAGTGATTACAGTCAGAAGATCGCTCAGGTGATGACAAGACAAAATCTGGTGACTGCTCCAGTCGGTACGACACTCGAAGAGGCACAGCAGATCCTCAAGAAACATAAAATCGAAAAGCTGCCTTTGGTGGATGCAGAAGGTGCTTTGAAGGGGCTTATTACCATTAAAGATATTGAAAAATCGGTACAGTACCCCAATAGTGCCCGAGATAACAACGGCAGACTTCTCTGTGGTGCTGCTATCGGAGGAACAGCCGATGTCCTTGAGCGAGTAGCGGAACTCGTTAAGGCTCAGGTGGATGTTTTGGTGTTGGATTCGGCACACGGTCATAATAATAATATTATTCAATCTGTTGCTAAGGTGAAAAAAGCATTCCCCGATGTACAGCTCGTTGCCGGTAATATCGCAACCGCTGAGGCTGCCAAAGCTTTGATTGATGCCGGTGCAGACTGTGTTAAGGTGGGTATTGGTCCCGGTTCTATCTGTACTACACGTATCGTTGCAGGTATCGGCGTGCCGCAGATTACCGCTATTTATGATGCTGCCTATGAAGCATCGAAACACGGTATTCCCGTTATTGCGGACGGCGGCGTCAAATATTCCGGTGATATTGTCAAGGCTCTTGCGGCAGGCGGCAGCGTGGTAATGATCGGCTCTCTCGTGGCAGGCTGTGAGGAGTCGCCCGGTGAAAGCGAGATCTATCAGGGCAGACAGTTTAAGGTGTATCGTGGAATGGGCAGCCTTGGTGCGATGGGCAGAGGCAGTGCAGACCGTTACTTCCAGTCCTCTAACAAAAAGTTCGTTCCTGAAGGCGTAGAGGGTCGTGTTCCTTACAAGGGACCGCTTTCCGATACGATCTATCAGTTGATGGGCGGTTTGAAATCCGGTATGGGTTATACAGGCTGCGCCAATATTCAGGAACTTCACGATAAAGCAAGATTTGTCAGAATTACCGGTGCGGGACTGAAAGAAAGCCATCCCCACGATATTCAGATTACAAAAGAAGCACCCAACTATTCTTATCACGGTTAATAAGATAAAGGGCAGGGAACAGCTTGGTTTTTTCCGAGCGTTTCCTGCTTTTGTTATTATAATGTGCGGCAGCAGCATACTATCATATAAAACGGATAATGAGGGATGACTATGTGGTTTGAAAAAAAATTTGTTACCGACAGATTGTTGATCAGAGAATACAGAAAGAGTGATGCGGCTGCTTATGCCCACGTGGCAGGACAGCCTGAAATTTATGCGACAACCTATGGGATTCCATTGAACTATACCTTGGAACAGGCAGAATGGTGGCTCAAAATGATCCAAAAAAATAAAAAAGAGCATTTGGCTTATGAATTTGCAATGACTTTGCGTGACACGGGTCAATATATCGGTAATGTTGGACTTATTAATATCAACCGTCAGCATAACCGTGCAGAAATTTCTTACTTTACGGACAGAACATATATGAATGATGGCTATACAACAGAAGCAGCGGCCGAAATGCTTCGATATGGCTTTGAAGAATTGAAGCTCAACAAAATTGCAGGAGTGTGTATGAGTGTTAACCCTGCTTCCCGTCGCGTAATGGAAAAAATCGGAATGATTTATGAGGGAACACTTCGAAGTGAAATGTTGAAAGATGGTATTTACTATGATTTGGACCGAATGGCGATCTTAAAAGACGAGTTTTTTACAAATTGTAAACCTTAAAAAATGAGTTTTCAACATCGAAATGTTGAAAGAGTTTAAAACATTTTACAATTTGTAAGTTTTGACTTCGATATTACGTCAAAATATGGCTTGATTTTTGAAAAAACCCTATATCTTGTATAGTATTCGACCTTTTATGTGCTAAAAGCAATAGATGTATTTCAACAGGGAAGTTTAAAAGTTTTCCACCTTTTCAACATTTTGGTGTTGAAAACTTTTTTAGTTCTTTTAAATCAATATAAAATGAAATATTACATACTGTATATTTATTTCGGTTGAAAAATAAAAATTATACTAAGTATAATTTTGATATTATATACAAATTGTATAAATAAAAACAAAAAAATATCTTGACAAAATAGCCTCAGTACGATATAATAATGAAGCTGATTGTTGATACATCAGTTTGACATATGGCGGTATAGCTCAGTTGGCTAGAGCATTCGGTTCATACCCGGAGTGTCGTAGGTTCGAATCCCACTACCGCTACTATTCATATGGCCCGGTGGTCAAGCGGTTAAGACACCGCCCTTTCACGGCGGTAACACGGGTTCGATTCCCGTCCGGGTCACCAAAACAAAAATCCTGACACTTGTGTGTCAGGATTTTTAAATAAGTATCAAAATCTTTAGACTCCCCATTTTCTGCTATCATTCATTTGGTGATGCTGATG
This sequence comes from uncultured Ruminococcus sp., assembly GCA_902802985.1. Classification (GTDB taxonomy): domain Bacteria; phylum Bacillota; class Clostridia; order Oscillospirales; family Acutalibacteraceae; genus UBA1213. The sequence goes on from CADCOE010000052.1 coordinate 11,299, forward strand.
AAAGAAAACATATTGTATCGTGACAAAGAACAGTGATTAAGGTGTAACAACCCTCATACATTACAGAATGTATGAGGGTATTTTTTGTCTTGATTTGATCAATAACACAATGATAGTAATTTATATCTACAAACGGAATATAAAATATCGCATAAAAAAACATTTTTTTATGAGCTATAATGCGATAGATATAATATTGAAAAAAGAAGCGTTTCCATTTACAATAATGAGTGTGTATGTTTTTAAGTGAGGGATTATGATATGGCTTTGTTTAAGTATATTAACAAAAATCTTTATGATATGTTTTTTAAGCCCGAATTGAAGTGTAAGAATCAATACGATTATCTGACTATGGTTTATGGATGGCATAGTGAAAAAATTGATAACTTTAAACGCAGTAAATGTGATTTTAATAAAATTTCTTATCAATGGATGAAAAATTCAATGCCTGCTTATTTTTTTGATTTTAAACTTGCCGCTGACGGAGAATTAATCAACAAAGAAGATGTTTTTATCCTAACTCGGCAAGAAGACTCCGACCTCTATAGGTCGGGGATGAATTGCTGTCAGCCCGTGAGGGCTGAAAATACTTGACA
>CADCOE010000053.1 GCA_902802985.1 uncultured Ruminococcus sp.
CGTATCTGCTTCAGAGAGCTTGCTTACAAGGGCGAAATTCCGGGTGTAAAGAAAGCCAGCTGGTAAGGCAATTACTAAAGGAGGTAACCGACTATGCAGATTACAGATGCTATTGCAGATTTGCTGACAAGAATTCGCAACGCAAATACTGCAAAACACGATACAGTAGAAGTTCCTGCTTCCAATATGAAGAAGGCGATCGTTCAAATTCTTCTGGATGAAGGCTACATCAAAAGCTTTTCGGTCGTTGATGACGGCAAGCAGGGTATCATTAAAATCGCTTTGAAATACGGCGAGGGCAAGTCACCTGTTATTACAGGACTCAAGAGAGTTTCTAAGCCCGGTCTTCGTATTTACAGCGATGTAGAAAATATGCCGAAGGTAATGAAGGGACTTGGCGTTGCCATCATTTCAACCTCAAAGGGCGTTATGACCGACCGTCAGGCTCGTAAAGAGAATGTTGGCGGCGAGGTTCTTGCATACATTTGGTAAGGGGGACACTGAGAAATGTCACGAATTGGAAGAAAACCCATAAATATTCCCGCCGGCGTTGAAGTAAAAGTAGGCGAAGGTGTTATTACCGTAAAAGGCCCCAAGGGTACTCTTACGAAGAATTTCCACAAAAATATGAACGTAACAGTAGAGGGAACGGAAATTCTCGTTACTCGTCCTAACGACGAAAAACTGAATCGTTCACTTCACGGTCTGACTCGCTCCAACATTCAGAATATGGTGGATGGCGTAACCACAGGTTTCAAAAAAGAGCTTGACGTTAACGGCGTTGGTTACCGTGTACAGAAAAAGGGCAAGGACCTGGTAATGAACCTTGGTTATTCTCATCAGGTGATCGTATCCGATACAGAGGATATTACCATTGAGGCTCCTAACCCCAATAAAATTATCATCAGCGGTATTGACAAACAGAAGGTTGGCCAGTTTGCCGCTGAAGTAAGAGAAAAACGTCCGCCGGAGCCATATAAGGGCAAAGGTATCAAGTACGTTGACGAGGTTATCCGCCGCAAGGAAGGTAAAGCCGGCAAGGGTAAGAAGTAATATAAGGAGTGAAACATTATGGTTAATAAGCCAGATACAAATAAGGCAAGACTTAACCGCCACAAGAGAGTACGCGGTAAGATCAGCGGTACGGCTGATTGTCCTCGCCTTAACGTTTTCCGCTCCACCAACAACATCTATGCTCAGCTGATTGATGATGTTAAGGGTGTTACTCTTGCATCAGCTTCATCACTTGACAAAGAGATCGATGTTTATGGCGGAAACAAAGACGCTGCACGCAAGGTTGGTCAGCTGATCGCTAAGAGAGCTGCCGACAAAGGCATTACTGATGTCGTATTTGACAGAGGTGGCTACATTTTCCACGGCCGTGTCAAGGAACTGGCCGAAGGCGCTCGTGAGGGCGGTCTCAAGTTCTAAGTAAGGAGGAGTAACTTTGGCTATAATTGACGGATCTACTTTAGATTTAAAAGAGCACGTTGTAGCAATCAACCGTGTATCTAAGACAGTAAAAGGCGGTCGTATCTACAAGTTCGCCGCTCTCGTAGTTGTCGGTGACGGCAACGGTACAGTAGGCTTCGGTATCGGTAAAGCAGGCGAAGTTCCGGATGCTATCCGTAAGGGCATCGAGGACGCAAAGAAAAACCTCAAGAAGGTTTCTCTGAAGGGCACTACCATTCCTCATGAGGTAACAGGTATCTTTGGTGCAGGCAAGGTTTTGATGAAACCCGCTGCTCCCGGTACCGGTGTTATCGCCGGCGGTCCGGTACGTGCTGTCATCGAGGCAGTCGGTATTAAGGACATCAGAACAAAGGCTCTTCGTTCCAACAACCCGTGCAATGTTGTAAGAGCAACACTGGCAGGTCTTGAGAGCCTCAGAACAGCAGAGGAAGTTGCCGCTGTCCGCGGCAAGTCTGCAAAGGAAATTTTATAATTGGGAGGAAGCAACAATGGCACAGCTTAAAATTACTCTGAAAAAGAGTTTAATTGGAAGACCAAAAGACCAGATTGCTACTGCCAACTCACTGGGACTGACAAAGCCGGGCAAAACAACCGTACAGCCCGATAATGTACAGACACAGGGCAAGGTGACTAAGATCAGACACCTTGTAGAGGTAACTGAAGCGTAAGCAAGGAGGTGCGATAACAATGAATTTGCACGAACTTTCACCTGCTGAGGGTGCAACAAAAACATCCAAGAGAATTGGCAGAGGACACGGCTCCGGTCAGGGCAAAACAGCCGGCAAGGGTCACAAGGGTCAGAAGGCTCGTTCGGGCGGCAGCATCCGTCCGGGTTTTGAAGGCGGTCAGATGCCCCTTCAAAGACGAATTCCGAAGAGAGGCTTTAACAACATTTTTGCTAAAAATATCGTAGCAATTAATGTGTCTGCTCTCGAAGCTTTTGATAACGATGCAGAGGTAACTGCTGAGGCACTTATCGAGAAGGGTATCATCAACAAGGCTTATGACGGCGTTAAAATTCTCGGTAACGGTACTCTTACAAAGAAGCTCAACGTAAAAGTTGCTGCTTACTCGGAATCTGCTAAGCAGAAAATTGAATCTGCAGGAGGAAAGGCAGAGGTGATCTGATTTGTTCAAAACAATCGCTAATGCCTGGAAAATTCCTGATCTTCGCAAGAAGATGCTTTTTACGATTTTTATTGTCATTGTATTCAGAATCGGTTCGGTTATTCCGGTACCGTTTCTGAATGTAGATGCACTCAAAACCCTGACAGAGGGTTGGAAAGACAGTCAGAATATGCTTTCGTATTTTGATATGTTCTCCGGCGGTGCGTTTTCTAATGCGACATTGTTCGCAATGTCTGTTACCCCGTACATCAACTCTTCCATTATTATGCAGCTGCTTGCTGTGGCAATTCCGCCGCTGGAGCGACTGGCAAAAGAAGGAACAGAGGGACGTAAAAAGATCGCAACGATCACCAGATATGTTACCGTTATTCTTGGTATCATCCAGGGTACTGCCTACTATATCTGGCTGTTGAGATCCAACATAGTAAAGTTCAGTGGATGGAACTTTGAGGCTATCTTTGCTGCTGTGGTCATTGTTTTGGTCTTTACCGCTGGTACCGCATTGATGATGTGGCTCGGTGAGCAGATCAACCAGAACGGCGTAGGCAACGGTATCTCCATTCTTCTTTTCATTGGTATTATTGCAAGACTGCCGGTGACACTCGGTGCGCTGTGGGAAAACTTCCAGCTCGGTCTTGCAGGTGATGTCAGCAAGATTATTTATCCGATCGTATTCATTATACTCTTCCTCTTTATCATTTGGGTGATCGTATTTATGAACGATGCGGAACGCCGTATTCCCGTACAATACGCGAAACGTATGGTCGGCAGAAAAATGTATGGCGGTCAAAGCTCACATCTTCCGATCAAAGTAGGTCTTTCAGGCGTTATGCCGATCATCTTCGCCAGCTCTATTCTTTCTATCCCGTCAACGATCCTCCTCTTTATCGGTCAGGATACGCCGACAGGCTTCTGGAAAGCATTCTTCGATGCGTTCGATATGGGCGGCTGGATCTACACAGTATTGTATTTCATTTTGATCATTGGTTTTGCTTATTTCTATGTTACTATTCAGTACAACCCCATCGAAATGGCAAACAACCTCCGTCAAAGCAACGGTACCATCCCGGGTATCCGACCGGGTAAGCCTACCGCAGATTTTATCGCAAAAATCCTGTCCAGAATTACACTGATTGGCGCTCTCTTCCTTGCGTTTATCGCTATCGTTCCGCTGCTTTATGCAGATGCAACCGGTATGAGAGGTTTGATGATGGGCGGTACTTCCGTTATCATCCTTGTCGGTGTAGCACTCGAAACAATGAAGCAGCTTGAATCTCAGATGATGATGCGTCATTATAAGGGATTTCTTGACTGATAACTTCTGAGACGAAAGGAGTAAATAATGATGAATATTATCTTACTTGGAGCCCCGGGTGCCGGCAAAGGCACACAGGCTGAGGTTATATGTGATCGTTTACAAATCCCGACTATTTCAACCGGAAATATTATTCGTGAAGCGCTGAAAACCGGTACTGAGATGGGTCTGAAGGCAAAGTCCTTTATGGAAGCAGGTCAGCTCGTTCCTGATGAAGTCGTTATCGGCATCATCAAAGAACGTCTGGCAAAGGAAGATTGTCAGAATGGCTTCATTCTTGACGGTTTCCCCAGAACCATCCCTCAGGCCGAGGCTCTGGACGCAATGGGCATCGTGATTGACAAGGTAATTGATATCGAAGTGAAAGACGAGGCTATCGTAAAGAGAATGTCCGGACGCCGTGTCTGCGAAAGCTGCGGAGCAAGCTACCACATTGAGTATAAAAAATCCAAGGTGGAGAACGTTTGCGACAAGTGTGCAGGTGCCCTTGTTCAGCGTAAGGATGACCATCCTGATACAGTGAAAGCTCGTCTTGAGGTTTATCATAAGGAAACGGAGCCTCTCAAAGATTACTACGAGAAGCAGGGTAAACTTTCCATCGTTGAGGGTCAGGAGACAATCGAGCAGACAACAGCTCTCATTCTCAAGGCTGTTGAGGCATAAGATATGGTGATCCTGAAAACAGCCCGTGAACTGGCAGCAATGCGGAATGCGGGCCGAATCTCTCAAAGAGCTTTGCGTGAAGCAGGAAAGGCTGTCGAACCGGGGGTTTCTACCTACGAAATCGACAGGATCGTCCGTGAATATATCGAGAAACAGGGGGCGACCCCTTCCTTTCTCGGTTATGGCGGATTTCCTGCCAGTGCATGTATTTCAGTAAACAATGTAGTCATCCACGGCATACCGAGCAAAAAACAAATTTTGAAGCAGGGCGACATTGTCAGTATTGATGTCGGTGCTTTATTGGAAGGCTATCACGGCGACAACGCCTGGACGTTTGCCTGCGGTGATGTGTCAAAGGAAGCACAAGCGTTGATGGACGCTACTCGTGAGGCACTTTTTGAGGGAATAAAAAATGCCGTTGCGGGAGCAAGAGTCGGGGACATCGGCAGTGCAGTCCAACAGTATGCCGAGGCACGCAGTTACTCGGTGGTAAGAGATTTCGTCGGCCACGGAGTAGGTGCGAAGCTGCATGAAGACCCAAGTGTACCAAATTACGGCACACCGGGACATGGTGTGCGTCTGATGCCGGGCATGGCAATCGCCATTGAGCCAATGATCAATCAGGGGACTCATAAAGTAAGAGTGCTTGATGATAAATGGACAACAGTCACCGCAGACGGCAAGCTTTCGGCTCATTTTGAGCATACGATCGCAATTACGTCCAACGGACCGGTGATACTGACCTTGGCGGACTGAGGTGAAACGATGCAGTTCGTAAAAGGGATGATTGTCAGATCAAAGGCGGGTCACGACAAGGGAAGCTTTTTTGTGGTTCTCAGGGTAGAAAACGATATGGCCTACATTATAGACGGTGCCGCTCGCAATGCCCAAAAACCCAAAAAGAAAAAATGGATCCATCTGTCGCCGACCAAAACTGTTCTCAGCGAACAGTCAATGGAAACTGACGTTGAAATTCGTAAGATCCTCGCTGAATATAACGGCAGGGTACGTAATTCATAAGGAGGTCATTTAATTGTCAAAGCAGGATGTAATTGAGGTCGAAGGTACAGTCAAAGAAGCCCTTCCGAATGCCCAGTTTAAGGTAGAGCTTCAAAACGGACATATTATCCTTGCTCATATTTCCGGAAAACTCAGAATGAATTTCATTCGTATTCTTCCGGGTGACAAGGTTACAGTAGAAATGTCACCGTACGATCTGACAAAAGGTCGTATTACATGGCGTAGTAAGTAATAACCATTTGGTTTCAGTGAAAGGAATGATAACACAATGAAAGTCAGACCTTCAGTAAAGAAAATTTGCGAAAAGTGTAAGGTTATCAAGCGTAAGGGCAAAATCATGGTTATCTGTGAAAACCCGAAGCACAAACAGCGTCAGGGTTAATGACGCAAAATTACCAACGGAGGTGCTAACAGAATGGCGCGTATTTCAGGTGTAGACTTACCCAGAGATAAAAGAGTCGAAATCGGCTTAACATATATTTACGGCATTGGCCGCAAAACTTCCAACGATATTCTTGCAGCAACAGGTATTAATCCTGATACTCGTGTAAGAGATCTGACAGAGGACGATATTTCTAAGCTCAGAGAATATATCGACCATAACTGCCGTGTGGAAGGTGACCTCAGACGTGACATCGCTTTCGATATTAAGAGATTGATCGAAATCGGCTGTTACAGAGGTATCCGTCACCGCAAGGGTCTTCCCGTAAGAGGCCAGCGTTCCAAGACAAACGCTCGTACCAGAAAAGGCCCGAGAAAGACTATGGCAAACAAGAAGAAATAATCAGGAGGGAATAACTGATGGCAGGACAGAAGAGTGCTAAGAAAACTACTGTACGCAGACGCCGTGAACGCAAGAACATTGAAAAGGGTTCTGCACACATTCAGTCAACATTTAACAATACGATCGTTACTATCTCTGATGTACAGGGTAATGCGATCTCTTGGGCAAGTGCAGGTGAGCTCGGCTTCAGAGGTTCAAGAAAGTCAACTCCTTTTGCAGCTCAGTCAGCAGCAGAAACAGCAGCAAAGGCTGCTATGGAACACGGTATGAAGAGCGTCGAGGTTTATGTTAAGGGACCGGGTGCAGGCCGTGAAGCAGCAATTCGTGCACTTCAGTCAGCAGGTCTTGAAGTAAGCATGATCAAGGACGTTACACCAATTCCGCACAACGGTTGCCGTCCTCCGAAGAGAAGACGTGTATAAAATATAGGAGGTGCGATTAAAATGGCAGTCAATAGAGATCCAATTCTTAAAAGATGCAGATACCTCGGTATCAGCCCGGCAGTAGTCGGTATTTCCAAGTCGTCCAACAGAAACCCCAACGCTAACTCAAGAAGAAAGGTTTCTGAGTATGGTATGCAGTTAAAGGAAAAGCAGAAGCTGAAGTTTATCTACGGCGTTCTGGAAAAGCCTTTCTATCATTATTTTGAAATCGCTTCCAAGATGGAAGGTCAGGCAGGTAACAACCTTATCACAGTGCTGGAATCAAGACTGGATAACATTGCTTTCAGAATGGGCCTTGCCCTGACAAGAAGAGAAGCAAGACAGCTCGTTACACATGGTCACTTCCTCGTAAACGGTAAGAAAGTTGACATTCCTTCCTACAGAGTAAAGGTGGGAGATGTGATTACTCTTAGAGATAAGAGCAAGAGCAGCTCAAAGTTCAAGACAATCGTTGAGCAGACAAACGGCAGAGTGACTCCTCTGTGGCTTGAGGTCAACAAGGAACAGTACTCCGCAAAGATCGTTCGTATGCCTTCTATCGAAGATGTTGACTATGAAGTTGCACCGCATCTTATCGTTGAGTTGTACTCCAAGTAATCCAATTTGTTTTTGCAGGTTACACATCAGGGCGGCTTTTTGCCGCCTAATGTTAAGGAGGTTAGCTGAATGATTGAAATTCAAAAGCCAAGAATTGATACCACAGAGCTTTCTGAAGATGGTAGATTTGGCAGATTTGTTGTTGAACCGCTTGAGCGTGGTTTCGGCAACACATTGGGAAACAGTCTTCGCAGAGTTTTGCTTTCTTCACTGGAAGGCGTGGCAGTGACATCCATCAAAATTGATGGAGTACTCCACGAGTTTTCAACTGTTCCGGGAGTGAAAGAAGATGTTACTGCAATCGTCCTCAATATAAAAGGACTTATCGCAAAGCTTCACTGCAACGGCCCTAAAACCGTTGAAATCAATGCGGAGGGTCCTTGTAACGTGACTGCGGAATCCATCAAAACGGATGCCGAAGTGGAAATATTGAACCCCGAAATGCATATTGCAACACTTGGCGAAGGTGCTAAGCTCTATATGGAGATTACTCTTAACAAGGGTCGAGGATATGTTTCAGCAGAGCGAAACAAGGCCGAGATGGCAGGCAACGCAAGTATTATCGGTATTCTGCCGATAGACTCTATCTATACGCCTGTGCTGAAAGTGAACTACACAGTAGAAAATACCCGTGTGGGTCAGATTACCGACTACGACAAGCTTTCTCTTGACGTATGGACTAACGGTGTCATTAATGCACAGGAGGCTGTGTCACTGGCAGCCAAGGTTCTTACCGAACACCTGAATTTGTTTGTGAACCTTTCGGATAAGGGTACAAACACAGAGGTGATGATTGAAAAGAACGACCAGGGTAAGGAAAAGGTTCTTGAAATGACGATCGAAGAACTTGATCTTTCGGTACGTTCCTTCAACTGCCTTAAGCGTGCAGGTATCAACACAGTAGAAGACCTGATCAACAAGACGGAGGACGATATGATGAAGGTTCGTAACCTCGGACGCAAGTCCCTTGAAGAGGTTGTGGAAAAACTGAATTCGCTCGGCTTCCAGCTTCAGGCTGACGAGGAATGATCCTCAATACTTAATCAAAGATAAAGGAGTGAATATCGATGCCAGGAACAAGAAAACTCGGCAGAGAGACTTCTCATAGAACTGCTATGCTCAGAGCAATGGTGACTTTCCTTCTTGAAAACGGCAAGATTGAAACAACTGTTTCTCGTGCAAAAGAAGTCAGTGCAATGACAGAGAAATTTATTACAATCGCAAAGGTAGAAAATCTTCAGAATAAGCGTCTTGCTCTTGCTTTTATCACAAAGGAAGATGTTGTTAACAAGCTTTTCAAGGAGATTGCTCCCAAATATGCCGGCAGAAATGGCGGTTATACCAGAATTACCAAGCTTGGTCCCCGTCGTGGTGACGCTGCTGAAATGGCAATCATCGAACTGATCTGAAGCAGTGGGAAATCCCCCTCACAGGCGATGCACTCAGGTGTCACCCGTTAGCAGGATTTCACTGTCTTTTTGACCCCGCACAAAGCTTTATGGCCTTGTGCGGGGTTTCTTTTTTGGTCGGCTTGCCGTAAAGAATTCCCGTTTCGGACAGAACATAAAATCCGATGGCAAAGTAATAAAAAATATGACAAATACGAAATAGTATGATATAATAAACAGGAACCGCTTTTTGCGTTCGTAATAAAGCTGATGAGGTGAACAGAATGTCGGAAAAAGTTGAAAAATATGTTACTTGTCCGAAATGTGCCCAGCAGTGTCTGTCTGAGTTAATTTGCAGTGTCAATACCGAAAATGATCCTGCTGTCAGACAGGCCATCTTTGAAGATAAATTCTTTCGCTGGAAATGTAAAAAGTGCGGTTTTCAGACCAAATTGATGCATCCCCTTTTATACAGCGATATTAAAAATCAATTTATGGTTTATTATATCCCCAAAGTGGAACGCAGACAAATTGTGGATGAACGATTGGAAATGGAGTTTTCGGATCTTTCTTATATTAAAAAAAGAGTGGTGGCCGATGTCAATTCCCTTAAAGAAAAAATTGTGCTTCTGGAAAACAAAATGGACGATATGGCAGTGGAACTGACTAAAAATGCCGTTTCAGAAGTGGTCGCCAAGAGTACGTCCCGTACCGTTCATTCCGGCTACTTTATGGATATGGATAAGGATAATAATGCAATGACCTTTCAATATTTCGTTGGCTCCGACCGCCGTCCCTACATACAGTCGATCCGGCTGGAGGTCTACAACCGCTCGCTGGGGATTGTCAAAAAATATTTTTCGGGGGAAAATAAAAAATCCGGTTTTCTCAATATCAATGATGTCTGGGCAAAAGAAGTTTTAAAAAAATATAAAAACCTGAACTGACGTTCTGATGATGTCGAACAGGAATGCTTTTTTAGGAATAAAGCGGAATATTGGGATGATGGCATAGGCTTGTATAATTTTAATGTAAAAAAATTTTTAAAAACAAAAAAATTTTGCAAAAACAATAGAAATTTTTTACAACCTATGTTATAATATACCAAAGCGACTTAGTCGATTAATATTTTTATCAGGAGGTAATTCCAATGGCTAAAAAATGGGTATATCTTTTCAGCGAAGGCGATGCAGGGATGCGTGAGCTTCTCGGCGGTAAGGGTGCTAACCTTGCTGAAATGACCAAAATCGGTCTCCCTGTTCCTCAGGGCTTTACTATTACAACAGAGGCTTGTACTCAGTATTATGAGGACGGCAGAAAAATTAATGATGAGATCCAGGCTCAGATTATGGAATACATCACAAAAATGGAAGAAATCACCGGTAAAAAGTTCGGTGACAAGGAGAACCCTCTCCTCGTTTCTGTTCGTTCCGGCGCCAGAGCTTCTATGCCCGGTATGATGGATACCATCCTCAACCTCGGTCTTAACGAAGAAGTAGTAGAGGTAATCGCTGCACAGTCAGGCAATCCCCGTTGGGCTTGGGACTGCTACAGAAGATTTATCCAGATGTTCTCCGACGTCGTTATGGAAGTTGGCAAGAAATATTTCGAGCAGCTGATCGACGAAATGAAGGAGAAAAAGGGTGTTACTCAGGACGTAGAATTGACTGCTGAAGATCTGAAAGAACTCGCAGGTCAGTTTAAGGCTGAATATAAGGCTAAGATCGGCACTGACTTCCCGAGCGATCCTAAGGTTCAGCTGATGGAAGCTGTTAAGGCTGTATTCCGTTCGTGGGATAACCCGAGAGCTAACGTATATCGTCGTGATAACGATATTCCTTATTCGTGGGGTACTGCTGTTAACGTACAGTCAATGGCATTCGGTAATATGGGTGATGACTGTGGTACAGGTGTTGCCTTTACTCGTGACCCTGCTACAGGTGACAAGGGCCTCTTTGGTGAGTTCCTTACCAATGCACAGGGCGAGGACGTTGTTGCCGGCGTTCGTACTCCGATGAAAATTCAGGAAATGGCTGATAAGTTCCCCGAAGCATTCAAGCAGTTCGAGGAAGTTTGTGCCACTCTTGAAAATCACTACAGAGATATGCAGGATATGGAGTTTACAGTAGAACACGGTAAGCTTTATATGCTCCAGACCAGAAACGGCAAGAGAACAGCAAAGGCTGCTTTGAAGATCGCTTGTGACCTCGTTGATGAGGGTATGAGAACAGAAAAAGAAGCTGTTGCTATGATCGATCCCCGTAACCTTGATACACTTCTCCACCCGCAGTTCGATGCTGCTGCTTTGAAGGCTGCAACACCGATCGGCAAGGGTCTTGGTGCTTCTCCGGGTGCTGCGTGCGGTCAGATTGTATTTACCGCTGAAGATGCTGAAACCTGGAATGAACAGGGTAAAAAGGTTGTTCTTGTTCGTCTTGAAACTTCACCTGAGGATATTACAGGTATGAAGGCTTCACAGGGTATCCTGACCGTTCGCGGCGGTATGACTTCTCACGCAGCTGTTGTTGCTCGTGGTATGGGTTCCTGCTGCGTATCCGGCTGCTCTGAAATCGTAATGGATGAAGCAAATAAAAAGTTTACTCTTGGCGGCAAAGAATTCCACGAGGGTGACTATATCTCCATCGATGGTTCTACCGGTAACATCTATGACGGTGTTATCCCGACAGTGGATGCTACCATTGCCGGCGAATTCAGCAGAGTTATGGCTTGGGCTGATAAGTACAGAAAGCTTAAAGTAAGAACCAATGCAGATACTCCCGATGACGCTAAAAAGGCTCGTGAGCTTGGTGCAGAAGGTATCGGTCTTTGCCGTACAGAACATATGTTCTTTGAGGGCGACAGAATTGATGCGTTCCGTGAGATGATTTGCTCCGATACAGTAGAAGCAAGAGAAGCAGCTCTTGCTAAAATTCTTCCTGTACAGCAGGGCGACTTTGAAAAACTCTATGAAGCACTGGAAGGTAATCCTGTTACTATCCGTTTCTTGGATCCGCCGCTTCACGAGTTCGTTCCGACCGAAGAAGCTGACATTAAGAAGCTGGCTGACGCACAGGGCAAAACCGTTGAGCAGATCAAGGCTATTATTGATTCTCTCCACGAGTTTAACCCGATGATGGGTCACCGTGGCTGCCGTCTGGCTGTTACCTATCCTGAAATTGCTAAGATGCAGACAGCTGCCGTTATCCGTGCCGCTATCAATGTTAAGAAAGCACACCCGGATTGGACAGTAGAACCTGAAATTATGATTCCGCTCGTTGGCGACGTCAAAGAGCTGAAATATGTTAAGAAGGTAGTTGTTGAAACAGCGGATGCTGAAATCGCTGCTGCCGGTGCTGACCTGAAATATGAGGTTGGTACAATGATCGAAATTCCGAGAGCTGCTTTGACAGCTGATGATATTGCTACAGAAGCTGAATTCTTCTGCTTCGGTACCAATGACCTTACTCAGATGACATTCGGCTTCAGCCGTGATGACTCCGGTAAGTTCCTTAACGCATACTATGATGCTAAGATCTTTGAGAACGATCCGTTTGCTAAGCTTGATCAGACAGGTGTTGGCAAGCTGATGGAAATGGCAATCGAACTTGGTAAAAAGACTCGTCCCGAACTTCACTGCGGTATCTGTGGTGAGCACGGCGGTGACCCGTCCTCCGTTGAGTTCTGCCATAAGATCGGTCTGGACTATGTATCCTGCTCACCGTTCAGAGTACCGATCGCTCGTCTTGCTGCTGCTCAGGCTGCTATTGCAGAGGGCTAAGGCTCGTTCTAAAGGTGTTAAAGTACAAATCGGTTTTTATCAAAAATTTGTGCTGAACTAAAGATAGACCCTGTAAGTCATTTCGGCTCACAGGGTCTCATTTTTGGCGGTATGGCAAAAAAACGCAAGAATACGGTATTTTTGACAGAAAAATTACCGGTATTCCTCAAAAAGTTTCATTAAATTCATCTTTGATACGCTGCCGTATCGAAGATGAATTTTTTACATTGCTATTTTGTTGGATAAAGTCAATCAAAATCAAATAACAACCCATAGAACATCTATGAAAAAAAACAACAACAAGGAATGAAAAAAATTTACAATGAATTTGGTGAAAATGACCATTGACAAAAATGAGATTATTGTGTAATATAAATACACAAACAATGTTTATGTGAATAAAGAATATTAGCTGCGGCAGAGTGTCAATGTCCGGTGATGAATGAATTGTTTTTGGATAGTAATGTGAGTGATACTCTTATTTTTTGAAATATATCATTACATTGTTGTGTTTTGATGGGATATGGAGGAAACTTGATATGAGTGAAGCAAATAACGGCATCGTCTTGAAAAAACGCCATATTGTGATTGCAGTGATATTGATACTTCTGTTGCTGCTGGGCGGTATCGTGTTGGGAATATTATTCGGTGGGGGATTTGGTAATGCTCAACAAGAAGCATTGACCTCAGAGGTAACTTCTTTGACGGAGTCATCTGTCAGCGGAAATTTGGATATTGATCCCGATGCGGGCGAATGGACGGGCTCAAAGCCCAAAGATACCGATACAAGCTCCACAGGCATCAAGATCCCGGGCTATCCTTCCATCACATTGCCTGCTGATCAAAAAGAGGTGACTGTGGCATTGCTTAATCCGGAGGGCAACCCGTGTTACTTTACGTTTGAACTTGTACTTAAGGATACGAATGAAACGCTGTATCGATCAAAACTGGTGCCTCCGGGCAAGGCAGTGACAAATATTACTCTTTCAAAAGCCCTTAAAAAGGGAGAGTACAACGCTGTTATCAAAATCTCTACGACTTCACTGGAAGATCAAAGTGCAATGAACGGGGCAAATGTGGAAACGGTTCTTGTGGTGCAATAAGGAGGGAGGTAATTTTAGATGAAAAAAGCCTATCAGTTGATGATTGTCTTTTTGGTATTGGCAGTATCGCTCAATGTGGGTGTTCCTTATGACTTTTATCAGGCATTGAATTTTGCGGTGACAGCCAATGCCGCATCAGAAGTGTCTTATGTGGATGCGGATGGTAACCTGTCAACAGTGAGTGACTATACCACTGTGAAGTACAGTACCACAACGTGGAAGACTGGCTGGTATGTGGTCACCGGCAATGTTACTATTTCTCAAAGAGTTACCGTGAATGGAGATGTTAAATTAATATTGACGGACGGATGCCATCTGACTGTCAACGGCGGTATACAGGTGAGCAGCGGCAACAGCTTTGCTGTGTATGCTCAAACATTGGCTACGGGTAAACTGACAGCCACGGCAACCACCCAGGGTTATACAGGAATAGGCGGAAATTTTAATTACAGGAGATGGAGCTGGACTAATTGTGGTCGAATTAATTTTTACGGCGGCATTATTACGGCAACAGGAAAGACTTATACTACTGCTTTTGCAGATGTTTCCGGTATTGGGGACAGTATCAGTAATCCCAGTAACAATGCAAAAAACATAGGCTATTATGGCGGTACAGTGAATGGTACCGTATATGATACAATGCCGAACGGCTATTCGCTGAAAGATATTACTCCCGTCAAGACGGCGGCAGAGGGGGAAACGTTGATCCTGAAAGCTGCCGTGCAAAACAACGGTGGTCACAATTTCGTCAAACAGGTTACTTATTTGTGGTATGGTACTGACGGAAAGGAGATTGCCAACAGCCAAACTACCGGTAATCAAGGAACAACGCTGTCAGTGACTCAATCAGGCACTTATCAAGTGAAAGCAACTTATGGAAAATGGAGTCAAACATTGAACATTACAGTGACGTTTATAGCTCCGTCCTATATCGTAACGATACCTTCTGAAGTGAATATTGGTGAAGAGATGATCATTTCGGCAAAAAGCGTTTCTCTTCCCGAAAGCAAATCACTCAATGTCAAGCTGACGGATGCCGATGATTTTCAACTGAAATACAAAACAGACAACAACATAACGCTGAAATATAAAGTGCAGGAACAAAATACAGACGTTCCTGTTAACAGTATCATATTGACAGTGCCGAGCGGAACCAAAAGCGGTTCTTCAACGCTGACAACTGTATTGGATGATAAGCCTGGTTACAGCGGTGAATATACAGGAAAACTGACCTTTACGGTTTCTGTTGACTCGTCCGCCTCGGCGGCTTAAAAAAGTTACCCCACGGTTTCCGGTGAAACCGAAAAATATAATTATTTATTAGAATAAAGGAGTGCATTTACAATGAAAAAGACAAAGATAATCTCTATGGTGATGGCAGCAGCTATGGCAGCATCCGTTTCTGTAACCGCTTTTGCGGCAGATAAAACCATTACACAGGACACCACCCCTCCAACAGGTACTACCAACGTTAAGTACACTGTAAATCCGGGTTATGTAGTAACTATTCCGGAAGAGGTAGAACTTGTAGCCAAGGGTGTAGCTGCTACAAAGACAGTGAAGGTTGACAATGGTGATGGCGGTAAGGTTATTATTCCTGCTGACAAAAAAATTAAAGTGTCCATTACTGGTGCGGCATACGGTGATGCAACAGAAAAAACAGGTTTTAAGGTTGCCAATACGACTGAGTCATCCTACACGATCGACTATACCATTGACGGTAAAGATGCTCCGACAGTGGATGTCATTACTGTCGATGCCGATGATAAGGGTACAAAAGACCTTGCATTTGTACGTACAACTGACGGTGCGGTAGCAGGTGATTACACAGGTACCATTACATTTACGGTTGCTTTGGAAGATGCGTAATAAACAATGAAGTGGAGGCTCTGCCTCCACTCCTGCAAGGTTTTTATAAAAATTGATTTTAACGGAGGACAAAACTATGACAAGAAAAATAATCGCTGCTGTTTCAGCGGCAGCTGTTGTGGCTTCTATGGGTTCTATTTCTGCTTTTGCTGTGGACTACCCCGGCGGTAAACAGAATACCAAAATTACGACATCGATCGATCCTACCTTTACGGTAAGTATTCCTGCCGATACGACGGTTGCTTTTAATGCGGAAACGACCGATTTTAGCGAGGTTAAACTCGTATCAGCACAGATCGATCCCGGTAAGGCGGTAAAGGTGGAACTGGATGCTTCGGGTACTCTCAAAAATGCCGAGGATGACACAAAAACGATTGCTTATGTTGTTAATGAAAAGGAAGCCGGTACACAATACGTTTCCGGTCAGTACAAAGCAGCAGGCGATGCCACTGCTTTGAAAATTGATATTACCAAGGCAGCTTGGGATGCCGCTTTTGCGGGCAGCTATTCTGATACGGTAACCTTTACTGTATCTTATGTTGACGCCGACTAATGGTGCATCTTTTATGCGTTGGTGCATCGGGAGGTGATAAAGTCAATGAAAAAAATAGCAGTATTGCTGATGACATTGATTTTACTGTGCAGCATTCCTATGACAGTCTATGCTGACTCTGTCAGAATTGATACCGACGTACCGGCAAGCCATTCTGTGATGGTAGATGTCACGGGAGGAACGGTCAAAGCCGATGGTGTAGTATGTAAAGATCAGATTGCTGTAGAACGGCAAAAATCTCAGCTGTATGAATTGGTACCGGAAAAAGGGTATCAGCTTGACAAGCTGTACTATAACGGTCAGGATGTTACCTCTTTGGTAAAGGACAATCAATTTGTTGCAGACCCGATACACGCTGACGGTGTCTTAAAGGTATTGTTTAAGCGGATTGCCGAGAAAAGCACTCATCCGTCAGAGCAATCATCGGGCACCACACCCGGACATACCCCGGAAACAAAAAAAGATACGGAAATCGGTACGGATGGCGGTCAAGGCTATTCGGAAAGTCAATCGGTGAAAACCGGTGATACCGCTGCCGTTGATTTGGGAATATGGTTGATATTTTTATGTCTTGCATTGGCTGTTATCATTTCTCAGTCAAAGAGAAAAGTAGTTTCTTAATCGTAAAAAAATGAGAAAATTATCCGCTGACAATAGACAATACACTGATATAGCTGCCGCGTTCGCATTACAATGATTGCGAGTGCGGCAGCTATGTTTTTTAGTGAGCCTTATTTTTGTGATTGTTTTTCAGTTATAAAACGAAAAATGACGGTATCAATCGATACCGTCATTGATACTTTTGATCGAAAACATTGCTTTGTGTCAAAAAGCTGAAGGAGTGAAGGCTTTCGATCTCTGTTTTTGGTCCGAGTGACAGGAGTTGAACCTGCGGCCTCTTGAACCCCATTCAAGCGCGCTACCAATCTGCGCTACACCCGGTTATGTGACATAAATTATTCTAACATAGAATACGTTATTTGGCAACAGTTATTTCTTACAAAGAATAGAGCGATTTATGTGACATAATTATCAGAAATGTAAAATTTAGGATATTTTATCATTCTCCTAAGTGAAATATTCCCCCACTGATAGAGGTGGGGGAATATGCTGCCATTATATTTTGGTGGTAGACGTGGTAACAACACTTTTTCCGGCATATACGTTGCAGTTGGTACCGGTTTTCAGGATAAGGGTCGCATTTTTGGCTCCCACGATCACAGGTTTGTTCAGGGCAAGACCAACGATGGCAGCGTGAGACTCTATGCCATCCACTTCTGTAATGATAGCGGCGGCTTTTTTCATAATGGGCAGCAGTGCATTATTGGTTTCCTTGATCACCAATATTTCACCTTCCTTGAAGTTTTCAAGAGCTTCTTCATCATTATGGCATACCATCAGATGACCGTGTGCTGAGAGATTGTTAACGATCGTTTTTCCGCTGACCAGGATATTTCCGACCAGATGGACTTTCATCAGGTTGGTGGTTCCCGAAATGCCCAGCGGAACACCTGCGGTAATGACAACAAGGTCACCGTTATTAAGCAGTTTGTGCTTTTGAGCAACATCAATGACGTGGGCGATCAAGTCATCCGTGTTGTTTTTTTCTTCGACCATCAGCGGAATGACGCCCCACGACATATTGGTCTGACGCCATACCTTCTCGCTTGGAGTACCGCTGATAATAGGGGTGGTGGGACGATACTTCGACAACATTCGGGATGTCATACCGGACTTAGAAACAGTGATAATGGCGGATGCTCCCAAATCGTGAGCGGTGGTGCAGGTGGCGTGTGATATGGCGGAAGTGACATCGGGGCGTTCGTGAATATCCAGTTTGTTGAAGCGGTCGATATAGTCAATATGATTTTCGGTAATTTCTGCAATGTTTGCCATTGTTTTCACCGACTCTACAGGAAATGCACCGGCAGCAGTTTCACCCGAAAGCATAATGACGCTGGTACCGTCATAAATCGCATTAGCTACGTCCGTCGTTTCGGCTCTGGTGGGACGAGGATTTTTTACCATTGAGTCAAGCATTTGTGTGGCAGTGATAACGGGCTTATCCGAATTTCTGGTTTTGTCGATCAATTTTTTCTGAATGAACGGAACTTCCGCAATCGGGATCTCAACGCCCAGATCACCTCTGGCAACCATTATACCGTCAGAAACCCGAAGGATCTCATCAATGTTTTTAACACCGTCTTTATTTTCAATTTTAGCAATAATACGTACATCATTGCCGCCATATTTCTCCAGCTCAGCACGCATTTCATTAATATCGTTAGCGTTTCTTGTGAATGATGCGGCCACAAAATCCACATCCTGCTCCACGCCAAAACGAAGATCGTCTTTATCGGCATCACTCAGGAAGGGAAGTGACAGAAAAACATCCGGTACATTAATTCCTTTATGGGAAGAAACAGGTCCGCCGTTGATAACAGTGCAGACGATCTCAGTATCGGTTTTGCTTTTGACTTTCAGTTCAATCAGACCGTCATCAATCAGGATTTTGGTTCCTATGCTGACATCGTGGGGAAGTTCTGCAAATGTAATGGAGCATTTATCTTCACTGCCCATACACTGTTCTGTCGTCAGGATAAATTCCTGTCCCGATCTGAGTGTTACCTTTTCGGGAAAATCGCCTGTTCGTATTTCGGGACCCTTCGTGTCCAGCAAAATGGCGATCGGAAGGTCAAGCTCTTTGCGAAGTTTTTTGACAGCATCAATTCTTGCTTTGTGCGTAGCGTGTGTCTGGTGCGACATATTGAGTCTGGCGACGTCCATACCGTTGAGCATTAATTCACGAAGAATATCTTCGTCATCAGTGGCAGGTCCCAGTGTACAGATGATTTTTGTTTTTCTCATTTTTACTCTCCTTTAGATAGACAATCTTTCCTACTTTATATCATACACCGAAAATGCAAATTTTACAAGAAATTGTATCAAATTAATTTTATCCTAACTCGGCAAGAAGACTCCGATCTCTATAGGTCGGAGATGAATTGCCGTCAGCCCGTGAGGGCTGAAAATACTTGACATCACAAAAATGTAATGATACGCTATAGTTGTAAATAAAACAAATTGGGTGGTGACG
>CADCOE010000054.1 GCA_902802985.1 uncultured Ruminococcus sp.
CTTCACGTCGCCTTTGATCAGGGCGTACCCGATGTTCTTCTTGCGGAGCATACGGGCGATCGCGTCGATCTCCGGCACGAAGCGGGCGAACACGATGACCTTTTTGCCTTCCTCTATGCAGCTGTCGATCACGTCTTCGAGGGCGTCGAGCTTTGCCGTCGAAAGCTGCTGGGCGTCATCGCCGTCATCGTTGCGGACGAATCCGCCCGTGACCTGCGAGAGGCGCAGAAGCTGGGTCAGCACGTTGCGGGTGGTGATTTCGCCGTTCATGAGCTCGGCGAAGCTGTCCTTTTCGATGCCGTCGTAGATCTTCTGGGCGTTCTGCTCCAGCTTGACCGGTCGCACTTCCTCCACGAATTCCGGCAGATCGACCGCTTCATCGATGCGGATCCGGTATGCGATGGAATGCGCCTTTTCGACCAGCTCCGCCAGATGCTTGTACCCGACGATCTGGTGATTCTGGAATCCGCCGAGGATGGCGTAGTAGGCGCGGAAGCTGTAGAAGCTGACGCCGAAGATGCTTTCGTCCAGAAACTTGTACTGGCTGAAAAAGTCCAGCGGGCTGTTGGTGATGGGGGTGCCCGTCAGGATCAGGTTATAGCTGCTGATCTTGCCGAGCCGATGCAGCGCCTTCGAGCACTTCGCCTGCGGATTCTTAATCTTGCTGCTTTCGTCGCATACGATCATGTCCGGGTGCCAGCGCGTGAGCTCCGCTTCCAGCCGCCAGCAGCTTTCGTAGTTGACCACGATGACCTGCAGGCCGTTGCCTATCATGTATCGGATGGTGTCAGCCTTCTTGGCGCTGGTGCCGTCGAGCACAGCCAGCTGATACGGGAACGCAGCGAATTTCTCAAATTCCTGCTCCCACACGTCCACGATGGATTTCGGGCAGACCACCAGCATTTGGGTGATCTTGTGCCTGTGGTAGAGCGTACCCGCCAGCGCGATGGTGGTGATGGTCTTGCCGGTGCCCATGTCCATGAGGAAGGCACAGCCTTTACTTGCCATCGGGATCACCGCCTTCCATCTGCTCCATGGCCAGCGCCATGTGCAGCTGCCGGTGCTGCCTGTCCGGCATGACCAGCAGGTTCTCCGGGCTGTTGTCCGAGGCGTCGCCGTTCATGTGATGGACGACTTCGCCGTGCTCCAGCGGTCTGCCGATGTACGCCTCCGCTGCGGCGCGTGCCTTCTTCGAGTTGGCTTTGCCGCGATCGGCGATGTGGCAGAGAGGGTTCCGCTTCCGGTTGAGCTCCGTGAGGTGGGCTGCCTTATGGCCACGGGCGAGCTTGGCGAAATCCACGTTCTCGCTCATCCACAGGTTCCGGTGCTCCGCCGAGCAGAAGTTCTTTCGGCGCGGGTTCTTTCGTTCGATGGCCTTTCCGCAGACCACGCAATGCACGATCATGGGGTGCCTCCGATCCCGAAGGTGCGCAGGGCGAAGTTGTACGCTCTGACCTGATGCTGATAGGGCGTCGCCTTGATCGGCATCGGGATAATCGGAACTTCGTCGCCCGCGTCCTGCGCCTTGATGTCCGGCGAAAGCGTATCGTCGAGCTCTGCTCCGAGCAGACCCAGCAGCGCCACGTTCTCTTTGGAGTAGGGCACCACCCACGCCTTATCGTCTGGGTCGTAGAATCTGCCGTCGATCTCTTTGATGCTCTCTTTCGCCAGAAATGCGTCGTAAACGCGAATGTGATTACCGTCTCTTATTGCGTTCAATGTTTTTGCTCCTTCACGCTTGGTTTTGCGAAGGCGGTGAGGATGCTCTCTATCGTTTTCTGCTGATCCGGCTGCAGTCCGGGGAGCAGAGAGCGCAGAAGTGCTTCCTGATCATCGTGCAGATACCGGCGTGACAGGTACCATCCGTCCATGGCTCGGACGCCGCCACCACGCCAGTTTTCTGTAATGATGGGGTGAGAACACGAGAGAATCTGAACGTCGGTTCTTGCCGTCTTATCACAGATATGAAATTCATTGACGATGTCGCTGATCGTGACGTGACGGCGATCGCTGATCATCTCTAAAATCAGCTGCCTGCGCTCGATGGCACTCTGCATGTTCTCACCTCCTTCCGCTTTCGTTGGTTGTATTGTAGGAATGAAGTCGGTAACCTAATTACCGGCTTTTTTAACCTTTTCAAAAAATGTGGTGGATTTTTTCGGGAACAAAAAAAGCCCGCCGCAGCAGGATTTCTCCTACCGTGGCGGGCATAAAAAGTCCGGCAGATAGAATGATCCTTCTGGATTTCTATCTGCCGGAGCCATATTGATCTCTGTCAATTCCGATCCTGTAGCAGACTTTAACTGTTACGTGCGGCGCTCATAACGATGTGGTGTTCGAGTCCGGCGCTCATGGCGCAACAGAGGTCTTATTCGGTTTTTCTGGTCTGTCCGGTATCGTCTGTACCAGCTTGATTGTGACCGCTGCATCCTGCCCAACGATCACCCGCAGTTTGCTGCCGCACTTGGGGCAGCTCAGTTCCATTCCGTCGCAGCGCTTCGATTTTCCGATCGGCTTACTACACTTCGGACAGCAGGCGTAAAGAAACGTGTCTAATTCTTCCATCTGACATCCTCCTTGGTTTCTGTGCAGCGCACGGTCATCAAACAGCCTCCCGCGCAGGGTACTGCGCCAGCTGATCCAGCCGCAAAAGCGGAATCTTCATGGCGTGCGTCCGGGCGTATTCGCCGTCCATGACCTCGGTGTTACAGTGCTCGCAAATCATCCAGCCGCCCGTTTCGTCCAGATACAAGCCTTTATTCAAAGTGCCGCAGATCGGGCACGTAATGTCGTATTGCTTCATTTCAGGTGCCTCCGTTCAACCTAAATCCGTAATCCTGATTGAGTAGATATCCTCGAAGTATATCTGCTCGCCGTCCAATTTGAGCCAGCGGAACGTGCAATCCACGTCCGTGATCCTGCCGCGTTTGGTGACGTCATGAAAAGCGCAGTAGCAGTCGATTTCAACTTTCATGCCGCGCCGGAGCTTCAAGAGGATCCGTGAGTTGTGTTCCGCCTGCTCATCGGAAATCTCATGCCGCTCCACCCGCAGGTGTCGTTCTTCACGATCCCGCAGCGCTTCCTGCAAGCCCTTCATCGCATCAAACGGACTGAAGATTTTAGCTCTTTCTGCTCTTGTCATCATATCCTGCTCGATGCCCTCCTATAAATCCGTTCCGTTCACGCTGGGTGCCCTCCGGCATGTAGTTGACGCCATGGAGGACAGCGTTTTTGCCGTACCGCTGCCGAATGTCGAGAACGGTCTGCTGCACGGTTCGCTCCCGCTCGACGGCATCAAAGTTCGTGAAAAGGTTGTAGCCCTCACAGCCTTCGTCGCACACATCCTCGAATGCGATGCCGAGCCGTCTGATCTTGGTGTGGCGATCCGTGGTTTTATCGTAGACCCGCAGCGCCGCCTCCACAAGGAAGGAAGCGAGGGCGGTCGTCACATCCAGCTTTGCAGTACCCTTGGTGGGGGCGATTTCGTCATGGGTATAGCCGACAAAAATGCCGACCTTGCTGGTGATGACTTTCCGCCGCATGAGCTCCGCTGCTCCGTTGAGCGCCATCTCATGCATGACTGTCCGGGCTTCCTCGAAGGTGTAGTCCCGGGGCAGGATCTGCGAGAACGATACGGATTTCGTCTTACTCTTATATGCTTTGATGTCAGAGATCAGGCACGGCTCGCGTCCCCACGCGTGGTCAATGAGCAGTTCCGCGTTCTTTCCGAAGATTTTGTACATGAGCCCTGTGTCCATCTGCGTCACGCCGCGCATATCGAAAACGCCGTAGCGCTCCAGCCGCCGTGCCGTCCCGCCTGCGACCATCCAGAAATCCGTGATCGGGCGGTGATCCCATAAGGTCTGCTTGTACTTTTCTTCGTCCAGTACGCCGATGTGATCTCTGGCGTGCTTGGCCGTAATATCCAGCGCGATCTTGGCGAGGTAGAGGTTCGTGCCGACCCCTGCTGTGGAAGGAATGTGATAGCGGTCTGCGATCTCATTCATCAGGTGCTTGGCGAACGTCACCGCGTCCATGTGATTCGGTGCCAGATAATCGGTTACGTCGAGGAACGATTCGTCGATCGAGTACACGTGGATGTCCTGTGGGTCGAAGTAATCCAGATACAGCGAGTAGATGTCCGCTGCGTATTCAATGTACAGAGCCATGCGGGGCGGGGCGACTTCGTACTTGACATTGTTCGGGATCTCCGACAGCCTGCACCGGTTTTTTATGCCTTGCGCTTTCATCGCCGGTGTAATGGCGAGGCACAAGGCATTCTTTCCGCGTGTAAGGTCTGCGACCACGAGGTTCGTCTCGAAGGGGTTGTACCCACGCTCGGCGCATTCGACCGAAGCGTAAAAGCTCTTCATGTCTATGCAGAAGTATGTTCGTTGCTTTGCCATGGTGGGTACACTCCATTTTGGTTATTTGTGAGGCGGCGGAGTCATAGGGCCTGCACCGCCTCGATGCTAGGGCCGCTGCTCTGCAGACGGTCAGCGAATGCCTGCAGCCGCTCCTTTGTGTACATGGCCGTGCAGCTGATATGCATGACCATGCCTCCGGTCTTTTTGTCGTAGACTTGGATGTGCCCGTTGTACGCCTGTCCCACGTAGTAGTCCTGCGTCTCAACGGCTTCGCCGTTTCTGCGGCGCTGCTGATATCCAGTTCTCAACTCTGATCCCTCCGATCACTCCAGATCCTTGAGCACCTTGAACGCGACACCCTGAATCTCGCAGTTATCGACGTAGATGTCTTCCATGCGCGAGTTTTCCGGGTGCAAGCGGACGCGATGCTTCTTCGGTTCCGGGTAGAATCTCTTGAGCGTTGCTTCGTCCTCAATGAGGGCGACGACGATCTGACCTTCGTCGGCGTAGTTCTGCTTTCGGATCAAAACGAGATCTCCATCATCGATACCTGCTTCGACCATAGAATCGCCGTAGGCACGAAGAATGAAGAAATCGCCTCGACCGAACAGCGCGACAGGGAGGCGGACGTATTCCTCGATGTTTTCCTCTGCGTACTTCGGAATACCGCAGGCAACTGTGCCGAGGATGGGAACCGGGACTACTGCCGCCTTCGTCCGCGTTGCTGTCATGGTACGCCAGCCAGAATAACTGATAATGCCGTCTTCGCACATCTGGGCGATGTACCGCTGCACCGTGGCCTTCGACGATCCGACGCCGTCCGCTACTTCCTGCATGGTGGGCGAGATACCGTTATTGTCCGTAAAAGTGGTTACGAACTTCTCGATAGCCGCCATAAGGGTTTTGTCTTTGCTTCTCATGCGAAATTCCTCCTAATTGAAACCCGTGTCTCAATTACGTCTTAATTATACTCACGGCCAAGGCCTGCGTCAAGGGGTTTGAAACAGAAAGTTCTGTTAGCTGGCGTGAGGTAATTATTTCGTTACATGAGCACGCAAAAAGAAATCCCTCGCACCTTTAGTGGGGTACGAGGGATGGCGCTCAAGTAGTATTCACTGGTACTCTGCCTAACGATAACCCATTTTTTCACACAAATCGTGGAGACTCTTCTCATACTGCTCCTTCGAGATTGCCCTGCGTTCGAGAAAGGTTTCTAACAGTTTCTTCTGGCGAAGAAACAGCTGGTGGTTCTTTTCATTATAAGACAACTGCTCCCAAGGAGTATCTTTCCGTTGAATATCCATCAGTGTTCCTTTCTCCTACGAAACTAATCAAGTTATGAAACGGGGGCGAATCGAGCGGAGAATGCTGAATATGGGATCTTGGCGTTGTCCCACAATCCGGTTTTGCCATCTACGGGTATATGAGGACTCATTTCATCTGCTGTGATCCTTGCCAGCATACGGCTTGAAGCGCATATACACCAAAAGTAAAAATAATACCGTCCTTTGTTGTTTGCCAGAGTTGCAGTTTCCCATTCATGTCTGGTAATAATAGCGAAGGCATTTTGAATGGATTGTGTCGAGGATTTGACCTCTATTAGTATTCGCTCGTTGTTCTCTGCAGACCGTTGCGATAGAATATCATATCCGGCAAGGTTGGTTTCGATAGCTCTCCAGTCTGGCTGAGCTCCAGTCCGCGCTTCTTCATAGAGCATTGTCAGTTTTTCTCCTTGCCGCCCGACTTCGTTATTCTGCTCATTCTTTTTCGTTCTTTCTATCTCTGCAAGAGCATCCCACCAATTCAAAACAGCATCATCTTGACTGTCAATCAGCCCTGCTTCTGAAAAGCAACGTTGTTCTTCTTCGTTCATGAAGAGATATGCTTCTTTTCTGCCATATGGGATTCTTTTCGCCCATGCAGGCTGGCACACGGCAATATACTGTGACAAAATGATCCGCCATAATTCTTCCGAGATCGATTCACCATTAAACTTTGTGAGAATGGTGTGCCCAATATCAGAAATCCCAATTTTTGAATAGGACAGCAGTATCCACTCGCACTGTTCTGCAAATGCAAGAGAAACCGCGAAATTGATCCCAAGGGGCAGTTTGATTTGTGCTGCTTCCTCCAGTGTATGGCATCGATTCTTGTTGATGCAATCGATAAAGAGCAACGATTGGGACACGACGTTAACTGAAATATACGTTTTCATTTGGCATCGTCTCCAAAGAAATAATCGATCACTGCTTTAACGTCATCACCGGTCATATCGTCAGTTGAGAAATCGATGTCATACGGGATGGCCTCAACATTTAAGGATGTATCGTTTAGTGCATCAGCCATAGTATTAACTTTGATTTTCAACCGCTGATCGATCACCTCATCAATGGTGTTACGGCATTCAACAATTTCGATAATCGGTGATTCATCTGGCTTTAAGCCAAGCCGATGGATTCTATCTTCGGATTGTAAATAGTGAGCTGCATTAAACGAGCGATCCACATAGATTGCGTAATGACAAGCCTTGTGTAAACTTATGGCTTCCGCCGCTGCAGATGGATTTAAAACAAGTACCATCTTTTCCTTGTTTTCATGGAATTGCTTTATTTTCCATTCGCGGGTATCTTCCTCTTGCTCGTCTCCTGATCCGACACCTCCATATATGCAATCGGCTCCAATGTCTTTTAATCTTTCTGTGATCAGAAGCACATTACGCACGAACTGCGACCAAATGATCACCTTTTTCCCTTCAGCCGCCAGTTCCCGTGCCTTTTGACAAGCATACTCAATTTTGGGGCCAGAATCCATCGCGATCAAATCTCCGAGTCTCTTATCGAAGATATAATCCATATCATTTGCCAGTAATGATGGATTGGACGTAAATTCCATGACCTTCATTATTTTTTTGCCGATGTCTCTAAGCGAATACTTTTCTGCATCTGACAGCATTACCAGCATCTGTCTCTTTGTTTCTGACCGGATTGCTTGATATACCTCGGATTGCAACGGGGTCATGTCAAGGGATACTTTTCGATGAATGATCGGGGGGATGCCGAGTTGTCCTTTAGTCGTTCTAACGTAAACGGGCTGAAGACTCTCGACCACGTTGTCTTCGGTGACGTATTTGTCTGGATACAAAAACTCAAACTGTGGTAGCAAGTCGGCGAGTGACTGCGGGCAAGGGGTTCCGGACATAATGAGTTTTCTGTCCGGCAAGTACGAAACATTCAAAATCTCTTGCGGGCTTACTCCAGACCTACCGCTCTTTATTCTGTGGCTCTCGTCAAGAAACATCACGACTTTGTGGTACACAAGGAACTCTCTTATCAGATGAGCGACCGTTGCAAACTGGCCGTATGAAATCAGCATGAATCGAGGATTGTCTCGGAGAAGCCTATCTACGTTCTTTTCACCACCACGCAACCGAACGAACTTGTATCCCTTGTTTGGACAACAGTCTTCCATCTGGGTCTCCCAAGCGCCCATTGCACTCAAAGGCCCAACTACTAACAAATGGTCGTTATGTTCTGCATTACAAAAATAGTAGGCGAGCGCTTCCGTAGTCTTGCCTGCTCCGGGAACGGAAAATGTCGCACCTGCGGGAAGAGGCGCAAGGTGCCGGACATTATTCATTTGGTTAACAGTGAGTTTTCTTGTAAAACCTGCTGCATCTAAACGCGCTTGGATTTCAGCCTCTGAAAGATCCGTCGCTTTACACGCATTTGAATACGACCTTGCGTTTGCTGTTTTCAACAATTCCCGTACTTTTGGAGAAAACTCAGCACCGATGTCGTGGTTTTTAAGATACCGTGCTATTTCCGATCGCACGCCAATAAAAACCCGGTATGGAATGATCAATAGATTATCCACCTGAATAATGGCGGAACTGTAATCCATAATGATCCTAACAAAACCGCGCCATTCATTATCCGTAAAGCCAAGTGGTTTTACGGTTATTATTTCTTGGGTACTATCGTAATCGAAACGAATTTGCATGTGTTATCCCCGCTATCAGTGTTTTTGATGCGTGTCCAGCCAGCTCTTGATTGCCTTCAAATGATCTTCGATCGTATCTATCTGAGCTCTAGCTCCTTCAGTAATAGTGCTATCGTTAAGGCCGCTGTTGCGTACGTTCCACAAGGATTTTGCGACCGACGAAAGTGCATTTATCAGGTATTTCGCGCTCTTCTGCTCACTTTTGAGACTCTTTTGTTCGTCTGTGATCTGCTTAACAAGTCCCCCCAATTTGATCCCAGAACCCTGAACAGCAGCAGCAAGCTCACTGAACGTATCTTTTTTCGTTGTCTCTCCACCGAGCAAATCAATGTCGTCCTCATCTTCAGACGCAGGTGTTTCGACAGTAGCTGTTCCTCCGCTTACGGGGGTTGTAGGAATCGCTGTTTGTGAGGGCTGCGCAGGCTGAGGTTGATCTAACAGAGTTGGCTGTGCGGGCTGCTGCGGCTTGGGGGGTTGTTGCAACAGTCCTTTTTCCTGAAGAGCTGCTGCTATCGCATCAAGATTCTCTGCAATGTCTGGAATGTTTGAGTATAGCCTTCCCTGATAGTCTTTGTGTTCGATAAGAGTAAAACACACCGCCTCGAACAATTCCTTTCGGCCTTGATCAGTGATCTTTTTGCGTTCGTCCACCATGGCCTTAAAGGCGAATTCATCTCCGTCGACAATACTCCATTGATCCGGCTTGCCAATTTTACGGAGATAAATCTCCGCATACTCTAAGGCACCGATGAGTGTATCAACCTCTTTTTTCGTAACATCATAGGACTTAGCCAGCTGCTCCGGAGTCGCACCCGCCTCACGTTCCTCTTTCATCATCGCCGCTTTGTTGTGCCATTTGTATTCGGCACGATGAGTTTTTTGAATCTGAAGGCGCTTTTCGAGCGCTTTTATCTCTTCTTCATCACAGTCCTCAGGAAGCACAGCGAGATCGACAAACTCAAAATGCTTATACTTCTCTGGCTCTTGATAGAATAGCGTTCTCCAAACACACAGTCTTCGGTTGCCGTTAACGACAACACCGGTGCTTGTAACAATAACCGGTTCCGTCTGCTGCGTACCGCTCTGAAACTCCTTCAGCAGGTCTTCATCTTCTGCAAGCTTCCGCAGTATTTGATGCTGTGCGCGCTGCGCCTCGAGCGAGTCGGGATCTTTAGTGAACAAGTCGGGAGCAGCATCCGGATGAGTCGCTAAGTACTCACGTTGAAAAGTACGTGTGCGCCCGTTACTCATTCTATACACAGGCAATCCAATTCTGACTGTTATTTGCTTGAGCCGCTGGTATTTTCCCATCACCTCAAGCGGATATAGCGTCTTTGAACTAGCTGCTTTTGTGGCGATTTCACTTTTCCGAGTGAGCAACGGCTCACCAAACTGTTTCATCGACGGCTGCATCATGCTTCCTCCTCATTATCGAAGCCAATAACGACCATTGGCACCGTTATTACTTTTGAAAAAATATTTGTCAGTTCGTTCAGAAAACGCGAATAGTTAGCCACGTTTCCACCGAATGAATTTGCACAATCTTTTGTTGGCAGAACGAAAATCGCTGCCTTGATTTTCTGATCCATGTATAAAGCTTGGAGTTTCATGAGATCCGCGTACATTCTCGCCATATTACCTGTCTGTGTACACAGTCCTATATCTTTCCAAATTGACGTTATCGATATGCTGGATTTGGCCGAGAGGTTAACTTTCCCCGACCAGCCCTTCATTTTTAATTGATCCGAAAGGTCGTCCTTAAAATGCTTGATGTCGTATTTTCCCAAGCTGTAATCAAGGCCGCGTATTACCGACAAAACACTCTCTGTTACTTCGTTTGGAACAACCTGCTGGCCACTACGATAATTGTAAATGATTGTTTTCATCGTTTTTCTCCCTGCCTAAGTTATTTCCACTCTTCTGGTGCTTTTGATAGATTACTCTGTTTAGCATCATAAATCGGTTGATCGACAGGACGGTATTTGACTGTCCCGTCCAACGAATCTTGCAGTCGTTTCTGGCTAATATCAATGTATTCATCTACAAGTTCACAGCCCCAGAATCTTCTTCCATGGATAATGGCCGCGACGCCTGCTGATGAAACGCCTGCGAAAGGATCAAATACCAATTCGCCTTCGTTTGTCATTGATAGCACCAAACGCTCTATCAATCCAACAGGGAACTGACAGGGGTGAGCAGTCTTTTCAATGTGATTGCTCTTTACATTCGGGATTTCCCACACATCTTCCGGGTTCTTTCCAAGAGGGTTTCCTGATAATTCGCCTTTGTGCGGGCCTTTGAAATATCTTTTGCCCGGATACTTTGATGGTATACGCACGGGATCAAGATTGAATGTATACTTGTTTGTTTTAGTGTACCAAAGCACAACCTCATATCTGCCGCTAAACCTTTTCTTTGTATGCAGCCCGTGTCCGAAATGCCAGATAATCCGATTGCGAAGCTGCATGTTTAAGTCCTTGAAAATCGGTGCGAACTCGAAGTCAAGTGGTATAATTGCGCCGTTGGAAACATAGTTTCCTACCTGCCAACAGATACTACCCGTGTCTTTCAGCCGAGGATAGATTTTTCTTATAATTCGCTCCTGCCACTCAATGTAACGGGACAAATCCATCTTTTTTTCGTATTCTTTACCAATATTGTATGGTGGGGAAGTAACAACCAAATCGAAGATAGGTTCCTCCGGCAATGTATCAAGGAGCTTCTCGACATCCATCCCAAAGAGAGCATTTTCTGTGGGTTGCACTGCTGTGATTTTTTTTGTGTCCTTCACAACAATTATATCCGACATTCTGTCATTCCTCCGTTTTTTCTTTTGCAGCTGCTTTCATTCACTGTTCGCATATCGCAGTAATGTGCTTCTTGTACTGATCGATTACAGGCGAAGGCGATATGATCCGCATCTTGTTTCCGAACTGCGCCAGCCACCCGAAGAATGTGGGGCTGATCTGCACGTGTACCGTCGCTGCGCAGGTGTTATCATTTACACCCATCATCGGTGTGTCTTCGCCGAATTTGTCAAAGACGGGGCCGATGAGCTCTTTGCTGAACTGGATTACCACGTCTTCCAGCTCGCCGCTGAACATCTTGAACGCCTGCTCCGTGAACTCTGTCACGCCGTCGATCTTGGCGATGGCCTCATCCGACAGCACCGATTCCTCGACGACCTCGACGTGATCCATGCGGTCGATACGGTAGCTGGCGGTCTTGTCCGGGTGCCTGCTACTGTATGCCATCAGGTAGTAGTTGTCTTCATTGAATATTAGCGCGACCGGCTCCACGTAGTAACGCTTCTTGTCGCCGGTGCTGGTGGCCACAAAGACGCGCTCTGCTTTTTCGTTCAGGTGGAAGTAATTGAACGCAATTTTTTTCCTGCGGATGATGGCATCCTCGATGCTGTCCACCGTATAGAGGATGGATTCGTTGGTGTGCTTCCGGGTGTTGAAACAGACCATGTTTTCCTTTAGCAGCTTGGCTTGGTGTGATCCGCCGAGGGCGGCGACCTTTTCAACCAGCTCTGCCGTTTTCTTTTCGGTGACGAAACTGGCCGCCTGCACCGCGTCGATCAGTATCTTGATCTCCGGCACCGTGAGTTCGTGCTCCGGGACGTAGTAGAACTTTTCCTTGTCCTTCAGGTAGCTCATGATCTCGAAGCCGTTTTCCTGCATGACTTCTATGTCCAGACTGAGCGTCCTGACGTTGCTGGAAATGCCCATCTCATTCAGCCGTCTGCAGAGTTCAACGCGGGAGATAGGATGATCTTCATCCGTCTCTTTGCGAAGCATCTCGTAAAGCTTCAGCAGCTTGATCTTTTGCATGTTAGCAGCCATGCCGTGCCCCCTCCTTGAAATGGGTACAATTATACCTATCTATTTTACCACAAAACTCCCGGTTTTTCAAGGTTTTCGCGTAATTAAATCATTACACGACTGGATATTTTTTGTGAATAATCGGTTCAAATCCTGCCTCCTATATCCTTTTGTTCGTTCTTTACAGAGCAAAGAAACGCAAAAAGTACACCAGCGTTTTCGGGCCATTTCTGCCGCTGAAAGCAAAAAATCGGGCTCCGCAGCAGCCGATCGACTGCTCCAAAGCCCGATTTCACTGTATTTTGCCCGTTTTTCGCCCAAAATGCACGAAAAAACCTCTTTTGTCTTGGTAGACAAAAGAGGTTTCTTTGATGGTGAAGAGGGTAAGACTCGAACCACGATCCCTGCCGCGCGGTGCCTATGGCACCATTTTTGGCACCCGAAATGGTGGACGGCGTTTCTGTGCTGTGGTTTAATCTATGTAAATTACGGAAGATACCCCAACATCTTGTGTTCGTTTACGGAAAAAGCGCAAGATATGGATTTTACGGATATTGTGTACCCTATCAAGGGGAGCGGTCTATCACTTAAAGATGAAATCCCCGATGTTTTGACTCGGGGATTTCTGCAATCGTGCTCAGTTTGTCACACTATCTGTCGGAAATGCTTTTTCGATCTCGTCAATGATTTCATAACGGCCTTGTGTTTTTCTGCGGAGTTCTGATACTGCGCATTGCCAGTCCTTGAGAAAAGCTCTCTTGTCAGCCTCGGTCTTGAAGCCAACATAATCAAACTCGTGTGCATTGTTGATAAACAATGCATCATAACGAGCCTGAAGATCATCGAATTTGGAATCCAATTCGCTATCGCTTCGGAGCTCTTCCGGAAGAAGGGTATCAACGATATTTCCTTCTTCATCATACAGCCACACGGGATAGCAACGGTATTCAAGCATAATCCTAAGGGTTTTAATCATTTTCTTATACCTCCATCTTTATCTCGGATTTGCACCAACGATATAGCCATTATCACCTACGGTTACGGCAACCTGATAAGTTTTCCCATTGTACTCCACTTCATAGATGGGGCGTCCGGTGCCTTTTCCTTGGTATCCGACGATAGTTCCTTTTGATGCCGCTGTAAGCACAAAATCGGAAATATCGCTTGATGCGATCCCTTTTGCATTAAAGTTTGATTCGTGTGCGTCGATTATATGAGCAAGCCCACTTGGTTTTCCGCCTAAATGTCCTTTTTCCAGCCAGATGATTTTCCCTGACGAGTCCTTTGTGATGCCGATGACTTCGTCGGGATTAATCTTATCGCCGTGCGCTTGAACTTCATCTATTAATGCTCGCCCTTCTCCGCTTGTACCCGTGAAATAACCACTATTACTTTTGCTCATCCCGCCCGCCTCCTTTTGTCGAAGGCTGACGCCGTGTTGCCGGGGTAAGCGATCACGTTGATCCCCTGTTCACCCAGCCTGTCAAAGCAAGGATATTTGGCAGAGCCAAATACGAGAACCGTATGTGGTTGCAGGACGCGGACGAGTTCTTCCAATCCTTCTTCAAATCGCTTGCGATCAACAAGCTTGCGTGGGCTGCCACCGACGGTTCCAATGCAAATAACACTGTTCTTTGGGATGCCGTCCCAACAGTATTGCCACGTTTCCTGCGTACCCCAGCGGCAGTTGTTGATAACAGCGATTCCGTTTTTCCCGAGCCAGTACCCGAATACCCGCATTCGATATACGTTGTATTTCTTAAGCGGCTCCGGGAAATCCTGATAGGTGGAAAAATCCGGCGTGATCGCTCCGGCGAAATGTCGAAGCACCCGCAGTACGAATTTGCAATCGTGCCAGATCCCGCGCGGTCCGTCGAATTTATAATCGTCGATGTACCAACAGACGAATGCGTTACAGAAAAAGGAATCATCCTTTCGTGCCAGCGCATTTCTGTATAACCGTTTCGCTTCATCCCACGTAATGATCGCCGCCGGGATTTCCGTTGCAGTTGTCGGGCAGAACGGAATATCGTTCGTGCTAAAGGACGCACCTTCACACATGAAGGCGTTCCAAACGTCTTTGCACCCGCTTCGGGTGCGGTTCGATATTGGCATATTTCAACGCTTCCTTCGCTGTGCCCGCAGCGAAACCCTCCGGGACGGGCTGAATTTTTTGCCCGGATGGGTTGACTTTCGAGCAGAAATATGCCATAATATCTAATACCACTTAGGAATATGGGAACATATTTCTGCGGAAGGCACATGGTTTGCTGCGCCAACAGCTTATCCATGTGTCTTTTGTCTATCGTGAACAACCAATTAACACCACCTGCCTTCGTATCATTTCTATGACAACAGACTCATTAGGGTCTTTTCATAGTTTTTGGTGAACGGGATATTGCACCAATTCTCGTATCTGGTAAAGCAGCGCATCGCGCACGGCTCTGAAACAAAAAACGCATTTGCCACGTCCGTGTAATCATCGCAGCCTGCTTGCCCGATCCACGGGGTAGGCGCAAGCAGATATGCAGAGTAATAATCTGCGATGCGCCGCGCCAGTTCGCTTTCGCCTCTGTGTCCCATCCGTATGTGACCGATCTCATGACCGATCGTAAACCGAAGGCGTTCCTTCATTCCATCCGGTCTGTAGTAGATCACAAACGTTTTTCGATCAGGATTGTAATGACTGACTCCATCGACATCCTTCGGCACGAGTATCCGCTTTGCTTCTTTATCCATTTTGGAAAAAGGAACAAGCTCATATCCGAGCGATAACGCGATTTGCATTGGGTCTATCGGATAGCTTCGGATATTCAGCTGCACAAGCAAATCAACGGCATTTTCTTCGATTTTATTGTACAGCTTAGCGGGCAAAGACAAGTAGTCCAGATAATCCTGTTCGTACATCATTTCTCCATCAGAAGCTTGATCAGCTTGAATTTTTCTTCGTCCGTCATAGAAATGGTGCTTCTGGCGACAAGACGGTAAACATCTTCAAAGCCGGTCTGATCTTCTTTTCCTGTGATTAAATACTCAACGGTCGTGTTCAGCGCGGTGGCCATGTTTGCTACCACCTCGATCTTGGGCTCTCTTTCGTTTTTCAAGTACCTGCACATTGCTGCTTCGGTTACGCCACACATTAGTGCAAACTCCTTTTGTGTGTAGCCGCTTTCTTTAAGCAACTTTGCAATTCGATCTCCTATTCGTGTCATGGTGCCTTCCTCCTTGATTTGCCGAAATTATCCTTTCGGTAATTTTAGTATAGCACCTGGTTGTAGCATTGTCAAGTGTTTTTGCAAAAAAATATGGCCCACTTTCTTTCGTGGGCTGAATTCTTTTTCAATTGTCGATGAAACAATGGCACCATTTTTGGCACCCGCTTTGGTGTATAATGGTTTTGGCACATAGCAAAGGGCAATCGGTTTTCTCTAAATCCTGAAAAATATCGTGAAAACGATGTAAATTGTGCGAATAATCCGCGCTTTTGCGGATAAGGTATTTGGTTGGGAGCGAAGCACAGTCCTCCTAAGCGGAAGGTCGTGGGTTCAAATCCCGCCGAGGACGCCATTTTTAACCGTTTTTGATAATTTTTTTATCAAAAACGGTTTTTCTCTTTTTACAGATTTCGTTTATGTGATCGTGCTAACAAAAATCATCTTTCTGTTAACAGATTAGGTGCGCGGTATGCTGGCGGATTGTTTGCCAATGTCAGTTCCTTTTGGTTGGAACGAGGCTACTTTTGATTTCGGATCGGTAAAAGTTTGCAGTTGAGTTCCATCCGATGAAATAATAATATTTCCGTCTTCCAGTGTCGTCAACACCGTATCAACGGATCTTTTTAAACGCTGCATTACTGCAGAATCTGGCAAAGATTTTTCCTCATTTCCCACAGAAACTATGGCTGTCTTTGGTGCAACTTTATTAATAAAAGCTTGACTCGTTGCTGTTTTACTGCCATGGTGAGAAACTTTGAGTACATCTGAAGTTATTGTTTTCCCTGAATTGATTAAATCATTTTCTGCTCCTTGTCCTGCATCTGCCATCAATAAAAATGATGTGTTTTTATACAGTATTCTCACAACTAACGAATTATCATTTTTATTTTGATAATCTCTGCCGGGCGAAAGAATTTGAAACACAACATCTCCAAGAGAATAATTATTGATTCCGGTTTCTATTACTTTAATATGATGTTCCTTTATTTTAGCGTACATCATACGTTCCGTTTCGGTTTGCTCTGAAGAAGAACGTATATTGTATTGACTCAAAAACACATTGTCGATCGGAAAATAATCCGCTATTGACGAAAAATCGCCTATATGATCACTATCGGTATGGGTTACTATTAACAAATTGATTCTTTTCACTTCACACCGCTGCAAGTATTTTCGGGTTGCATTTCCGAGAGATGCTTTTCCTGTATCAATTAAGGCTGTATTTTCTCCACAACGGACAAGAATGCTATCCCCGTGACCCACATCAATAAAATGAATGGAAAAGGGACTGTTATAAGCTGTAAGAGAAAAATCACTCAATCCTAGGCGGTATTTCAAATCACTGAATGTAATTCCAAAAAAACAATCTGTAAATATTAAATACGACAGGCATAGATACAAAAAGATAGATATAGTCGTCAGCAAACACTGCGTTGGCTGCGATAGTTGAGATTTACCTCGATGATGATGTTTCCTTAACATCTTCTTCACCCTTTGTTTTATCAATCATTATAATGGAATTCACTCTTTGATCTTCCACATCGGTTACAATTATTTTGAAATCATTATATTCAAAGAACATTCCATTTTTTGGAATATCACCTATCTGCTCAATGACCCAACCGCCAACGGATTTACTATCCGTATCAATATAACCGCTATCTTTTTCAATCAATTCCAACATATCATTGATGTTCATATCCCCACTAATTTTATACTTATTTTTTTCCAGCTTTGTAAATTTATTTTCTACTTCTTCATCCTCATCCCATATATCCCCTACCAGCTGCTCAAGCAAATCTTCCATTGTCACAATACCGAGTGTCCCTCCGTAATCATCTGTAACAATCGCCATATGCAGCCGCTTATATTTAAAATCTGCCAACAACGATGACAGTTTTTTAGAGCGATAGATAAAATAAGCTGGCTGTATCAGTTCACGTATATCAGGATATTTGTTCTGCGGCATTTTTTCAAGATAATCTCTGGTATGCAACACACCAATAATATTGTCAATATTTTGTTTGTAAACAGGAATACGGGAATAACGTTCTTTTAAAATGATCTCTTTGATTTTGAAGGGCTCATCATCGATATCAAGTGCTATCATATCTACACGAGGCGTTAAAATATCATAAGCGGTTTTTTCATCAAACTCAAGTGCGGATTGTACAAGTTCACTCTCCTGTTCTTCCAGAACTCCCTCTTCCTCAATACTTTCAACGATATATTTCAGTTCATCTTCGGTTACAGTTGGTTCTTTGTGACTGTTTTTACCAGCAATTTTTTTAACCAAACGATTAATACACAATAAAAGATAAGTCACAGGAGACATCACTATCATTAATATATATAGTACTGCTGCCGAACGCATACAAAAGCTTTCACTATTTTCTTTCGCAATGTTCTTGGGCATTACCTCTCCAAAAATCAAAACCACAACTGTTAAAACAATGGTACTGACCAGCGTTCCCGAAGCATCACCCAAAAATGATACAAACAGCAGCGTAGCTAATGAAGATGCTGCTATGTTCACGATATTGTTGCCAACAAGAATAGTAGACAATGCTTTGTCATAATGTTCACAGATATAATAAGCTTTTTTTGCTTTTTTATTTCCGTTATCAGCATAGTTTTTCAGTCTGATTTTGCTGACAGAAGAATATGCCGTTTCAGTCGATGAAAAAAAGGCTGAGCACATTACAAGTAAAATAATAACCGCTTCCAAGAACCAAGGATTCAAAAAATGTTCACTCCTTCATTTTATAGTGATCCTACTCAATCAAATAACACAATAAATCATTTTTTCTTTGCCAAAAAACACACAGTTTTGACCGGAACGATAAGATTTTACTATGTAACCCGGAAAAATTGTATGCGATGATTGTCATAGAACACTATATATCAACATAATAATCTATTAGAGATATTACCAAACTTTTTCTTCCTTTTCAATAGCATTTTATAAAAATACATCCTGCTGACAATGGCATAAAAGCTCCTGTAGTTTCATTTCAAAGGCTTTATCTTGTTCAACCGTTCTTTTTGAGGGTCCTTTCACCCTACCTCCCGAACGGCAAATTTTTCTGATAATGTATCGGGAATGGAGTAACAAATCTATATTGCCGCTGTTATAAGACATCCCGTTTTGATTGATCACTACTGCCTTTCTGACAAGACACATTGCCGCAAGACCATAATCTTGTGTAATAACAATATCTCCGCTTTCTACCATATTGACAAGTGTAAAATCCACGCTGTCCGTTCCCTTGGAAACGGTGATAATTTCAGCATAATCATTCTGAAAAATATGCGATGTATCACATACAATAACACATTGCAGACGATGTTTTCCACCAATTTTCACAGCAATATTGACCACTGGGCAACCGTCTGCATCGATTAATAGTTTCATTTTTGCCTCCATTAGGATAATTTTTCTTATTATAGCATAAAAATCAAAAAAACAATAGACCCACATAAAAAATGTGAGTCTGTTGTAGAAAACACTGAAATTCACAAAGAAATCAAGATTTACTTTTAGGAAACTTTAATAGTCGTATATTGATACGCATTTTTTCCCGATGAATCCACAACACTAACCTTTACACTGTAGGTTCCCGCTGTTGAAAATGTAATCGTCTTATAATTTCTTGTATTGAGAGGCATCGCTGTTGTCCAATCGGAAGAACCGAGTCGGAGATACTCGATTTCATACCGATAGCTTCCCGTACCGCCCGATGCAGTGGCGGTCACAACAACACCGGTTCCTTTTTTAACGGAAGTTGCACTGGATTTCACACTGACAGAAAGTGCTTCGTCCTTTTTTGACACCTTGACAACAAAGTCTTTATTCACTACTTTATTTGATTTATCCTTGACCTTGACACGAATATCATAAGAGGTCGCCACTGCGGGTTTTACTGTCATCGTTGCACTCGAAGCATAATCTCTTATTCTTGTCCATTTGGCAGAAGAACTCTTTTTGTAATAAGCGGCATAAGTGTACGGACTGGTTCCTCCCGATGCTGCTGCTGTAATTTTAACGGTATCACCTAACTTGACAGAATTAGAGGAAATTTTGGAATTATTGGTAAGTGCAATATCATCTTTGCTGACAGCAACATTAAAATCTTTGTTTTCATTCTTGCCTTTAGCATCATATACTGTCACACGGATAGTATAATTTGTTGCTAATGTCGGCTTCACACTGATGGTTGCCGTACTTTGTTTGTTTTGTACCGTTACCCAAGAGTCGCTGCTTGCTTTCTTATACATTATAGTGTAAGTGTAAGGTGATGTACCGCCTGTGGCAGAAGCATTGACTGTCACAGTTTCTCCCAGCTTGATAGCGGTTTTTGATACTGATGATGTGTTTTTGAGTGCTTCAATCGGATCCACTTTGCTCTTATATACATAGTTGACGGTAATGGTAGCAGAAGTATACTTGCCTGTAGCATTGGTCGGAGTTGTTTTCAGTTCGTATCCGTCAAAACTCTTAGCTGAAGTAGTGTATGTATTAGTACCATCTGCCATTCCCTTCAATGTTTCGGATGCCAACACCTTGCCGCTTTCATCGGTATAATTCACTACTACTTTACCGGTAGGATATACCTTGCCGCCCTTGACCCACGCTTCACCGCTGACAGAATAACCTTTACTTCCCGTACCTGTCGGATCCTGTGAACCACCGTTATTATTATTGGCGATAAACAATGCACTTTCTGCTGAATCAACAGTACCACTGTACCAGTTATTACCATCATCCTTCATTAATGTACCCGGCCATTTGCCTGCATACTCTTTAGCTGTCGAACCATTTTCGGTATATACGTACATTGCTACCTGTGACCAACTGCTGGAGTTATAATAATGAATGATGAGTCCCTGCTCCTCTACAGCATTATATTTGAACGTTACTGTAATGGTACTGCTGGCGAATTTACCGCTGGCATTGGTGGTCAGCGACAAGTCACATTCATACCCCTTCACTGTTTTGGGAGAATAGGAATACGATGAACCTATCAATCCGGTATAGGTATCACTTTCGGCAATCTTGGAATTGCTTGCAGCATCTACATAGTTCACGATGACAGTTCCGTATTTGGTATTATCAATTTCATAATAGTAATTGACAGTTGCACCACTCTTGGAATAGGTGCCTTTTGTGGGACCGGATGTAGAAGATACAGTATAACCCTCATTCAGCAGAGCAACAAGCGGTGAAGTGCTGTAAGAGGCACCTTCATCACCCTTGAGTGTTTCTGTCTGATAGGTCTTCCCGGTTGATTTGATAATATGATTGACGGTGACCGTACATTTTTTGGAAATATCGGTGTTATCAAAGCTTGTCTTATCAATCAACACCATAGTAGAACGTGCCGGCACAGTAACTGTACTACCTGTGGTACCCAAAGAAGTCGTACCTGCTTGTTTGCCGTTGGCAACAATAACCCACTGAGACGGCAGTGTCTGACCATCATAGGTCATCAATGTAACCGTTTTGGCAGAACTGTTGGCATTATGCAGAACAGCTGCAAAATTCCATTCATTGCTTGCATTGAGCTTGTTGTACATTGTGAAAGCAACGACACCGTCAGGACAATTTGCACCCCACGAGAAATAAATGGTATCATTACTGGTATTGGTCGGATCTCTGAAGGGGGAATATGCTTTTCTGATTTCGATCAAACCCTTATAATAAGAACTGACATCAGAATAGGTAACTGTATTTTGCCATTTAAGCTGGTTAACTGACGTTGCAGATTTATAGCTGTTATCATCGCCGCCTTTGGTTCTTGCAAACTCTTCACCGGCCTGGAAGAAAGACATACCCTGAGAGGTAAGAATAATACCGCCTGCCATTTTATTCATTTCAACCAGATCATCATAACGGTTGCCATAACCGGAACCACCCTTAACAGACTTCACAAGCTTATCATAGAGGGTATAGTTATCGTGTGCAGAAGTATAAGTAACGGTTTGTGAAGGTTGTTTGGACCATTTGCCCGTTCCCGACATACTGGTCGAGTTTGCCTGTATACCGCCCTTTAAAGCGGTTTCATAGCCTGCTGCCCCCTGAATAAAACCTTTGTCAGCAGCATTAAAGCAACTTCCCTTGATAGCATCACGTACTTTATCATTGAAGGCTGCTATTTCTTCCGATACCATTGACATATTGCCTTGTACTGCTGTCGGTTTGGGACAAGTAGTGGCTTCTGCCGTCCACGGTTCGCCGTACATCAGAATATCAGGATCAATTTCATCCAATGCAGCACGAATTTTATTCATCGTATCAACATCGTGTATACCCATCAAGTCAAATCGGAAACCGTCCAGATGATATTCTGTTGCCCAATATACGATCGAGTCGATCATATATTTCTGATACATCGCACGGTCACTGGCTGTTTCGTTACCGCATCCTGATGCATTGGAAAGGGTCCCCTTCTCCGTCTGACGATAATAGTAACCTGGTACCGTATAGTCAAACCAGTCGTTAATTCCCGAGGAACCTGCGTATGTATGGTTGTATACTACGTCCATAACAACACCGATATTTTTTTTATGCAAAGACTGCACCATCTGCTTGAACTCGTTAACTCTTACATCACCATGATAAGGGTCTGTAGAATAAGAACCCTCGGGAGTATTATAGTTCATCGGGTCATAACCCCAGTTAAACTGATCTGTATCAAGCTTGGTTTCATCTACGCTTCCGTAGTCATAAACAGGCAGAAGATGGACGTGTGTAACACCAAGGTCTGCGAGGTAATCTACACCCGTGGGATTAACGCCATTGCCGTTAACGGTAGTGCCTGTTTCCGTAAAGGCAAGATATTTACCTTTGTTTTTCATACCGGAGTCTGATGAAGAAGAGAAGTCACGCACATGTGCCTCCCAGATGATAGCATCTGTTTGATTGGGACACTCCACTCGTTTGTCGTTTTCCCATCCCGCAGGGTCTGTCTCGTCAAGGTCAATGACCATACCACGTTTGCCGTTGACACCTGTAGAACGTGCATAAATATCTACAGTTTCTTTTGTGGTACCATTGACCGTCACAAGATAAGTATAATAGGTATTTTTCAGGTCACCCGATATAGTGATGGACCATATACCCTGAGAACCTTTTATCATATCTTTGGTTTCGATGACAGAGGCTCCCGATTCACTGTCGCTTCCTGTTGTGTATCGCTTGATTTTGACAGCGGAAGCCGTTGGTGCCCATACTTTAAAGGTGGTGGATGCCTTAGTGTAAACGGCTCCCAAATCGTTTCCGCTGTATGCATATTGGTCGAGTGCGGACATTTCTGAATAGGATACCGCATTGACATCCAGCGTTGCTGCAACAGAAAACACCGAAAGAGACAGCAATGCTGACATCAATAATGATGTCGCTTTTCTCATTCCGGTTTTTAGATTTGCCATATTAAGACCTTCTTTCTCTGATTTTTTATGGAATATGCACACTATCCTCTATTATAGTTTAATACAATTACCATTCTTTTTATTTCTTAAAAAGAATGATGAAACAAAAAAACTAATAAAAATCGCTTATTATATCTATGCATAATGACAAAAAAAGAAACTGCATCCAACACAGTTTCTTTTAATTTGATTGTTGATCACTTCTTTTTGGATAATGCATGAGCCTGTCCTCTGTTTTTGAAAAACCATTTGTTATTATTATACAGAAACATCAACAGTGACATTGAGAATATCACCACGTATCCGACGAAACTGTACATATCAGGCATTTCCGCAAGGAAAACAACACCCAGCAATGTCGCAAAAATAATTTGAGAGTAATCATACACTGAAATCTCTCTGGCCGGTGCATAGCAATAGGCTGCTGTAATGGTAAACTGTCCCCCTGCTGCTGAAGCACCTGCTCCCAACAACATCAACAACTGCCACCATTCCATCGAATGAAAATCAATAATGAGATATGGCAAGGTCACAAGACACGAAAATACCGAGAAAAACAAAACGATTACCGAACCATTTTCCTTTCGGTTTCCCAGCACACGAACAACAGTGTAAGCAACGCCTGCACACATTCCTCCTATCAAACCGATAGCAGAGGGGAATAAATCAACATTTTGAAATGACGGCTTAATGATAAACAATGCTCCGATAAAAGCAATAAACACAGCAGAACCCTGTAAAAAAGTCAACCGTTCCTTTAGGAAAATCAATGAAAAGATGATGACAAAGAACGGCGACATTTTGTTGAGGATAGAAGCATCTGCCAAAGGAATATGATCTATAGCATAAAAATTACAAATAATTCCTAATGTACCAAATGAAGAACGCAAAAGCA
Organism: uncultured Ruminococcus sp.; assembly: GCA_902802985.1. Classification (GTDB taxonomy): domain Bacteria; phylum Bacillota; class Clostridia; order Oscillospirales; family Acutalibacteraceae; genus UBA1213. The sequence goes on from CADCOE010000054.1 coordinate 23,735, forward strand.
AAAATTTAAGATTGCCCTTTTTCCATCGAAAACTTTCCTTATTTTTTAAAATTACCGCCAATGCAAAAAATATCGCCATAAAATTGCGGAAAAAGCATTTTTGAAACGACGGCAAATCTCCCGATAGTCTTACAAATAAATTCATAAAGGCAAAAAAGAAAGCCGATAAAATGATGTAGAGAATTGCTTTATTTTTTTGTTTCATTCCAACCACCTTCATCACCCTATAAACATTGCATCACCAAAGCTAAAAAATCTGTATTTTTCGGCAACCGCCGTTCGATAGGCATTCATCACATTGTCATACCCTGCAAAGGCAGAAACCAGCATAATCAATGTACTTTCTGGCAGATGAAAATTGGTAATGAGTCCATCAAGCACTTTGAACTGAAACCCAGGATAAATAAATATATCTGTCCAGCCCTCGCTTGCCTTAACACAGCCTTCTTTTTGAGCAACCGACTCAAGAGTACGACAGCTTGTGGTACCTACTGAAATCACTCTGCCACCATTTTGTTTGGTTTCATTGATCAAATCGGCAGTTTGCCGCGGTAGCTCATAATGTTCGGAATGCATATGGTGATTGGTAACATCATCCACCTTAACGGGACGAAATGTTCCCAGTCCTACATGAAGTGTAACATATCCTATTTTGACTCCTTTTTCTTCGGCTTTCTGTAAAAGCTCTTTTGTGAAATGCAGTCCCGCCGTAGGAGCCGCTGCAGAACCAAGTTCACGGCTATACACTGTCTGATAACGTTCCTTATCCTTCAGCTTTTCGTGAATATAGGGCGGCAAGGGCATTTGACCAAGCTTGTCGAGTGTTTCGTAAAAATTACCGTCACAGGAAAAATCAATAATACGGTTACCATCTGGCAAAACATCCACAACAGTTCCCATCATCAATCCTTCACCAAAGATAAATTGTGCGCCCAGTCTTGCTTTTTTTCCCGGTCTTGCCAGTGCTTCCCAACGCTTACTTTCGATATGGCGAAGCAGCAAAAATTCCACATTGGCACCGGTTTTCTCCTTGATGCCATATATACGAGCCGGCAATACTCTGGAATCATTCAATATCAGGCAATCGTCCTTATTGAGAAAATCAAGTATATCGTAAAAATGTTGATGCTGAAGTTCACCGGTCTGTCTGTTCATCACAAGCATACGGGAACTATCTCGAGGCTCGACAGGTATTTGTGCAATCAGCTCCTCTGGCAAGTTATAATAAAAATCGCTTGTTTTCATTGAATAGCTGTCCTTTCCTTTTCCATTTTTGTTATAAAACAATTATACTACATCATGTAGAAATTTCAAGCAATATCCACGAAAATCAATTCGTTCTGTCCTAATAAAACTGCTCCTCAAATTACTTTGAGGAGCAGTTTTATCGTTCGATCAAACAAAAGACACGTATCTTTTTGACTTACCAAACATATTGATTTTTACCAATTACAGAGCATCAACAAGCTTCTGAACTGCTTCCAATGCTTCATCGGGGAGCTTATCATAACCACCCTTATTTTCTGCAAATCCCTTGATTGCATTAACACGATTTTCCATTGCATTCTTGAGAGCTGCTCTATACTCAGGATCGTTAAGGTCAGGTGTAAAGCCGTCCCAGTTGAGAATTTCAACATCATCAAACGGTCCCCATTTTTCAAACTTCGCTGTACCCTCAACGATCGCCTCGAGAATACCGAGTGTATCCTCTTTCTGAACCTTTTTGCCCATAAAGTCACCTGTGTTAACAATATAGCAGGCAACATTCTTTTCTGCAACCAGCTTCTTAAACTTCTCATAGTCATTAACCAACGGATAAGTTCTAAAAGGGTTAGCATAAGGAACGATACGGAGGGCATTCATGTCCGTACCTGCCTTTACACGCTCAGCAGACGATGTTTTAGTAGCAAGTGTAGCACCCATAACCGAAGCAAGAGCAGCACCCTCCAGCTTGAGGCAAGGCGGAATGGTGGGATCCTTCATAATCCAGATAATAGAATTGACCGGTGAACTGATCTTGTCAACACGGTTCGGAGACCAAAGTTTAGATTTAATAGCACGTCCGTTACCATTTCTGATGTCTTCTGTTACAAGCTGAATCTTACCCTCGATGTCCTTAGTACAGGAGCAGTTCTGAACACTGAGAAGATATTTATTATCAGCACAGCCTGTAGGATAGTCAGCTGTTTTATCAAAGTAGGACGGCTCAAGTGCGATGGATGCACAAGTATCGGAATTGATAATAAATGCATCATCGTGAAGAACAGTAATATTCGGATATTTGCCATCGTGCTTAGCGTGTGTAAGAGTAGATTTACCGGATCCGGAAAGACCGAATACGGAAGCAACATATTTACTGCCATCAGAAAGTGTATATTCCTTCTGACCGCCGTGACAGGATGCATAACCATTACGGTTAGCGATTGCCCAAGCGATGGTCAAGGTACCCTTTTTATGTTCACCGAAGTATTTCATACCAAGGATAGCAGCACAGTTCTGCTCTGTATCGAAGTAGCAACAGGTAAGATCGTCACTCAGACAACTGTAGTCGACATCAGGTGATGGTGTTGGGGTCCACTGCGGATCGGAGAAGATGTAAATATCAGGCTCATTGCCGTTTCCCACTGGAGCAGAACTTTCATACATCTTTGCATAAGTATCGTTGATATACTGGAAGTTAAGCAGCCAGTTATACATCAACACCTCTTCACCCTCGGGAATAAGAAGATGAGCTTTTACCATAAATTCAGGATCAAGACCGATATAAGCGGTTGCATGATAGAGTTTCTTGAAGCGTGTCTTATAAACAGCATCCATTACAACCTTATCGAGTTTCGCATCGTCAACGCCAGGTTCACCCTTAATGCGTCTTGCGGCAGCATATCTGCCTGTTACTGCGCCGTCATTAAAGAGAAGAACCTTTGCATCAGCAGGAAGTCCTACTTCTTCACTTTTGTAGATGGGCATATCTGTAACCACAGTACCCGGTGATTTTTTAGCGAGGTTATAAGCCTCAGCAAGCGAACCTACTTCTACAACGTTATTGCCGTAGAAAGCTCCTTCAATGATGGAACGTGTTTTTGAAAAACCAACTTTTCCTTTTCCTATTTCTGATATAGGATAATACGCTTTAGTTGACATCTGATGATAGCCTCCTATATATTATTATGAAAAACGAAAACATTCTTCGTTTTTCAATATACGTCTATTGTACTTCCAATAGTATTTTTTGTCAAGACAAATCGGAAATAATCAAGCGATTTTTATGACGACAAAATGCAATATTTGACAATAAGTAATGCAAAAAAGAGAATTTTTACGACATATAAGGGCTTTTGTAAGATTTTTCACCCTGCAATTTGAATAATTCCGCAAAAAATCTTTCACAATAATTTAATTTATTTAACTGTCTCGACAAAATTCACTTTAATCTGTCTATTATCTCCTGCTGTCAATAATAGACAAACGGCGGCAAGTCGGATTCTTCAATATAATATCCATCACTACTTTCTACTGTTATATTCAAATCTTCATCAATCAATAGGTTGTAAACCAAATAATAATCTGTAACCGTTCCCGATCTTGATTTGCACAGAAGATTGATTGCTGTGCGTCCCGGACGCAGTACACTATAAGTATATCTAGCTGCTTCATCAAGTGTTTCGGTGGAAATCACCTCTGTTACATTAGGGTCTGTAACGATACAGCTCCATCTGCTCTCATCATCTTTATTTTCGACTGTAACTGAAAATTCCTTGGTTACTCTTTTGGGCTCGGGAATGTTGTCAGTAAAATATTCTCCATCAGAAGAAACTACTTCTGCATTAAGGCTGCGGTCAACTGTTATCTGATACTTGACCGCATAGTTGTTGCCGCTGTAAGAATGATATGTCAGTGTCATCGATGTCATACCGGCACGGAGAGTCTTAATACGATATTCCAACGCTACTGAAGCGTGCAGTACATCACATTCTCCTACTACTGTCGGTTCCGATACAGAGAGAATATCCTCATCTTCCAATTCACAATCCCACTGATAAGGTGCTGACATCGGAGCGCTGACGATCAGTGTATACTCGGCAGGTGTTACGCTCGGACGAACCACATTGAGTTTAAAATACTTTTTGCTCACTTCCTCTTTACTATCCTTCACTTTGATGCATACATCATACACACCTGCTTCTGACGGCATCCACGACATTGTATCGACAGAGCTGTATTTTGACAGAACGTTCCAATCAGAAGCGTCCTCTTTTTTAGAATAAAACGCATACTGATAAGATGGTTTTCCTCCCTTGGCACAAGCCGACATTGCTACACTGCCACCCTCATTGATATAGGATGCTCCAATAACAGACTCATTTTCCAACTTGGGCAGCACATTGACTGTCATAAACTTTTTATAGATAATATTCAGCGATGAATAAACCTTAACACACACAGTATACTTGCCGACAGATTTCGGTGTCCACGTGCAAGTATTGACCGTCGTTTTATCCGCCATTGTTGTCCAGGTTGTATTTTCATATTTGGCAAGATAGGCATATTTGCATTTTTGGGCGTTCAGCATCGATGTTTTTGCGAAAATAGTGACACTTTCCCCTAAATACACTTCATTGGAGCTTACAACAGACTTATTAAAAACAGTTGAAGTAATTTCTGTCAGCGGCTTGGTGGCTGCATTGACATTGACTCCAAAAGCAAACATCATTACAACACACATCAATACAGTTGAAAATCTTGTCAACATCCTTTGTTTTGTCAATATTCTTACCTCCTGTGAGTTTGATTGGCAATATACCGATTACAGCATAACAGCCAAACCAAAATAACACACTCTACCTTTGGCACTGGCAAGCTTCTGATCTGCCACCGTATACTGCTATGATTAGTTTTTCCAAGTTTTATTATTAACACAAACAAAAAAATATGTCAACCTTCCTTGAAAAGATTGACATATTTGTAATGAATATCGAACACTTTGATAACACTTTTATGACATTTTGATACCAAACAGTAACAAATATATGATTGTATTATTATTTTTTCGTATTAGTTAGATGGTCATATATTTTGTTCAATCTATCCGCTATCTGCGATCTGCTGCAAACGATCTTTACACAGAACTTTAATACCACCTCTAAGCAGTTCCACTATTCCTTCCCGTGAAAATTTTTTCAATACTCTGGTCACTGCCTCTCGTGCGGAACTGATATATCCGGCAAGTTGTTCGTGAGTAAGATAGATAGTGGTACTGTTTGTTTTTGCCATTTCTTCGCACAAAAAAATTGCTATACGTTTATCCAAACTCACAGCAATGGTTTGCTGCATTGCTAACACTGCCGAAGATAAACTCCTGACAGCAATATTGAATATATAATCACGGGCTTCTGTATTTTCTTTAGCAATATCGGAGTACGCATTACCCGAAATGATCAATATGTCAGCCACTTTTTCGGCATCGATCACCACGTTGAGTCCCATAGACGCAATAACACACGATGCGGCAAAAACACATATTTCTCCTTTTTCAAATCGCGTCAACGTCAGTTCTCTGCCATTTTCCGCAATCAAATAGGATCTCAGTGTGCCGCTCAGAACGATCATCAATCCCCTGCACGTTTCATCACCGCCATGAATATTTGACCGCTTTTTATATTGATTAATACTGCTGCCTGTACACAGCTTATTCTGTTGCGTGACAGTTAGTTGATCCCAAAACGGCAGATACTGTATCAAAAGCTGTACTATTTCATTATTTTTCTGCATTTTGTCACCTTTCGGACGTTAATCTTTTCTACCACCTATATGATATAATACCAATTTTCATCCTGTTCAAGCTCAGAACATTTTACTTTTTCGGTTTTCTTGTACTTATAATTATAGGAAAGTTCTTGATTTTTAATGCTTACTCTTGCCCCTTCCGAAATAGAAGTAGTAATAAACGCATTGCCTCCTACCACAACATCTTTACCGACAACGGTATCTCCACCGAGAATAGTTGCTCCTGAATAAATAGTAACATTATCGTGTATAGTCGGATGACGTTTCTTATTTTTCAGCTTCTGACCACCCCTTGTTGAAAGTGCGCCCAGAGTAACACCTTGATAAATTTTAACATTGTTGCCGATCACCGTGGTTTCACCGATCACAATACCGGTTCCGTGATCAATAAAGAAATATTTTCCGATCTGAGCACCAGGATGAATATCAATTCCTGTACAGCTATGGGCGTGTTCTGTCATCATTCTGGGAATGATCGGCACCTTCAAACAATACAGTTCGTGGGCAATGCGATTGACGAGTATAGCATACAGTCCCGGATAGGAGAAAATAATTTCATCCGTATTATAGGCTGCCGGATCGCCGTTATATGCTGCTTCCACATCCGTGTTAATATACTCCCTTATTCTTGGCAGCTGTTCCAGAAATTTAAAAGTAATATTTTCTGCTTTTTGAGCAATTTGTGCATCATTCAACAGCTTATTTTCTTCATCATACTTTAATACAGATGATATTTGTTTCGTCAGGTTAAAAACAATGTCCTCTATCAACATTGAGATATGATTTTTTATGGTATAAACCCTGTACGAATTGCTTTTGAAATATTCCGGGAAAATGACCTTTCGCAGCTGCATCAATATTTCAACGATCTGTTCTTTATCGGGATATTGAAAGGAAAGTTCGGCATTATCCCCAAAATCTTTTTTATAATCATCGGCAAGTAAATCAATAATATTATTAATTCTCTGTCCTATCTTGTGTTCCATAGTTTCACGTCTCCATTTACTAAAGCTTTTTTTGATTATATACTATTTTATTATAAATTGCAAATCAATGTTCATTGCTCATTGCATAAAACACGTAAAGTATATCTACTTTATACTATTTCTTTCTACAAAATACGATGGTAACTTTTATCTTATTTGTTTACTTTTTCCGCTTTTTATGGTATCATAGATACAAAAGTGATGAGAGGATGCTGATGGTGATGAACATTTGTATTTGCGATGAAAACCTCTTGGCCGCTTCTTCTATCAAACGACTGATTGAAGAAAAATGTCATCTGCCTGATCTATTGGTTAGTATTTATGAAAATCCCCATCAGCTCATTGACGAAATGATCGAAAATGCACTATCTGCTCCCCATTTGGTTCTGATGGATATTGCTCTTAACTCTTTCAATGGCATTACATTGGCTGCCCACATACAATCTCTTAACCCCGAAACAAAAATCGTTTTTATCTCGGGCTATGAAAAACGCTATTCTCAAATGATATTTGACAACGTTTCTCCCTCTGGTCTAATCATCAAGCCTGTTGATCCCACCATACTGATTTCTGCTATTCACCGTATCTTTCTGGAAGTCAACCAAAAACAACAACAGGTTACCATCAAAACTTCCATGGGAAATATCACTGTATCTGTAAACAGTATTTTATACATAGAAAGCTTTAAACGTACACTCATTTATCATATCAATAACGATACTTACACTGTTTATGATAAACTGGACTGTGTGGAAAATCATTTGGCTCCCTGCTTTATCCGATGCCATAAGAGCTATATTGTCAATTTGGGTTCGATTGTAAAAATGGACACAGACTTCCTGTTGATTTGCAACGGAACAAAAATTCCGATCAGCAAAAAATATAAGGAAATAACCCGTGAGCATTACTTTAAGTACAAAGGCTTTGAATATGCCGATAAACGAACCGACATATCAACCGAATAAAAATAGCATTAACAAAAGACACATTATGCGATAACCCTTATCCATACGCATAATGTGTCTTTTACTTTATCAAGCGTTACTGCTTATGGCACGAATCGTGCATTGCACAACCCGCACATCCGCTGCAGCTGCCGCCGCAGGAGGACTTGCCTTTCTTTTTATCTTTTACCATTCCGTAAATAATCAACGAAATAACCATCAAAAGAACAGCACTTACTAAAATCGTTGGGAGATTAGCCTCTATCCATTCTATCATTGTAAAGTCCTCCTTTTTTCTCTGATTACGTTTTTGCTTTTTTCTTTTTCGTACCGTTGTAAGCAAGTGTATTGGACTCTTTATATGGTCTAAACAACATATAACCCATCAATCCGATCACGGCAATAGCAAAGATAAGACCAATAATATGTCCTGCTGCATATTCACCAGCAAGCTCGCCTGAAAACGCGGAACCAATCTGATAAATAATGAGCGATACGGCATAAGCAAAGGCACACTGATAGCCAATAGCAAACCAGGTCCATTTTGCACTGTTCATTTCTCTTCTGATGGCACCGATTGCCGCAAAACAAGGAGCACAAAGAAGGTTGAATACAAGGAAGGAATAGCCTGCCAAAGGTGCCAATCCTTTAAAATCAAGTACACCAAAAACACCCACTACTTCTTCTTTTGCTACAAGACCCATTATGGTAGCTATCGCAGCCTGTGCGTTACCAAAACCGAGCGGTGCAAATATCCACATAACAGCTTCGCCGATTTTTCCGAGAACACTATCTGCCAACTCGAGGTCAGCGTTAAAACCAAACACACCGTCTGTCCAGCCAAACACAGAACCTGCCCAAATAATAATGGATGACAGAAGAATGATCGTACCTGCTTTTTTGATAAATGACCAGCCACGCTCCCACATAGAGCGAAGAACATTGCTGACGGTAGGAAGATGATAAGCCGGAAGTTCCATTACAAACGGAGCCGGATCCCCTGCAAACATCTTTGTTTTCTTCAGCATAATACCTGACAAAACGATAGAAATAGCTCCGAGGAAATAAGCACTCGTCATAATCAGCGGTGAGCCGCCGAACAGTGCTACGGAAATCATTGTAATGATCGGAAGTTTTGCTCCGCAGGGAATAAATGTCGTTGTCATAATGGTCATTTTACGGTCACGGTCATTTTCAATAGTTCTTGACGCCATAATACCCGGAACACCGCATCCTGTACCGATCAGCATCGGAATAAAGGATTTACCGGAAAGACCGAACTTTCTGAAAATTCTGTCCATAATGAATGCGACACGAGCCATATAACCGCAGCTTTCAAGAATAGCCAGCATAATAAACAGGAGCAGCATCTGTGGCACAAATCCCAGCACAGCGCCTACACCACCGATGATACCATCAATAATGAGGGAATGCAGCCATTCGGCACAGTTAATATCAGTCAGCCATTGATCCATCAATCCGGAAATACCGGGGATCCATATGCCATACTCCGATGGATCAGGAATATTGTCAGCGTCTTCAGCGTCATCGCCAAACACATCCTCAAACATTGCATTAAACGGCTCCTCTTCCGCTTTGACAGCATCCTCAAAATCTGCTGTTTCGATTTTCTTAGCCTGAAGTGCTTTAACATATACATCGGTCGACTCGGCAATATCTTCATCCACTGCAGTAGCATAGGAACCAAACGCCTCTTCAAAGCCGCCGTAATCCTTATCTTCCATCGTGTCTTGGATCTCATCGGCTCCCGTAACATTTCTGCCGACTGCTGTGTCAACTAATGTAACGAATTCTTGATTGTTCCAAAGATGAGAATCGGCATATTCCGACATTGCATCGTCATAATCATCAGTGCCAATACCAAACAAATGCCATCCATCGCCAAACAAACCATCGTTCGCCCAGTCAGTCAAAACGGTGCCAAGAGAATCGCCCCACGGCATAGGAATAGGCATAGAGGCAATCGAATATACAAGAAACATTATTACAACAAAGATTGGTAGAGCCGCCCAACGGTTAGTAACCACTCTGTCGATTTTATCTGAGACACTGAGTTGTCCCGCTGTTTTTTTCTTATAAACACCTTTTAATGTTTCTGCAATATAAATATAGCGTTCGTTAGTAATAATGCTTTCTGCATCATCATCCAATTCTTTTTCTGCTGCAGCAATATCTTTTTCGATATGCTTCATTTTGTCTTCTTTGATTTCCAGCTGTTCAATGATTTTTTCGTCACGCTCAAAAATTTTAATCGCATACCATCTTTGCTGTTCTTCGGGAAGATCGTGAACTGCCGCCTCTTCAATATGGGCAATAGCGTGTTCAACAGGACCCGAGAAAGTATGAGCAGGAACTGTCTTGGTTTCCTTAGCCGCTTTGATCGCTTCTTCTGCGGCTTCCATAATGCCAGTTCCTTTCAGTGCTGAAATTTCAACGATCTGACAGCCCAACTTTTTGGAAAGCTCCTTAATATTGATCTTGTCACCGTTCTTTTTGACCAGATCCATCATATTGATAGCAATAACGACCGGTATTCCCAGTTCTGTCAGCTGAGTAGTTAAATAAAGATTTCTTTCCAGGTTGGTGCCGTCAACAATATTAAGTATCGCATCAGGTCGTTCGCTAACAAGATAATTTCTGGCAACTACTTCTTCCAGCGTATACGGTGAGAGAGAATAAATACCGGGGAGGTCTGTGATAACTACATCACTATGTTTTTTTAGCTTACCTTCCTTTTTTTCTACCGTAACACCGGGCCAGTTACCCACAAATTGGTTAGAACCCGTTAATGCATTAAACAGTGTTGTTTTACCGCAATTCGGGTTGCCGGCAAGTGCAATTCGCAAACTCATTTTCCAATCTCCTTTTTAAGCTATTTCTATCATTTCCGCATCGGCTTTTCTTAAAGAAAGCTCATAGCCTCTGACGGTTACTTCGATCGGATCACCTAAAGGAGCAACTTTACGAATATAGACTTCCACACCTTTTGTAATACCCATATCCATAATTCTGCGTTTGATAGCTCCTTCTCCGTGGAGTTTTACCACTTTTGCTGTTTCACCGATTTTAACATCTTTTAATGTTCTCACTTATCTCTTCCTCCTGCATTCGATTATGTTAACATACAATCAAAAAGTTACACCATAATTTTTTGAGCCATTTCTTTACTGATAGCAACTCTCGCCTCTTTTACATTAACAATCACGTTACCGCCGTTGACAGAAATAATTTTCACGCTTCCGCCGGCAACAAAACCAAGATTTTCCAGATGTTTTTTTACCTCAGGGTTTCCTCCGATACGCTTGATGATGTTATCTTGACCTGGGTCAGCAAGTGTCAATGGCAACATAAATATCCCCTCCGTTACAAAAAAATTAGATTTATCTAACTTAAAATCATCCCAAAAGGTTAGACCACTCTAACCTTTCATAGTTTAACATACCTAAGTACATTTGTCAATATCATTTTTTGAATTTTGTCGTATTTTTTGCAATAGACAATACTGAAATTGTCTGATATAATACTAACAATCCATTATAATTATCATCATCAGAAGGAGAAATGTCAATGTCTAATGTTCACTATATTGATCATCCGCTTATCAAACACAAAATTACAATGCTGCGTATGGAAACCACCGGTACTGGAGAATTTCGCAAGCTTGTGGAAGAAATAGCAATGCTGATGGGCTACGAAGCTCTTTCCGACCTACAAACGAAGGAAATTGAGATCAAAACACCCATTGAAGACAGCATACAACCTGTCATCGACGGCAAAAAAATGGCCATTGTTCCGATTTTACGTGCCGGACTGGGTATGGTGGGCGGCATTCTGGCTTTGGTTCCCAATGCCAAAGTAGGACATATCGGTATGTACCGTGACGAAAAAACACACATTCCTCATCCGTATTACTGCAAACTCCCTCCATTTATCAGTGAAAGACTCATCATTGTCGTCGATCCGATGCTGGCTACCGGCGGTTCACTATCGGACGCTGTAAACGAAATTAAAGCACAGGGCGGCAAACATATTAAGTGTATGTGTATTATTGCAGCACCGGAGGGAGTCGAAACATTTACTAAAAAGCATCCCGATGTTGAACTGTATATCGGTGCTCTTGACCGATGTCTGAACGAAAATGCTTATATTTGTCCGGGACTCGGAGACGCAGGCGATAGAATTTTTGGAACTAAATAATAACTTTTTTTATCTATCCAGTACAATGTATTCCAAAATAAAAGGGCTTCTCATTCCACTATTGGTTGAGTAAGCCCTTTTTGTTAATTATTGGTTGTGTTACAGCAGATGTTCAGGAGATGTGCAATACCAGGAATGCTTTCTCCCTGCTGAGACGATGTCGGTGACATCAAGGCACCTGTCGCAATAAACAGAATGTTTTTTAATTCGCACTGCTTCAGTTTCTGCATAATATACGTACAAAACACAGAAGCACAACAACCACATCCCGAACCTCCTGCGTGTACATCCTGTCCTTCAATGTCATAAATCATCAATCCACAGTCATTATGGTTTTGGGTAATATCGATCCCTTCACGAAGAAGAATATCTTCCAGCAATGCCGAACCGACCTTTCCAAGGTCACCCGTCAATATCAAATCATAATCCTTTGGATCGGTTTGCGTGTCATTCAAATAATTAAAAATCGTATCTGCTGCCGCAGGTGCCATAGCCGCTCCCATATTGTTGGCATCTTTAATGTTCAGATCGTTGATCTTACCGACCGTAACATTACGAATATATGGACCAATGTCATCCTTGTCTATCAAAGCGGCACCTGCTCCTGTCACCGTCCATTGAGCGGTAGGGGTTCGCTGACCTCCGTATTCAATCGGCAAACGAAATTGTCTTTCAGCAGTACAAAAATGAGACGATGTAACCGCTACTGCCCGTCCTGCTGCACTGCTGTCAACAAAAATTGATCCCAGTGCCAAGGTTTGTGCCATTGTCGAACAAGCACCAAACTGACCAAAAAGAGGAATATCCAGTCCTCGGAGTCCGAACGTAGATGAAATACATTGATTGAGCAGGTCTCCTGCGAAAATAATGTCAACATCACCGGCAGACAACTGTACCTTTCCGAGCAGAGTATCTACAGCGGTCGTCTGTAGGGTACTCTCTGCCTTTTCCCAACTGTCCTGTCCCAGCATATCATCATAGAACACTTTGTCAAAATACTGAGCCAAGGGTCCTTCTCCCTCTTTTTTACCTACAACCCCCACTGAGGAATGAATATTGACATTATTGGACATTTTAATGGTATATCGTCCTATTCTTTCGGGCATAAAAAAACCTCCTGTATTTTTGATGTTATTTTGCCCTGAATATAAAACAGTTATTCTATCAAATTCATTGCTGATTTATTATGTTCATCCATCAAAAATTATTTTTCTTACGCTCCGATTTCTTTGCTCCACTTTCCATATTAATTTCCAGATTTTGCAGCATCTGCATCGTGAGCGGCAAGTTCTTTCCCAACAGTCGACTTTGTTTTTAATGACAAGTGCAGCAACTGTGTGTTTGACATCCATATTTTTCGACTCTGTCGATATTTTTTTGCAAGAGCAGTTTTAAATCCAACACCATTCCTTCCCGTGACTCTGTAAAGCCGAATTTTTGATAAAGACTTCTGCCCTGCTCGGTTGCATCCAGTGTAATTTCTGTCACGCCCATCTCTTTTGCCTGTTCTATCAACATAAAAAGCATTGTCTTTGCCAATCCTTGGCAGCGATATTCCTTTTTAGTATAAACGTTCATCATATGAGCACGTTTGCCGGTTGGATGAGAAAAGGTGGGCAACATTTCTGTATAGCATAAAGTAGCACAACCTACCGCAGCACCATCTTCTGTTGCCAATACAGTAGTATGCTGACCGCTCATAAAATATTGTTGGCTGTCATCAAGAAACAAGGAACTAAAAGAATATTCTTCCGGAAGATGGTTGATCTCTTTCAGCATTTCGAGTCGGAGTTTCATTAAATCGTCAAGATTGTTTTCTGTCGCCTTAATCATTTTGATCATCTGTTGAGGACTCCTTTATGTGCATTCATTGTATCATTGGCAGTATCAATGAATTGATTTGCGTTAACCGTCAAACAACGGCGTAGAAAAATACCGTTCTGCTGTGTCAGGAAGAATAGTAACAACTGTCTTCCCAGGACCAAGCTTTTCTGCAAGCCTGAGTGCTGCTGCCACATTTGTTCCACTGGAAATACCGCACATAATTCCTTCCAATGAAGCCAGCTGCTTCGCAGTATTGATGGAATCTTCATCCGTTACAATATGAATATGGTCGTATATCTCCGTGTTTAAAATGGATGGAATAATGCCGTCACCAATTCCCATTTGAAGATGAGTTCCCACGTTTCCTCCGGCAAGAATGGCTGCATTTTCTGGTTCAACCGCCCATATTTCGATGTTGGGATACTGCTTTTTGAGAGTTTCCCCAATGCCTGTTATAGTTCCTCCGGTCCCTATACCGGAACAAAAACCATCAATATTTTTGGAAGTTTGTTCGAGTATCTCCAATGCTGTGTGGTATTTATGAGCGTAGATATTGTTCTTATTTTCAAACTGCTGGGGAACAAATACTCTCGGATCATTTGCTTTCATTTCCAAAGCCGTATCCAAACATTTATGTATACATTTGCCAATATCGCCGTCATCGTGAATAAGTATAACTGCTGCTCCGTATTGTTTTACCAGCTTTCTTCTTTCTTCACTCACCGAATCCGGCATAATAATAATGGTTTTATATCCCTTGACTGCCCCTATCAATGCAAGCCCTATTCCCTGATTACCGCTAGTAGGTTCAACAATGATCGTATCTTTGTTAATTTTACCTTCTTTTTCTGCATTGACGATCATATGATAAGCTGTGCGTATTTTGACAGAACCGCCAATATTTAACCCTTCAAACTTAACAAGTATATCAGCGTTTCCCTGCTTATTGATCCTGTTCAGCTTTATCATAGGTGTATGACCTATTGCTTCAAGAATATTATTATATACCATAATACAGTGCTTTCATCTCCTGTTATTTGATTATTCTATCGTTATACAACATAGTTATTATAACGTAAATGACCGAAAAAGCAATACAACAGAACAATTAATCAATATGTCTTTCCTACTAATTCAGAAATTATCCGTCAGCTATTACGGATGCAATATAATCCTCAAAAACAGATCGATAATCTCCAGGAAGGTCATATGCCCAACTGTTGCAAAGCACCATTGCAGCATCATCGTTGATCACAATAGTCAATTCCGAAACCTCTTGTGTTTCAGATGACACGGTCATAGACATCGGTTGATCCATTATAATATCAATCAACATTCCGTTATTGCCCCATTCCCGATAACGACTTTCCGGCACTGACATATCAAGTAAAAAATCGTTATTGGTTATCACTTCCCTAGCACGCTGAAATAACTGTCTTTGGTCTTCATCTGTTAAATTAAGTGTGCTGCCCTGATACATAGCTTCTACAGAGTAACCATCAGAGAAATTTTGCGTATTCTGTGACGCTTCAGACAGTTCGTTTGGTTCTGATACCAACACCGACACTTGTGATGAATTATTGCTTTCAGAAGTAATATCGACATCGGATATATTCTTTGACGAGACAAAACTGCTTTCTGAGCGGCTGTTTTCTTCCGCTGGCTGCTCAATCTCACTGATTGGAGATGACATCTCAGCTGATTGTGTTTCAGATACATTTTTTCCTTTCACCGATACAGCAACACTGCCTTCGTTAGTGCTTTCCACACGGTTTTCTTCTGCCGGCTCGAAACGGCAGGAACACAAAACCATTGAGCATATCACAGCAGCTGTAAAGGCACAAATAGATTGTTTTGACATTGTCATTTTCCCTCCTGTTTTTCCAAGCCATTTAATATTTTATTGTACAGCTTTTTTTGTCTGATAATGAGTAAAAAACCCACCACAATTCCTATAAATAATACAACTCCGGATAACAACAACGCAATAGCGACAGTATTTCGTAATGCAATCAACAAAACTGCTATCATCAAAATAACGATCGTTATATCAATGGAAATCATTCTTACGGAATATTCAAACAAACCGTTGGTCAACACAGTTCGATTACAGGAATAACTGACCTTGGGATTTTTAATACAATTAATATTGACGATCGGTCTTGTATATTCATTAATCGATTTATCATATTTCGGTCGGGTGTATGAAAAGATCAATTCCGATGTTTTGGACGGTGTTACATCAAATTCGGTTTCAAACTTAACAACACCTTTATTTTTATACCAATCCGAATCAATGTTGATCATAATAATATTCATCAATCCTTGAAATATTAACGTAAGAAGATTGAGAAGGATCTTACCGAAACTGTGATTGCTTTTGCTTTCCTGTTGCGAAATTCTGATATGATATTGTTGATCGGGAGTCAGTTCAAATTCAGCTTGACGGTCAGCGTGATGAAGCGTTTTGCTCTCACTTCCCACAGTTACTGTAAAAATGTCGTCTTCCAGAATTTTGCTGTCGATTTTAAATTGCAATGATAACACCTCTGAATTGTAATCACTTACTTTTAATGTACAAAACCTCCCACGCCAATCATTGCGTGAAAGGTTTTGTCGGGTCAATCCAATTATTTTGTGACAGTCAAAGTTAAATACTTCTTAGCAATATTCCCCTTGCTGTCCTTTACTTTGGTACATATGTCGTAAGTACCCGTTTTGGTCAGTTTAAATGTCATTGAGGATGTAGAATTATAAGATTGTGCTGTCTGCCACGTTGTATCTGATGTCTTTTTGTAATACAGACCGTAGCTGTACGGTGATGTACCACCCGATGCTGTTACTTTAAAAGTAGCAGTTTTACCGAGTGTGATACTTTCAGAAGAAGCGGTCGTTTTATTGACCAGTTCCGTTTTATTAACGGTAATTTTAAAATACTGTTTAGCAATGTTGCCTTTATTATCCTTCACCTTAGAGCATACATCATAAGTACCTACAGCGGTTGGTTTAAAGCTCATTGTTGCCGAAGAACCATATGCCTGTGCTGTTTTCCACGCTGTATCTGATGTCTTTTTGTAATACAAACCGTAGCTGTACGGTGATGTACCGCCAGATGCTGTTACTTTAAAAGTAGCAGTTTTTCCAAGGGTGATTGTTGTTGCCGATACGGTTGTTTTGTTGACCAATGATGCCTTCTTGACAGTTACAGTAAAGTATTGCTTTGCAATATCGTTTTTATTATCTTTTACTTTAGTACATACATCATAAGTACCTACATCAGTTGGTTTAAAACTCATTGTTGCCGAAGAACCGTATGCCTGCGCTGTTTTCCACGCTGTATCTGATGTCTTTTTGTAATACAGACCATAACTATACGGTGATGTACCGCCAGATGCTGTTACTTTGAAGGTAGCGGTTTTCCCAAGGGTGACTGTTGTTGCCGATACAGTTGTTTTATTGGTAAGAGGATCATTTACCGGATCAGTAACGGTAATTACTTTTGTTGCCGTAATATCTGACTCGGAATCAACCGCATTTACTGCTACAATAAACTTGCCCTTTTTAGTAGGTGTCCATGTACAAGCATTGGATGTGCTTGATGCCTTGATCGTAGTTCCGTCAGAAGCAATAAAGGAATATTTCACTGTACCTTGACTATTAGACGGTGTAGCTTTGAGCGTTACCGATTTGCCAAGAGCCACTTTTTCCGGTGTTGCTGTAAAGTTGATACTTAAAGTTTTGGTTGATTCAGGGAGATCGGTAAGTTCTTTTGATACAAACAATTTTTTCTCGGTAGAGAGCATTTTCAGACCCTCTCCTGTCGGATATTGAACGCCGGAACCATTATTAAAGATCACATAAACATTACCAGTCAGTGTAGATGGAATAAGATAGGACCAATAATCACCGCTTTCTTCGGTCATTTCGATACCGGGCCAGCCTGCATTATTTTTCTTATTACTATCATAAACATAGCAGTAAACCTTCGACCAGTTGTATTCCGAATTGTCAAAAACAACACCGCCTGCTGAAAGTGCGGGATAGCCTACTCTCTTGCCTTTTTTGGTAAAGCTGTATGATTTTGACTTTGTAGTTCCGTCTGCTGCCTTTGCATCAATAGTTACTGTTACAGTATCGTCTGTTGCCGTGAAAGCACCCACCGTAATCGTTTTGCTGGATGATGTGATAATGCCGCTGTCACCTTCGGATGTGGTATAACTTACATTGGAAGCGTTCTGTGCCTTGATGGTAACATCCACTGTATTGGTAGTAAATACATTTTTACCATCGGCAGTTTCTGCAGAAATCTTGAGAACAGTCGGCTGAGGTGGTGTTACCTTACCATAATCTACAGTAGGATTATAGATAACGGCAATACCATTCTCATTTTTAATGGTACCTTTGATTGTTCCGCCTGATACGGTAAACTTTTCACCTGATACCTGATCTGTGTATGTACCGTCTGTCATACCGACACTAAGTGAAACAGCACCGGGACCTTCTCCTCTGACAATAACAATACCGGTTGTGCCTCTCACGTTATAAGCAGTATTGCCCGAACTGCCCAATCTTTCACTTTGACCAACAAAGGCATTACGAAATCTGTTGGCTGCCACTACTTCAGGATCTGCCCACGTGAGAGAACCGACGTCGCCCAACTGTGTCTGTTCACCGCCAAGATTATCAAGTATGGTTGCATAAGACTGTCTTGCCTTCGATACGTCACCTGCCAGAATATCTTTTGAATAATAAGGACGTGCAAAGAAAAGACCGGTGGAGTTTTTACGTGAAGCAATGATAGCCCACGTCTTTTTGATGTCGGCATCATTAGCATCATAGGAGGAACCTCCGCCCATATAAGTATCGTGCGATTCTGCCCACATAACACACTTATCACCCTGTCCTGCAATGTATCCGCAGTAACCGGAAGTAGCCAGTGCATTCACACTTCCATGAATAACGCTGTTTCTAAGGTTATCACTGGTAGAGTTATCAGTGATTGACATTTTGCTGCGGTAATACGCTTCTGCTTTCGTATCATCCAGTCGGTTTAACACTTCACCGTAAAAGTAAACGCCGTCATAACCATTTACTTTTTTGTAGTAATCTCTTGCGCCATCAAGAACAACATCCCAGAAGTCACTGGCAAAGGCAGGATTATCTGCCGGTGTTTCAATATGCTTGGCTGCGTCAAAACGGAACCCGTCTGCACCACAGTCAATACATTCCTTTAAGAGATTAAGCACCATCTGCTGTACACGTTTGTCACCTGTATTCAGATCGGGCATACCCATATTTCCCTGTGTTACATCAAAACGTCCGTCACTGGAATGTGTCCACGATGTACTGATATGCCAATAGGTGGGATCAATCAGCATATCCGGCTCCCAAAATTCGCCAACCTGCTTGGAAATATCGCCCATTACGGTTTTTTCATCACCGATTTTATAGCCCTGAATATTACCCATATGGTTCGCTACAATATCAACAATTACTTTAACATTGTATTTTTCGGCTTCAGCACACATTGCTTTAAATTCTGATTTTGTTCCAAACCAAGTATGTCCATTGTCGCAGATAGAAAAGGTAACCGGCTGATAAAGTTTCCACCAGTTACTGTTATAACCTCCTGTACCATCGGGAATACCAACATCACCGTAAGCGACACCTTCCCAATAATAATCCTTGGGCTGCTGTACAGGTGATGTCTGAATAGAAGTATAACCGGCAGCGGCAATATATTTCATATATTTTTTGATGTTATTGTATGACCAGTTCCAGCAATGGAGGGTCACACCCTGCTGTGATGTTTCTGCCAATCCGTAATCTGTCGTTGTGGCTGCATCTGTTTTCAATGCAAAGATATTGCTCATACCGGCAAAGGAGGCAGCCATTACAGCTGCCGAAAGAACTGCCGCTGTCGCTTTTTTAGCAATAGCACTGCATTTTGATGGTTTGATTTTTGATTTGATCTTTGAATTCAAAAAACAACACTCCCCTGTAATAATTTAATTTTGGATAAATGCCGCTGCATCTACCACATCTACTATGATAATTTTACAATAATTTTTAAAATTTGTAAAACTGCTTATTCTGATGATAGAATTACTTTTTACAAAAAAATCGCCGATTTCCAATTTAAATGTCGGCGGTTTTTATAATATGTTTTTTATTTTTTTGTTAACCATTTTACATTTTTCTGTATTTTTTTCGATATATTAACCATAGAAAATATTATTTTTATTTATTTTACACAATAATCATTTTTGTATCATTGCACAATAATTCAATAATTGACACTATTTTTATGTATTTTATTTATAACTTAAAACACTTTTTGGTGTATACCTGCTTTTTTCAAAATAAAGCCGACAACCGAGAATAAAATCAAAGCACCCAGATTAACAATGACAATACTGGCACCTGTCGGTGTCGAATAGATATATGAAATAACCAGACCGATAAAAAAGCATATGACAGACACGATTGCTGAACTGATCATTACAGTTTTAAACCGTTTGAAAATCCGCATAGAAGTGATGGCAGGAAAGATAATCAGACTTGATATTAACAATGAACCCATCATTTTCATTCCAATCACAATAGTGAGTGCCGTCAGCAATGCAATGATCATATTATATATTCCTGCCTTTGTTCCTGTTGCACGTGCAAAGCTTTCATCAAATGTAACCGCAAAAATTTTGTGATAAAAGAATATAAAAAGAATCAATACCACTACCGACAGTACCACACATATCCATAGATCACTTTGTGACATCGAAAGAATACTGCCAAACAAATAGCTGTTGATGTCTGTCTGTAATCCTTTTGCCATAGTAGCCGCCATAATGCCAATAGCGAGCGAAGCAGTGGAAATTAACGCAATAGCAGCGTCACCTTTAATTTTACTGTTTTCGCTTAGACGCAGCAGCAAAAATGCGGCTGCTACAACAATCGGCATCGCAAATTCCAACGGCGTCAGGTTGGCAATATTCGCTGCTGTAGCGATCGCCAATGCTCCAAATCCCACGTGGGAAAGACCATCGCCTATCATAGAATATCTCTTTAAAACAAGACTAACTCCCAACAGTGCCGCACACAGCGACACAAGCGTTCCGCCGACCAATGCCCGAAACATAAACGGATAGGAAAACATTTCTATTATTTCATTCAACAATTTTAAAATCTCCCGATTAAAATGATTTTTCTTCCGAAAAGAAATAGCGTCCCATTGGACTTTTGATATACTCTTCTGTCGTTCCGTAAAAGCTTTGATCAAAATTCAAATGCAGAATATGTGAAGCATATTTTACAGAAGCATTGATATCATGTGACACCATAATAATGGTTATTTTTTCTTTTTTGTTCAGTTCCTCTATCAACCGATACATTTCTTCAGTGACAATCGGATCAAGTCCTGTGACCGGTTCATCCAGAATAATAATTTTTTTGCTTGCACATAATGCCCGGGCAAGAAGGACTCTTTGTTGCTGTCCTCCCGATAATTCCCGATAACTTTTATGAACAAGTGACTGAATACCAAGACGCTCTATATTCTCCATCGCGTTTTTTTTATCATTTTTGGAATAAAAAGGAAACCAACCTCTGCTGTTGAGTCTGCCTGACAACACTACCTCAAATACTCCTGCCGGAAAATCCTTTTGAGCAGGAGTCTGCTGTGGCAAATACCCTACTTCGTTTGATTTAAGTCCCGATAAATGAATAATTTTCCCACGAGAAGGCGATTTCAAACCAAGCAATCCTTTGATCAATGTACTTTTCCCAGAGCCGTTTTCGCCGACCACACAAAGATATTCCCCTTCGTTAACATCAAAACTAAGGTTTTTGACGACCTGTGTACTTTCATAGGAAAACGACAGATTATCACAAGAAATCAGCTTCATTTCAGGATAAAGCCTCCTTCAGATTTTTAACATTTTTCTGCATTAATTCTATATAAGTGATCCCACTGTCAAATTCATCTTGTGTTACGTTATGACAGGAATGAAACGTCAGCTTTTTAGCATCCGAACTCTCACAGATCGTATCGGCAATTTTTCCATTGGAAAATTCTATAGAAAAAACAACCGGTATTTTTTCCGTTTTTACTTTATTGATCAAAAATGATATGGTAGAGGCACTTGGTTCCGTTTCCGAAGAACAACCCGGAAATGCCGCATAATAGCTCAGTTCATATTCATCGGTGAAATATCGGAACGGAAATCTATCACCAAAAATCAGAGTTTTTCGTTTGCCGTTTTCCACCACCTTACGAAATTGATCGTCAAGAGAGGATAATTTGGCACAATAAGCAACCGTATTTTTTTCAAAATCCGCAGAATAGGATGGTTCCAATTCCTTCAATGCTTCCGCTATTTTTTTAGCTATGGTAACAGCATTTTTCGGAGAAGTCCAGACGTGCTCATCATATTCCACTTCATCTTCTTGTTCTTCTTCTGCTTCCATTCCCTCCACTGTTTCTTCTTCCACAGTATCTACGCAATCCATCAAAGCGATCACCTTTTTTGGTTTCTGTTCATCGGAGGAAAGAATATCTTTTACCCATTCGTCCGATTCTCCTCCTACATAAATAAACAAATCACAATTTTGCACCTTAATAATATCCTGTGGCGTAGGGTCATAGTCGTGACTTTCTGTTCCCGGTTTCAGCAGCATTGACACATCTATATGATCGCCACCCACCTGACGAGCAAAATCATAGGACGGGAATATAGTGGAAATCACATTCAACTGCGGCCCCTTGTTTTTGTCTTTTATCTGACTGTTTTTCTCGGTACAAGCACAAAGCAAAACAACTGTCATTACCATTGCAAGTATGACGGCGGTTATTTTTTTCATCTCTTTTTTATCTCCTTTTCGTTGGGATCATCGGCACATTTCTGACATATTCCGTAAAATACCGTTTTGAACGGATCTATTTTAAATCCGTGCTCCGAAAAAATATGCGAATACAGATCGTTCATTCGATGACATTCCAAATGTATCAGGCAACCGCATTTTTCACACATTAAATGGAAATGTTCATAACATTCTTGGTCACGAACAGCATATTGAAAGCAGGCTCCGTTAGTGGTTCCCGTATTATACTTACGTACAAAATCCTGTTCCAAAAGCTTTTCAAGGTGTCTGTAAATGGTTGTTACTCCGATGGGGTGTCCGTTATTTTCAAAATACTCACTGATTTGATTGACCGTCACGTGACTGTCTTTATGTTTTAACATATAATCTAGAATTGCTTCACGCTGACGTGTTTTATAACCATTTGAGCTGTTCATTTTATCGATTTCACCTCTCGCTTCGGTGTATGAATTTGAAAAGCATTTTCATTTTAGCATTATGTACTGCTATTGTCAAGGCAATTACAGCATAATTTTTTATAAACTCTGTAACCGATTTTCAAAATATGCGTATTATATAGTGTAATCAATAAAAGGAGGAATTAAGTTATGTGTAACAATGGTTTTTTTGGTGGAAATAGCTGCTGCTGGGTGATCATCCTTATCGTAATCCTTGTTTGCTGCTGCGGTGGCAACAACAACGGCGGATGCTGCGGCGATAACAACGGCTGTGGCTGTGGCTGCTGATCCTGAAGCTTAAAAACGGCTCCGACATTCCATTGCGGTTTGTCGGAGCCGTTTTTCATTATTCATCAGATGTCTTTTCCGTTTTCAATATCTGTCAAAAGATCCACTCTGCGTTGGTGTCTTCCCCCCTCAAATTCGGTCGAAATAAAAATATCCACCAGTTTATCGGCAAGTTCCGAAGTCACAACATTCTGTCCCATACAGATAACATTCGCATTGTTATGACGGCGTGTCATTTCAGCCAACATTTCGTTAGTACATACAGCAGCACGTATTCCGTGAACCTTGTTTGCTGCCATTGATACACCAAGCCCAGTGGTGCAACAGATAACACCGAAATCATACTCTTTTTTTGCTACAGCGGAAGCGGCAAGATAAGCAAATTTAGGATAATCTACCGATTCTTTTGAAAAACATCCGAAATCTTTATAAACTATTCCTTTTTCATCCAGATGCTTTTTGATGGATTCTTTTAATTCAAAAGCGCCGTGGTCGGCTGCAAGTGCTAATTTCATTTATATTTTCCTTTCAGATAACAATATTTTTAAACACAAACCGTGTGTTTTCACCAATTACTTTTTTGCTGTGCCAATTTTGCTTTCAGCTCCCGTTCTGCCTGCGGCAGCCGAAGATAGAGCGGCTGCAGAGCAGCAGAGGTGCAAAGTCCGTTGTGACAGGCAAGCCGTTCGGCTGCTTTTGCTGTACCGTATGCCCGTTGATAGCGGATATTTTCCGGAACAAGAATGATATTGTCGAGTTTGCCGCTGTAAGCATTATAACAAATACTGGCTCCGTCTCCCACCAGATAAATGTCATCGTCATAATATTCCAAATCTGACAGCAGTTCATTAATACTAAGCGCTCTGTCAGCTGTGATACGTTCTACATTTCCTTTCCCAAGCATAAATAAGGCATTGTATATCTGACTGCATCGTGCATCCATCACGCAACACGCTATCCCGTGAAAATAGGGCATATTATACGCCATTGACTCCAATGTTGACACCGATGCACAAGGTTTATCAAGCGGCATTGATAATCCTTTTATCGTTGATACTCCGATACGTACCCCTGTAAAAGATCCCGGACCTGCATTGACCGCAAAGATATCAACATCATCAATATTGGTATCAGTGGTCTTCAGTAAGGTATCGACAATAGGCATTAACGTCTGACTGTGGGTTGTTTTTATATTCAAAAAAAATTCTCCTGCTAATTCACCGTCACTCAATAAAGCAGCGGATACCGGGGAAGCAGATGTATCTAATGCAAGAATTTTCATATCTGTTCAGCCCCCTCTATGGTAATTTCTCGTTCTGTTTCGGACAAATATTCGATCGTGATCGTAATAAGATTTTCGGGAAGAAAGGAGGAAATATTTTCGCTCCATTCAATCACCATTATTCCATTGTTAATATAATCAAAAAATCCCGTTGAATAAAGATCATCATAGCAAGTGATCCTATACATATCAAAATGATAGATACGAAACTTTCCTTCGTATTCATTCACCAGTGCAAAAGTCGGACTCGAAACGCCGTCGTTTATACCCAAACCTCGGGAAAGACCTCTTGTAAATGCTGTTTTCCCTGCACCCAATCCGCCAAACATAGCTATGATCTCCGTACCCTTCAGCGTTTGAGAAAGACGAAATGCGATCTGCTCGGTTTCTTCAGGGGAAATACTTATGAATTTCTGCAAATTAATAACCTCTCAATATCAGAAAAGTCCTGTTATTTTTCCGTTGGAATCAACGTCAATTTTTTCCGCCGCCGGCACCTTCGGCAGTCCCGGCATCGTCATAATATCACCTGTATATACCACAACAAAACCTGCACCATTAGACAGACGTATATCACGTACTGTAATGCAGAAGTTTTGCGGCTTTCCAAGAAGCTGCGGATCATCCGAAAGAGAATACTGTGTTTTAGCGATACAAACCGGAAGCCCCGATACATTCAACTTTTCGATCTCTGCCAAAGCTTTATTGGCGGCTGTGGTATAGACAACATCATCTGCACCGTAAATATTGGCAGCAATGCACTTTATTTTCTCTTTGATCGACAATTCATCAGGATAAAGTGTTTGAAAATCAGAGGGCTTTTCTGTTGCTTTAACAACCTTTTCAGCAAGTTCTATACCGCCTTCACCGCCTTTGGCAAATACCTCCGACAATGCAAAATCGGCTCCTAACTCTTTACAATAATTTTCAACATAACTAAGCTCCGCATCTGTATCTGCATCGAAACGGTTAATGGCTACCACAACAGGAACACCGAACTGATGCATATTTTTAATATGTACACCAAGATTAACGATACCTTTTTTCAAAGCATCCAGATTTTCTGCCCCCAGATCCGCTTTTGCCACACCGCCGTTATATTTCAAAGCTCGCACTGTAGCGACAAGAACTACGGCAGATGGTTTTAAACCTGCCTTGCGGCATTTAATATCAAAGAATTTCTCTGCTCCCAGATCCGATCCGAATCCTGCCTCGGTAACGCAATAATCTGCCAGCTTCAAGCCAAGTTTTGTTGCTCTGACGGAATTACATCCGTGAGCAATATTAGCAAAAGGACCGCCGTGCATTAATGTGGGAGTTCCTTCTAATGTCTGTACCAAATTAGGTTTGATAGCATCTTTAAGAAGTGCCGCCATCGCTCCGTTCGCCCTGAGATCTTTGGCATAAACCGGCTCTCCGCCGGTAGTGTACGCAACCAGAATGTTTCCCAGACGTTCCTTCAAATCATCAATATCGGATGCCAGACACAGAATGGCCATTACTTCACTGGCAACCGTAATGATAAATCCGTCTTCACGGGGCACTCCGTTCACCTTACCGCCCAATCCTGCTACTATATTGCGTAATTCACGATCGTTCATATCCAAACAACGCTTGATCAAAATTCTTTTGACATCTATATCAAGGCTGTTTCCTTGCTGAACGTGGTTGTCAAGCATGGCACAAAGCAGATTGTTGGCAGATGTAATAGCATGCATATCTCCTGTAAAATGCAGATTGATGTCTTCCATTGGTACGACTTGAGCATAACCTCCGCCTGCTGCACCGCCTTTTATTCCAAAGACGGGTCCAAGTGATGGTTCACGCAAAGCAATAATTGTTTTCTTTCCTATTTTGGAAAGAGCATCACCAAGTCCGACTGATGTCGTTGTTTTGCCCTCTCCCGCCGGAGTGGGATTGATCGCTGTTACCAAAATAAGCTTACCGTCCTGATCGGCAGAAGTTCTTTGAACAAGTTTCTCTGTCAGCTTTGCTTTATATTTACCATAAAGTTCCAGCTCATCTTCCGTAATACGAAGTTTTTCTGCTACTTTGACAATCAGCTGCGGATCTGCCTGTTGTGCAATTTCTATATCCGTAAGCATATAATTCATCTCTCCGTTTCAATTTTTTATTTTATTGTAACATAAATTTTTTTTTTGTACAATAACAACCGGAAAAGATTTTCAGGCAAAGGGCATTTTATACCGCAGAATTTCGTTTTCTTCCGGAAAAAGAAATGTTTTTTGTTAAGTTCACCTAGCCTATTATCGATGATAGGAAAGTACCGGAAGATAATTTTTATAAAATAATATAAAAATATGATTGTTTTGTTATGCATCATTGTGTTATAATAGTAGACGTTAAAAATTTTACAAAGGATGATGAAACTGAATGCTTAGGCTTGAAAATATTTGTTGGAACACCCCCGATGGGGTTGGTATTCTGAATGACCTTAATCTCACTGTCCCTGACGGCAAGCTCGTTGTTATAACAGGTCCCAACGGCGGAGGAAAAACAACCCTTGCTAAAATCATTGCAGGTCTTTATCAGCAGGACAGCGGTAAAATATATCTTGACGATCAGGATATTACCAGCCTTGACATTACAGAGCGTGCGAAACTGGGCATCAGTTTTGCTTTTCAGCAGCCTGTGCGGTTTAAGGGAATTACTGTCAAAAAATTATTGGAACTTTCCGCAGGAGAACAAATCTCCGAAGATAAAATGTGTGATATTCTCAGCAAGGTCGGTCTTTGCGCCAGAGAATATATTAACCGTGAGGTCAACGCTACCCTCTCCGGCGGTGAAATCAAACGAATAGAAATTGCTACAGTTATCGCAAGACACAGCAAACTTTCCGTATTTGATGAACCTGAAGCAGGTATCGATCTGTGGAGCTTTACCAACTTAATTCATACCTTTGAAGAAATGCGTAGAAATATGAATGGTACCATCATTATCATCTCTCATCAGGAAAGAATTTTGCAAATCGCTGACGAAATCGCCGTTGTTGCCGACGGTAAAATAAAATCCAGCGGTTCTACAAACACAATGATGGACAAACTCTTAGGCGGAAGCGAAAAAACAGCAAAATGTTCAAAGCAGGAGGAATTGTTCTGATGAATGATATTACAAAAGATCTGTTAAAACAAATTTCCGAATGGGACGGCAGCTTTCAAGGTGCCTATAATATTCGCGAAAACGGTCAGTGTGCCGGACGTATGTCCAGTAAAAATATACAAATCGAGAGCAAAAAGGATCAGCCGGGTTTGGAAATTTTTATTGCTCCCAATACCAAAGGAGAAACCGTGTCTATCCCTGCTTGTGTTACTCACGGTGATGTAGATGATCTGGTTTACAATGATTTTTATGTGGGTGAAAATGCCGATGTTACCATCGTGGCAGGCTGCGGCATCCATACCGAAACGGGAGAACCGGCAAGGCATAACGGCATTCATCGCTTTTTTCTTGCCAAAAACTCCAAGGTAAAATATCTGGAAAAACACATCGGTACAGGTCATGGTACGGGTTTACGTTCGATTGACCCCGTTACAACAGCGGAATTGGAAGAAAATGCCGTTCTTGAAATGGATACTGCACAAATCGGCGGTGTTGACAAAACTATCAGAAAAACCGAAGCTGTCCTCGGAGCTGGTGCCAGACTGCTCATCAGAGAACGTATTTTGACAGAAAAAGAACAAACTGCCGTTACCGATTTCAAAGTAGAAATGAACGGTGATAATTCGGGTGTCGATCTGATCTCCCGTTCTGTTGCCAAAGATAATTCTCACCAAAGCTACCATTCCGTCATTATCGGCAATGCAAAATGTACGGGACATTCCGAGTGCGATGCCATTATCTCTGAAAACGGTCAAGTTGATGCTGCTCCTGAACTACATGCCAGAAATAATGACGCCGCACTTATTCACGAAGCTGCTATCGGAAAAATCGCCGGAGAACAAATTCTGAAACTGATGACACTCGGTCTCAGTGAACACGATGCGGAAGCAACTATTATTGACGGTTTTTTAAGCTGATATTTTTTGACATATCTTAGATGTCTGTGCTGACATTTTCCGCACAGACATCTTTTTTGCTGCATAAATCCACTTCTCATACAAATACTAAGTACAAGGAGTTGTAATTGGTATGAGAAAAAAATGGAGCGGTAATTGCATTTTGTTTGCAGTAGGCGGTATTTCTTACGGATTAATAGAAATATTATGGAGAAGATATACGCACTGGTCAATGGTGATGACCGGCGGTATCTGTTTTATTGCCTTATACAGAATATTCAAAAAAATGGCTCAATATTCAATGACGATCAAATGTGTCACGGGAAGTGCGGTCATTACAGCTGTGGAATTTGTTGCCGGATGTATTTTTAATATCGTAATGAAACTTAAGGTGTGGGATTATTCAAAATTGCCGATGAACTTTTGCGGTCAAATCTGCTTATTGTACAGTATCTTATGGGGCTTTCTCAGTATCCCTATTGTCATTCTCTGCAAAGCAATCCATCAAAAATGGCGGCTATAAATACACTTATTTCTATATGAAGTTAATGTTTTTAAAAATTTAAAAAAATTTTTAAAAAAGTATTGACATCTATACCATAATACGCTATAATGATACACGTCGCTGGGAGATGCGATAAAAGCAGAAGATGCGGATGTAGCTCATCTGGTAGAGCGCAACCTTGCCAAGGTTGAGGTAGCGAGTTCGAGCCTCGTCATCCGCTCCATTAAAAAGAACGTAGTTTTACGTTCTTTTTCTTTTTGTCTCCATTTGGACAGAATACAGGATAACCGCAATGAAAAAAGAGTAGGGTACGCTATATATGAGTTCTATGCTCCCTATTAGCGGTCTATCGAAGCACAATCTTTATTATTAATAACTTCGAGAAGCTTATTCGCTATTTTTTGATCTTATTTCGGTTACAGATTTATCACAAAATTAAATTAACCTGCAACATTGACGCAATATTTGACAAGTTATATTTTTTTTGATAATATTAAAAGGTTAAGGAAAAAAGAACCGGGAAACGGATAATTCCGCAACAGGGAGAGATTTTATGCCAAAAAATATAATCAACACATTTGAAGAATTGGAACTGATGCCGTCAATCAAACGCGCACTGGATGATATGGGATTTGAAGAGCCGACTGAAATCCAAGCACAAGCTATTCCTTTGGTACGCAGTGGCAAAGACATTATCGGACGATCTCAAACAGGTACCGGCAAAACGATGGCTTTTGCTGTTCCTGCTATTGAAAAAATCAACACTCACGAAGACAAACCTAGCATACAAGTACTCATTATGCTGCCCACCCGTGAATTAGCTTTACAGTGCAGTGATGAAATCAAAAAGCTCACCAAATACACAAACGGTATTCGTCCGGTTGAAGTTTATGGCGGCACACCGATGGACAAACAGATTACACGATTAAAACGTGCCAATATCGTTATCGGAACTCCCGGACGTATTATGGATCATA
Source organism: uncultured Ruminococcus sp. (assembly GCA_902802985.1). Lineage (GTDB taxonomy): Bacteria > Bacillota > Clostridia > Oscillospirales > Acutalibacteraceae > UBA1213. Next base: position 53,876 of record CADCOE010000054.1, read on the forward strand.
TGAGAAGAAAAACGCTCAAACTGGATAATATCAAACTGGTGGTACTGGACGAAGCAGACGAAATGCTGAGTATGGGCTTTAAGGAGGATATGGAAACGATCCTGCGTGAAACACCTGACAGCCGTCAAACTGTGCTTTTTTCTGCAACAATGCCTCCGTCTATTATGGCGATCACCAACGAATTTCAGAAAGATCCACAGGTCGTACAGGTCAATCGCAAACAAGTAACACTGGATAATATCATTCAAAATTATGTAGATGTTCCAATGGGCAGAAAAACAGATGCACTGAAACTTTTACTGCACTATTTTTCTCCCTCTCTCTCCATTGTTTTTTGCAATACAAAAAAAATGGTGGATGATGTAACGGAAACTTTGAACAAAAGCGGTTTTAACGCCGATGCACTACACGGTGATCTAAAACAATCTCAGCGTACTGCTGTAATGGATAAATTTCGCAGCGGCTCTACCTCTATTCTGGTCGCAACAGACGTTGCTGCAAGAGGTATTGATGTCAATGACGTGGAATATGTATTCAACTATGATATTCCTCAAAATCCCGAATATTATGTTCATCGCATCGGCAGAACAGGACGTATCGGAAAAGCCGGCAATACTGTTACCGTATGCAGCGGCAGACGTCAGGTTCTTGCATTGATGGATATTGCTCATTCTGTCAAATCCAAAATTACGGAAATCAATGTACCTACTGCTGCTGACATTCATAGCCGCACAGCTGAAAAAAATGCTCTTCAAGTCGAAGAGGCTCTTTCTGGTGACATCGCCCCCCAATACAGCGAAATGGTCAATCTGCTGCTCGCAAAAGGTTACTCTCTGTTTAATATTGCCTCGGCTGCATTGCAGATACACTTTCAATCAAATGAAGTCAATATTGCCGACATTGAAAAGAAACAAAAACAATACCATCAATCCAACAAAAACGGTAATATTGATTTCAGCAAGATCATTCTCAACATCGGTCGTTCTTCTCACGCTGCTCCCAACCATATAGTAGCATCCATCACCGAAAGAAGTATCCTCCACGGCTCTGACATTGGTAAAATTGAGATCTATGATGACAGCACGATCGTTTCTATCCCCAGTGCCAGCGTAGAAGATGTGATCGACAGTATGTATGGTGCCAAGGTGTGCGGCAAACCTGTTAAAACAATGCTCTTTGACCAGCCATCCAAAAACGGACGTTTTTACGGATCAAAGCAATCCCACAGCAACAAAAATACCAAAACTGCTTTCAAATCAAAAGCAAAAACGTTTTCCGGCAAAAAAGACCATCCCGATAGAAAACTGCACAGCGGAAAACCACACCGCAGGAGCAACAAACGACAGGGATGACAACATCGTAGGCCGTGATTGACTTAAGGAGGTATTTTCATTGAAAAAAGCAATATGTACCATATTGACAGCATTCCTGCTTTGTTCATCGGCATACGGATGCCGCAATCAAAATAATGCTGTTGTTTCTTCTTCAATATTATCCTCTCCGCCTAAAACATCCGACCGTCAGACAACCTCTTCTGATCAGCATCCTTACGATATTGACGAAGAAAGCTATGAAAAATTGCCGGTAGGTATTGAGCGTATTGATGATAGTACTCTTAAATTCAAAATCAACAGTTCAAGATATTCCGTCATTTTTCCATCAGAATTTTGGATATGCAATGGGGACTACACTCCTGAAAGAGGTATCTATCTTCAAAATGATGAAGGAACGGCAACTTTGCTGATGGAAGCTGTTGAAGATAATTTTGTCGACAATGACAAGCTCGCTGATTACCTCAAAGCAAAGTATCCTAAAGCAGAATTATTAAAAAACGAAAATGATGTTGTCATCACTGCTGAAAAAGAGGACAACAGCGGCAATCGCTTTACTTTGATCCAAAAAATTACCGCGACCGACAATGGCTACGTCTTAGCTGCTATCTCCTGTCAGTCTGAAAATAAAAAATCCTATCAAGCTCTTTGCAATGTCATTTCAATTATCAAAACAGAGAAAAATTGACTCTGTTTTTACTCTTTTTTTCATTTTCTGTTTTTACTCTTTTTTTCATTTTCACTCTTGATTATTTTATCAAAAATTACTATAATAGTATTTGGGTTGTAAATAAATCAAATTTTTTGTTTCTGATGAATACATTGTTAACTTGCGAAAGTGGTGATACTATGAGTTCCGACCCTTATGTCAAACGTAAACTTTATATTCCAGACTAAGGGACGTGACCGTATTTTCCTAACGTCCCTTGAAAAAGGGGCGTATTTTTTATGATCAGCTACTACAAAACCATCAACAGCAGAATTGAAGAAATAGAAAAATATGAAGAAGGCTGTTGGGTTAACTGTATTTCTCCCGACGATGAGGAAGTGCAGCATCTTCTGGATTTTTTCAATATTCCTCCCGAACTGCTTCGTTCCGCTCTCGATGAAGAGGAGTCGGCGCATATCGACAGTGAAGAAGGTACCACTTTAATTATTATTGACGTTCCCGTAGTGGAAAAAATCGCAAAGAACATCACTTACTCCACAATGCCTATCGGTATTATTTTTACAGATAAAAATGTCATTACCGTATCGCTTCGTGAAAACACTGTCCTCAGCGAATTTTCCGAAGGAGTGGTACGCAATGTTGTCACCAACTACAAGACTCATTTTGTGCTTCATATTATGCTGCGAATGGCCACAAAGTATTTACAGTATCTCAAACAGATAGATAAAATCAGCAACCGTATTGAACGTGAAATTCGCCGCTCTGCCAAAAATAAAGACTTAAACCAGCTGCTTGATATTGAAAAGTCATTGGTGTATTTTTCATCCTCCTTGAAATCGGATGAGATCACATTGGAGAAAATAATGCGTGGCAGATATATCAAACTTTATGATGAAGATCAGGATTTATTAGAGGACGTACTGATCGAAATTAAACAGGCCGTCGATATGGCAGGTACCTATCTTAATATCCTTACAGGCACAATGGACGTTTTTGCTTCTATTATTTCCAATAACCTCAATATCGTAATGAAAATACAAGCCTCCCTTACACTATTAGTATCTGTTCCTACAGTCGTTTCAGGGTTGTATGGTATGAATATCGTCGGCGGTCTGCCTTTTGACCATTCGTGGTGGTTTCCTATCGTACTATCAGCAGTTCTGATGGTAGTTATGTATTTTATCCTCAAACGTAAAGATATGTTCTGAATATTGACTCAAATGCAGCCTTCCATCACAGGGAGGCTGTTATGATAAAATAATAACGAAAGAAGACAAAACAATGAACGAAACAACACTTTTTCATATTGGTATCACGCCAGCTCAAGGTGCAAAATATGCTATTCTTCCCGGTGATCCCGGACGTGTTGAAAAAATAGCCGCCTTTATTGATCATCCCCGACCACTTGCACATAATCGGGAGTTTCTCTCCTATTGTGGTACACTTTGTTCGGAACGCATTATTATTCTATCAACAGGAATTGGCGGTCCCTCTGCCGCTATTGCACTGGAGGAATTGGCAAAAGCAGGATTAACCACTGCTGTCAGAATTGGTACGTGTGGTGGGATACAGAACAAGGTTATTCCCGGAGATTTGGTGATCCCGACCGCTGCTGTCCGTATGGAAGGAACCTCAAAGGAATATGCTCCCGTTGAATATCCTGCTGCTGCCGATTTTGAAATGGTATCGGCTCTTGCAGAAGCTGCAAAAGAAAATCATTATCGTTATCATACAGGCATTATTCAAAGCAAGGATTCTTTTTACGGTCAACACAGCCCCGATACAATGCCTGTGGATTACGAACTGACCAACAAATGGAATGCGTGGAAAAAACTCGGAGTGCTTGCTTCAGAAATGGAAACAGCAGCATTGTTTACAGTTGGTGCCGTCAGAAATATCAAAGTAGGTTGCGTTCTCCACGCATTATGGAATCAGGAACGTGCAAAAATCGGAATGAATGACAAAAATCGCTTCGACACCGATGCTGCCATCAGAACTGCAGTTCGAGCTTTAATGAAAATAATTTCCAAGGAGAAACAAACGAATGAATGATAACAAAAAGCTGATAGCGATCGTCGGTCCTACTGCTTCGGGAAAAACTGCTTTGGCGGTTAATCTCGCCAAACGATATAATGGTGAGATCGTTTCTGCCGACTCTATGCAGATATACAAAGGAATGGATATTGCTACTGCTAAACCATCAATCAGCGAAAGGGAAGGCATCCCCCACCACTTGATGGATTTTCTTCCTCCAAATCAAAAATTTTCCGTTTCGCAATATGTTGAACTTGCCAAAAAAGTGATCAATGATATTTTGTCCCGTGGAAAACAGCCCATACTTTGCGGAGGAACAGGATTGTATATCCGCTCTTTGGCAGAAAATGTACAGTTTACTCCAGAAGAAATGGATGAGACACTTCGCAGCGAACTTAACAAAAGATATGAAACGGAAGGCGGACAAGTACTTCTGGATGAGTTAGCTCAATTCGATCCTGAAACTGCCATTCTCCTACATCCTCACAACAACAAACGAATTATACGTGCGATCGAAATATACCGCACTACTGGAATCACAATGTCCGAACATATCAAACAATCAAAACGTACCCCCTCTCCCTATTCCTTGGTTGCCATTGGAATTACCTATTCTGACCGTCAAAAACTGTATGACAGAATTAATCAACGTGTAGATATTATGCTCGAACAAGGTCTAATCGAAGAAACAAAACAGTTTTATGCTGAGGAAAAAAGTTCTACTGCTGCAGCGGCAATCGGTTACAAAGAATTGAAACCATACCTTGACGGTATGACCGATCTCTCTGCCGCTGTCGAAAAACTCAAGCAGGAAACCCGACGTTATGCCAAACGCCAGTTGACGTGGTTTAAGCGTGATGAATACATTCACTGGATATACGCTGATTTGTGCAACAATGTAATGGAGGAGGCTGTCAAAATTCTTGAAAGTGAGCTTCTATCGTCTGAAAAATAATAATACCCGTACAGTTCACCTGTCCGAGAACTGTACGGGTATTATTATTTTTTCAGAATTTCTTTTTTGATATATTTTAGTGTTACATCCTCACCCTCCTCCTTCAGCATTAACAAAAGCCGTTCTAATAATTCAGAAGTTTCAGGATGTATAATATAGTGGCTTTTGGACCTCATAAAGTAATCGTAAGCATCGGAATCCATATACTGACTTCCTTGATAAGTCTTGCTTGCTGCGACTCGGTCGCAAAACATCTCAACAACGTATTTCACAGGCATTTTCATACCAATCATTTGATGACCGTTATCCAAATCATAATCGATCCAATACTCTAAATGATGTTTATTTCTTCCTTTATGGTGCAGCCATGCCGCACTGTAGCCAACAGCTTCGTGTTCGGCAACATTCGGGCTGCGTGTTCCCTGATAATATTTTGCTCCAACCCAAAACTCCGTTGGTGAGTACTTCGATAAATCGTGCATCAAGCCCTGACGGTACATTCCCAGGCGAAAGCAAAGCTGCCTTACAATACGTTTATGATGATTAATCGTTCTTAAATGCTTTATCCATTTCAACCCACATCCCATTCCTTTCTTCACTGCATTGTACCATATTATTTCTCAAGCTTCAATATATCCATATAGATATAATAAAACAGAGCGACAACCGATAAAGATTAATCGCTCTGTTTTACTCTCATCATATCTGCGAATTACTTCACATCAAACCGTTTTATGCTTTTTGGTAAGTGCTAATACCAATAATCCAGCCACTGCCAACAAAAATACAGTCACCCTTACACTGCGGTCATCACCAGTTGGCTCAAAAACAACTACTCTTTCTGCTGTACTTGTTTCATAGTTAACTGTATTGCTATTGATATTTTTATTATCAAAACGGCTTGTTTCTGAAAATTCAGAGGAACCGGAAATTTTACTGCTTTGTTCAAATTTACTGCTCTGTTCAGATTTACTGCTCTGTTCAGGTTTAGTGCTTGGTTCCGATGCACACGGCTTAGCCAATTTCAATGTTTGCTCCATATTGTAATGTTTACTATTAAGGAAAAGCGTCACGTTCTCTTTCGTTATTGTATATTTTTTAGGCATTGACTGAACTTTCAGCTCGACTTTTGAAACGGGAAGATTAACAATAGTAATTTTTCCTTCTTTATCGGATATATATTCCGTATCTCCATAGGATATGACCGCTCCCTCGACAGGCTTTCCATCAGTATCTACCACTGTTAAAACTGCTTTTCCATAACTATTCAGGTCAAGCTTGATGGGATCCGAACCATTCAAAGCATAGTCATAAGCCGTAAGTATAAGATCTTTCTTTGAAAAGTTATATGTATCGTCTGTTTCGTAATTTTCGGTACCATTGATCTCATCAAGTCCGTCCATCAAGCCGGTTATATCATAAACGACAGTATATTTAGTGTTATCATCTTCTAACTTGTGAGAAAGCTCTTTCATCATATCCTCAAAAGCCATACCATGAAAAATCATTTGACCGAGTGACACATACTTCTTGGTCGTTTTGTCCTTCATCTCTACATCGATTGCCTGAATGTAGTTTTCATCCTTATAGGTTGCAGTAAGCAAAAGTTTGCCTTCCTCATCTTTGCTGAGCACAAAATTCTCCATTGTCGGCTTATTATTGTCAAATTTGATAGAAACACTGCATTTTTCCTCTTTGCCTGGCATTCCATCAGTTCCTATTTTTTTACCCGATACGGTATAAATATATTCTCCGTCAGGAACCCCATCCATTGCGTGATCAAATTCTTCCAATGCTGACGCTGCCAATAGAGCACAAAATACTTTTTCATTATTCGACACACTGCCAAAGTTATATTCAAAGATTATTTTGCCGCTCAAATCACTAACAGAAACAGTATAATCCTTCACTTCACGCAGCAATGCAAACTCAGGAAGCATAAAGGCGTTATTGATCAATTTTGACTTACTCAACCCGCTATTTTTGATACTGTCCCTGCCAAACGCATATTCCACTGGCATATAACCAGCATTATTATAGTAATTCATTCCTGCAGTATAAAATACAACTCCGCTGGTGTAATGGTATCTTTCTTCTTCGGTATCACCACTGCCGGCTATAACACAAAAATTATTGTTCGTTCTGAGAATAGATTCCTCGCCGGTCAGGGTAATTTTATCAAAAATAGGGGCTTTGCTCCAATCACCGCAGAAACCAAGAAACGGCAAATTCAAAGAAACACCGCTGTCACTGTTCAGCATAACAAATCCATCCACATAAAAACCATTTGAGAAGGGAATATTATATTTTTTCACAAAATCCGGATCTAAACGAATACTTACATCGACTGTTTTGACTGATCTGGGCATCACTGAAACGGTATCCGCTTCTTCACCATCAACGCCGAATATCACTTCCGCATACTCTTTTATATTGACAGGAGAAAACGTGTTAAGGTATCTTGTTTCTACGTCTTCATAACCGTCTGTTTCCAGCACGCTGTCAAAATGATACGTCTGTTCTTTGTTCGAATTATTCCGAATCTCAAAGTGAAAAGAAAACTCGCCGTTCTTGTTATCCAGCATTTCTCCCTTTGGGCGGTTTCCATTCACCGTAAGATAGGTTTCTGTGGTGATCGCCTTACCCAGATTAATAACGCCGGCTCCCTGCAGTCTGGGACTGTAGTACAGATTCTCTTTGCCTTCATCAAGATACATCATCGGATCCGCTGTACTCATCATCAGCGAATATATGTATTCTTCCCTTTGTCGAGGTGTCATTTCTTTACAAATCTCTGTTTCTTCTGCATATTGTCTAAGTACTGCCATAGCACCCGCCGTACAGGGGGATGCCATTGACGTTCCCGAAATAATTCCATAGCTGTTGCCGGGACAAGAAGAAATAATGTCACTGCCCGGTGCGGCAATTTCAGGCTTGAGCCGCAGATCACTTGCCGGACCGTATGAACTAAATTCCGATACTTTCCCTTTCATACCTGACATACACTCTGTAAATTCATCACTGCACTGCAAGGTTCCTTTAGGATGTTCTTTCAAATACAATGCCGTATCCTGCCCCACCAAAGCACAAGGCAAATCATTTGTTCCTAATATTAACGACCAACCACCTTCTTTTGGGCGGTCGTCAACAATAACAACACCTGCTGCACCGTGCTTCTTGGCTATGCTTACCTTTTCAGAAAATTCTATACCTCCTCTGTCAACGAAAACAATTTTTCCTTTTACACTCCAATTATCATAATCCGATTTTTTTCCTGTTGCGTTAAGATATACGTACTCTGTATCTTTTGCGAAATAATCAATAAAGACTTTTGGGTCATCATAAGACCATATATCCCAAAAATTCTCATAAGCAATAATTTGTTCCTCATTCAGCTTCATTGAAAGTTGAGTATAATAGGTGTCAGGATATATTGATGCTACCGATAGCTGAGAGCGGTATGACGAAGGTGACGCCACTGTATTATACTGAATCACATCAGTAGGGATAAACTGAAAACCATCATCTGTATAGATATGAGAGCTGTTGCCTGCCGCCACCGCCGTATTGATACCCAGTTCTCCAAGCTTGTCATAAAGCTCATCTTCCGGATCATCGTATCCGTAAATATTAGCACCAAAACTACAGTTGATCACATCCGGTCCCAATTTAACAGCATCGTCCAGAGCGGCATAAATGGCACTGTCGATAAATGTATCGTCGTCATCCGCAACTTTCATCAGGGCAAGCTGTGCGTCATAAGCAGTACCCTTAAATTCAAAACCATCTTTGCCGCCGTTGTTCCCTGCTGCTATACCTGCAACGTGCGTTCCGTGGAAATGATTTTCATCACCCGAAGAGGTCTCTTGGTCGATGTCACCATAGTCAAACGCAAAAACAATCTTTTTATTTTTATAAATCTCATTTATTGTGTATTCATCTGCAGCGTTAAACGAAACGACGGAATTCATTTTTTTCAATGTCTTCAAATCCCACTTACCCTCAGAAGGCATTACCGAAAATACGTCGTGAGTCACTTCAAACTCATTGTCAATGATGGCTATCAGTTGATTTTTTCCTGTATAACCCTTGTCATACGCTGCTTGAACATTAATTTTGGATTTTGCAGCCATACCATATTCTCGGCTATTGATAGCTTCCAATTTGTCAGTCTGTGTCTTGATGTTCTCAAATTCTCTGACTGGTTCTGCCGACAAAACACCATCTATTTTCTGTACCGTCTTGATTTGATCGGCAGGCAAAGTGACAGTAAAACCATTTTTCACTGCATTATAACGGATACTTTGACTAAAATCGGCATCTTTGACGGTTTCCTTAATTCGTTCTATCACGGCATCTTGACCATTTTGAATGATCTCTGCATAGCTGCTGCACGCATCCGACATAAAAAAGTCTCTCAATGTGATATTGTCTGATTTGAATGCTAATGCATAGTCAACCAACGGAGATGACGTCAAAGTAACAATCACCGTTGTTTTCGCTTCGAACGTATCGACGCCGTCATCGGCGATCGCTGATGCCATACTTCCTCCCATCATTCCTAAAATGATCTCTGTCAACAACAGAACAGCAGTGAGCCTCTTTTTCATATTATGATTCACTCCTTCATTAAAATGTAGCAACAATAATGGTAACATATTAACATATCTATTATAGGATGAATGTATCATAAAATCAATACGGAATTTGTCTATTATTTCATCAATTAGTGCCAAAAATCGTTATAAAATCTTCCATTATTTTTAATTTTAAATAATGTGGTTAAAATGGTTGACAACATTCAATTACAATGGTATATTATATAGTAAGTAAAAGTTTAAATCGTTTCCGGATAGAGGTGCGGTTCTGCGTGTAGTAGAGCTGAGGCGACCGACGCCCTTGACGCTTTGTGAATAGCTTTGCCGCCGAAAAACGAATTGTGGTAATATTCGTTTTGGTGATATGTCACATTGGCATATCACTGTCATCATATGCAATACACTATGATGGGGAGCTATCGTTTACATTTCTGCTGTGCAGAGTTAACAGCTGCTTTTTATGCTTCCGGTTTAGTGTTAAACCGGATTTTTTATTTGGTTGCGGTTTACTTTTCAAGTTTATCTTAAAGGAGCCAGAATAATGGAAAAACAGTATAATGTCGGTATTATCGGTGCAACAGGTATGGTAGGTCAACGTTTTGCTACTTTACTCGAAAATCATCCGTGGTTTCACGTTACTGCTCTTGCAGCAAGTGCTCGTTCTGCAGGAAAAACATATAAAGAGGCCGCAGGCAGCCGCTGGGCTATGCAGAAGCCAATGCCAAAGTCGATGGAAGATATGGTAATTATGGACGCTGCTGATGTAGAGGCTGTTGCCGCTAAGGTAGACTTTGTCTTCTGTGCCGTTGATATGAAAAAAGAAGATATTCGTGCATTGGAAGAAGCTTATGCAAAGGCAGAATGCCCCGTTGTTTCTAACAACAGTGCACATCGCTTTACTCCCGACGTTCCGATGGTAATTCCGGAAATCAATAATGATCACATTAAAATTATTGAGGCGCAGAAAAAACGTCTTGGTACCAAGAGAGGCTTTGTTGCTGTTAAGTCCAACTGTTCACTCCAGAGCTATGTTCCCGCTGTACATCCTTTGATAGAAAAGTATGGTGTTAAGAGAGTGCTCGCTTGCACCTATCAGGCAATCTCCGGAGCCGGTAAAACTTTTGAAAGATGGCCTGAAATGATTGACAACCTTATCCCTTACATCGGTGGTGAAGAAGAAAAATCCGAACAGGAGCCTCTTAAAATATGGGGTACAATCGAAAACGGTGAAATCGTAAAGGCTCAGTCACCCGCTATTACTGCTCAGTGTCTGCGTGTTCCTGTATCAGATGGCCATACTGCTGCTGTTTTCGTTGATCTCGAACAGACCCCGTCTATGGAGGACATCATCAAAACTTGGGAAGAATACAAAGGCAGACCGCAGGAATTGAATCTTCCCAGTGCTCCCAAACAGTTCCTTCACTATTTCACAGAACCCGACAGACCTCAGATCAAATCTGAACGCAACCTTGAAAACGGTATGGCTGTTTCTATCGGCAGACTGCGTGAAGATACACAGTATACCATCAAATTTGTTTGTATGTCACACAACACGCTCAGAGGTGCCGCAGGCGGTGCTGTTCTTCTTGCTGAACTGCTGTGTGCAGAAGGCTATATCACTAACAAATAATTGATAACCGACTATGACAGGAGGTCATTTTATGAGCAACCCTATTTTCACCGGCTCAGGCGTAGCCATCGTTACCCCTATGAACAACGACGGCAGCGTTAATTACGATGAATACGGCAGACTGATCGATTTTCAGATCAACAACGGAACTGATGCCATTATTACTTGCGGTACCACTGGCGAGTCTGCCACACTTAACCGTGAAGAACACTGTAAAGTCATTGAATATACCGTTCAAAAAGTCGCTAAGCGTGTACCTGTCATTGCAGGTGCCGGAAGCAATGATACCTTGTTTGCAAAGGAACTTTCCATCGAAGCTGAAAAACTCGGTGCTGATGCGATCCTTTCCGTAACACCTTATTATAACAAAACATCTCAGAATGGTCTGATTCGCCACTACAACTGCATTGCAGACAGTGTGAATATTCCGATTATCCTCTACAATGTTCCTTCAAGAACCGGATGCAACATTAAACCTGAAACATATGCGGAACTTTGTAAACATCCCAATATTAAAGCTACCAAAGAAGCAAACGGCGATACTTCCGCTTTGGTAAGAACAATGGCTCTTTGCGGCGATAATCTTGATGTATACAGCGGCGAGGATAGTCAGGCATATACCATTACCGCAATGGGGGGCTTGGGCGTTATTTCTGTTTTTGCCAACATCTGCCCCAGAGAGTCTCATGAAATTATTCGCCGTACAATGGATGGCGACTTCAAAAATGCTTTCGCACTCCAGAAGCATTATATCGAACTGATGGACGCTCTGTTTTCGGATGTGAACCCTATTCCGATCAAAGCAGCATTGAACCTGTGTGGTTTTCAGTGCGGTCCGTGCAGACTGCCCCTCGCTCCTATGACAGAGCAGGGATTTAATGCACTCAAAAACTGCCTTGTAAAATATGGAATTATTCAATAAGTAAAAATAGAACGGCTGTGCGAAATTGAACTATAAAAACAATTTTGCACAGCCAATTTATCAAAAGAACGGAGTTAATCAAAATGACAAATGTAATCATTACAGGCTGTTCAGGTAAAATGGGTATCAGCCTTTTCAACTCTGCCGCCCATCGTGATGACTTGAAAATTGTGGCAGGCATTGATTTGGTAAAACCTCAGAATGCAAACTTTGCCTATGCCAAAAGCTTTGAAGAACTGCACACCGAAGCGGATGTTATCATCGATTTTTCCAACCCTGCCCTTCTCGATTCGATGCTGAAATACGCTTTGACCAACCAACTTCCCGTTGTCATCTGTACTACAGGTTTCAACGAAGAACAGAAAAATAAAATCATAGAAGCTTCTAAAAGCATCCCTGTTTTTTATTCGGGCAATATGTCACTTGGTATCAATTTAATTATTGAACTATCTAAAAAAGCGGCTGCTGTTTTTGGCGATGATTTTGATGTTGAAATCATTGAACAACACCACAATCAAAAATTGGACGCTCCCAGCGGTACTGCTTTGATGATCGCTGATGCCATTAAAACCGTCAGAACTGAATCTGAATATGTCTATGATCGTCATTCTTATCGTAAAAAAAGAGAAAAAAAAGAAATTGGTATCCATTCCGTTCGTGGAGGCAATATCGTTGGCGAACACGAAATCATCTTTGCTGGTCAGGACGAACTTCTCACTATCAGCCATAGCGCCCGCTCCAAAACTGTATTTGCCGTCGGTGCCTTGAATGCGGCTGTTTTCCTTAAAGGAAAACAGCCGGGTATGTATGATATGTCTGATTTGCTTTCCTCAAAATAAAAGTAAGAACATAACAATAGTCGCAAGCTCCTGTTTAACTGACTTTTTCACTTTTATATTTTTTCCCTAAATAGACAAAATTCCCCACCTTTATAGACGGGGAGTGTGTCACCCCTTATCTTACCGTTGAAAGGACTGACAAGTATGAAACCAACTATTACCGTTAATGAAGATATTACATTGGTCACTTTACAAAATATTCCTGCCGATATGATATTCGTCACAGAGGTTTTTGAAAAAATAGCATCGATGGGTGTTGATGTCGATATGATCTCTCTTTCCCCTGTGCAGAGTTCCCTTACAAGCCTTTCCTTTACCATCAAGGATGAGGAGCTTGTCAAAATACTAAGCTATACCTCTAAGCTTAACAATGGCACTATCAAACCTATTGTCAGCAGTGGAAACTGCAAAATTTCTGTCAATGATCCCGATATGGAGGACAATCCCGGTGTTGCCGCCAAGGTATTTCGCAGAGCCGCCGAGGTTCATACCGATATACGCTTGATAACAACCAGTGAATGTCAGATCTCACTGCTTGTCACCAAGTCCGATTTTGACTCTGCTTTTAATGCTATTCAAGATGCTCTTGACTAACAGATAACGTTATGTTGAAAGATAAGTATAACCTGTTGCTTTTAGCAGTGATAATTATTTCTATCATTAATATGACTGTCAATATGCCGATGTGGCTCTTGACTATATTATTTGCAGCAGCTGCTGTGTGTCTGGTCATCTACTGGCTGCATATTTTAAAGCCAGCTAAAAAGCAAAAAAGGAAATCTCCGACACAATCTGTTCATAGAAAAAATGACAAATGACAAAAGTCCGTTCCCGCCAACTGTCAAGGAACGGACTTTTGTCATATTACTTTCGATGAATACATATAACTGACTGTGAAAAAGATATTTTCTTTTCATTAAATATACTGACATTTCAGACACTCTGTGGAGGAAATATGGCACAGACAGAAGTTATTGTAAAATATAACGGAAATATTGCCAATGTAGCTTTTTCCGCAGGAGGAGCTGCAGAAATTTTGTCGTCCAATTATGCGGTTATCACGATTGAAGAAAATAATATCCCAACGCTGTATGAATATACCGAAGTAGAAGATATTGAACTGCCCAAAAAATTATATCTCGCTGCTTCTTATAATCTGATCTCGTCCTGTATCCGAAGTGTTCGTGATACACAAGGCTATGGTCTGACCGGAAACGGTGTGATCGTTGCTATATTGGATTCCGGAATTGATTACACTCATCCCGATTTCAGAAACAGCGATGGTTCTACAAGAATTCTTGCTATATGGGATCAAAGTGTGGAGGGAAATCCTCCGTATGGCTTCGGAGAAGGAACGGAATATACAAAAGAAGAAATTAACACGGCATTGATGAATCAATCCTATGAACTGGTCCCTACTACCGATTTAGCAGGTCACGGAACCGCTGTAGCAGGAATTGCTGCCGGCAATGGTTCCGACAATGGAGGCGAAATCAATGGCGCTGCTCCAGAAGCAGATATTCTGGTTGTGAAAGTCGGCAAAAAAGGAAACGATTTTTTTGCTCAAAGTACTGAGCTGATGAGAGCTTTACGATATACGATCGATAAAGCCAAATCATTCCATAAAGCTGTGGCGATTAATATGAGCTATGGTATGAACAGCGGTTCACACCAAGGTGACAGCTTATTTGAGGAATTTATTGCGGAAATAAGTATAGAATGGAAATGCAGTATTGTAGTTCCTACAGGCAATGAAGGCAGTGCGGGGCATCATTACAGTGACATTTTGACATCCAACAAAACCACTAATATTGATTTTTTTACCGCCTCAGGAATAGAAAATTATTATCTTTCACTTTGGAAAAATTTCGCCGATACATTTTCCGTTGAATTGATTTTCCCTGACGGAACCAGTTCGGGTGTCATCGGTATAGAAAATCAACTGAAAACAGTCCGTGTAGGAAATAATATTTTGACAGTACTCTATGGTCAACCTAACAGATATTCAACCGGACAGGAGATTTATTTTTTTATACGCAGCGATAGAGGAACTATTAATGCTGGTCTGTGGAAATTGCGAATTATTTCATCTGATATTGTCGATGGCAAAATAGATGTGTGGCTGCCCACTACAGAAGAAGTTGGGACAAAAACCTATTTTTCCAATCCTGTCATTAACAACACAATGACACTTCCCTCTACTTCTCAAAATGTTATTCGTGTGTCAGGATATAACGATAGACTGAACAGCATTGCTCCATTTTCAGGTGTGGGAAGTGTCGATTCTGATATTATCCCCGATATTGCCGCTCCTTGTGTGAATATTTTGTCTGTTCGAGCGGGCGGCGGCTACGATGCCTTTACAGGAACAAGTTTTGCTGCTCCGTTTGTCACAGGAGCAGCAGCTCTGATGATGCAATGGGGTATTGTCGATGGAAATGCACCATTTTTTTATGGTGAACGTATACGGGCTTTTTTACGGCTTGGTGCAAAGCGAACCCCCAATCAAAAATATCCCAATCCATATTTTGGATATGGTACGCTTTGCCTGAGCAATACCATTTCTTATATGGAACGATACCGATGGGGCAATTATGTAAATTAAATCTTTTACTTAAATTTTCTACGATAGGAGCTGCTATGAATAATCAAATGTTAAATGAGGATACACTACCGCTTTCAGAGTTTGTGCAACTGCCGACAACAGTTGACTTTCAGATCATTAATACCGAACGTTTCAGAGAATATGCAAAAGATAAACCATATCTTCACTTCGGAACGGAACTTGCCAATAATTATATTGTAGTTTATACCAATGCTATGTATATTCAACAGCTGCTAACGGATTTGGGAAGTGATTTTTTGACCTTCTTTCCGAAAATACTTTCTCCTCTCGATGTGCAGAGCAACGACAACAGCGGTATTACACAGGTACTCAATCAACCCTTTCTGCGTCTCTCCGGTCGGGGTGTTATTATCGGATTTGTTGACACAGGGATAGACTTTAAAGAAAAAGCATTTCAATTTGAGAATGGCTCTACCAAAATTCTCGGCATATGGGACCAGACGATTGACGGAGAACGTGAAGGCGATTTGTACTTTGGCTCAACGTACAGCAGCGAACAAATCAATGAAGCACTCCATTCCGATGATCCCCATACCCTTGTTCCTTCTATGGATGAGGACGGCCACGGTACATTTCTTGCCTCTGTTGCCGCTTCCAACACCAAAGACGATTATATTGGAGCCGCTCCTCTTGCGAACATTATAGCGGTCAAGCTCAGACGAGCAAGAGAGTACTATATCAACCGATATTTACTCTCCCCTGATAATCCTAATTTGTATGAATCATCCGACTGCCTGCTGGGCATCAAATACATCCTTGACAAATCCATAAAAATGAATATGCCTGCCGTCATTTGTATCGGACTCGGCTCCAACACAAGTGCTCACGACGGCAATACATTATTCGAGGATTATATTTCCTTTGTTTCACAACGCCCCGGATACGCTTTTGTTACTGCTGCAGGAAACGAAGCCAATGCACGTCACCACACACAAGGTAAACTTCAAAAAGGAAGTTCTATTGACAGTATCAGTATCAAAGCAGGTATTCAGGGAGAATCCTTTAACGTGAATATTTTTGGTCCTGCTTTTGACAAGCTTTCTGTGGGAGTGATTTCCCCTACGGGTGAAGCTATTCAGCGGATTCCATTTAAATCCGGTCTGGAATATTCGGAAAATCTCGTCTTTGAAGATACTACCGTCTTTATTAGATATTTTAAGGATATTAATAATAACATTGCTGTCGGCTTTAAAAATGCTACCGAAGGAATATGGGAAATCCGACTTTACGGTGATTCGGTGATAGATGGACAATACTTTGCGTGGCTGCCTATTACAGGTCAGGTCAATGAAAATATTGAATTTCTAAAACCTATTCCCGAATATACAATCGTTTATCCCGCCGCCGCAATGCGTACCATTACCTGTGGCGCTTACAATTCCAAAGATAACAGCTTGTCAGTATCATCCTCGTGGGGACCTACTCGTCTACCGAAAATGGCACCCGATTTTGTCGCTCCCGGAGTAGATATCAAAGGAATTTTCCCCACCGGATACGGAACAATGACAGGAACCAGTGCTGCTGCCGCTGTCACCGCAGGAGCGGCTGCCCTTCTAATGGAATGGGGAATTGTCAACGGCAATATGCCTACCATCAACGGTGACCTGATTAAAAACCTGTTAATTAGCGGTTGTACAAGAACAGATAATATGACCTATCCCAATGTGAAATGGGGCTACGGAAAACTAAATCTTTACAATACTTTCTCATCGCTCAGGGAAACCGCAATGAACTACAATGTAGGTACTCTGTGATCCCAAAGGAGGAATATTATGCCCGACAATAATACTGCCCCTGTAGAAAATACAAGCGGTGGATACGGATTACTCAAGATCAATGTTTTCAGAGGGAATGTCGGCAATCCTGCCCAGAATGCAATGGTCAGTATTCTTAACCCTGAAACAGGCTCTGTTATCGAACAGTCCGAAACTAACGCCGAAGGACAGCTCCCTCCTATACGGCTGCCTGCTCCACCGATCGAAAATTCGCAACGCTACGGAGGAGCAAGGCCATTTAATCAGTACAATATGCGTGTCAGAATGACCGACTATAACGATGCTGTGATCGACAATATTCAAATCTTTCCCGAAACAACAGCAATACAAAATGTTACACTTACCTTACGTACTGAAGATGTGATCATCCCCTATCCGACTTTGTGGGGCAATTTTCCTGAAAAAATACCAGAGTCAGAAATTAAAAAACTGCCCAATGTCGGAAATTTGGTCGTACTCCCCGAACCTGTTGTGCCAAGCGTGATTGTCGTTCATAATGGTGTTCCTTCAAACCGTTCTGCTGAAAACTATACTGTTTCTTTCAAAGAGTATATTAAAAATGTCGCCAGCTCTGAAATCTATTCCAACTGGCCCCGTGAAACACTCAAGGCAAATATTCTTGCTATTATTTCTTTTACCCTTAATCGTGTTTATACCGAATGGTACAGAAGCAAAGGATATGATTTTACCATCACCAATTCGACCGCTTTTGACCAATCCTTCACTTATGGAAGAAATATTTTTCAGGAAATCTCCGATGTGGTCGATGAAGTGTTTACAATGTATATTTCCCGCACAGATATTATTCAGCCACTCTTTACACAATATTGTGACGGAATACGAGTCAACAGAACAGGATGGCTCAGCCAATGGGGTTCAAAGGAACTCGGAGATCAAGGATATAATGCACTTCAAATTCTCCGCACTTATTACGGTTATAATATTACCCTGAAGGAAGCCGTGAAAGTAGACGGTGTACCATTATCGTTTTCCGGAGTTCTGAATATCGGCTCACGAGGGGATCCAGTACGTACTATTCAAAATCAACTTAATCGCATTGCTCGGAATTATCCTCTTATTCCTCAACTGATAGAGGATGGTGTTTACGGATCGCAAACCGCTGAAGCTGTACGGATATTCCAGCAAATATTTGATCTGCCTGTTACAGGTATTGTTGACTTTTCCACGTGGTATGCCATATCCGATATTTTTAATGCTGTCACAGCAAAATCATAATCACAAAAATTGCTGACAGTAACAGATAACAAAAATGACTATTGACGAATATGAGATACGGTGTTATAATTTAGATATAAAATCTTCAGGGCAGGGTGAAATTCCTGACCGGCGGTAAAGCCCGCGAGCTGTTTCTTTATGGAACAGTTGATTCGGTGTAATTCCGAAGCCGACGGTATAGTCCGGATGCAAGAAGATACTATTGTTCAACGCTATCGCTATTCTGCCCTTGAATTTTTCAAGGGCAGTTTCTTGTTTTGGAGGTGAAATGGATGAACGATACTGATTATATGAAAATAGCATTAGAACTTGCCCAAAAAGGATTGGGCTTTGTCAATCCCAATCCGATGGTTGGTGCCGTTATCGTAAAAAACGGACGTATTATCGGTAAGGGCTATCACAGAAAATATGGAGAGCTTCACGCAGAAAGAAATGCTTTTGCAAACTGTACTGAAGATTGCTGTGGAGCAGATCTTTATGTCACTCTCGAACCCTGCTGTCACTACGGAAAAACACCCCCTTGTACAGAAGCAATTATCGAGCATCAAATCAAACGTGTGATCATCGGCTCAGCTGATCCCAATCCGCTGGTTGCGGGCAAGGGCGTACAAATGCTTCGGCAACATGGCATAGAAGTCACAGAAGGAATATTAAAAGATCAATGTGACAAGCTTAACGAAATCTTTATGCATTATATTACCACAGGACTTCCGTTCGTCACAGTAAAATATGCTATGACCGCAGACGGAAAAATTGCCGCTTATACGGGACAATCCAAATGGATTACAAGTGAACAGACAAGAAAACACGCTCAACTTGATCGCTTGAAGCATTCCGCCATTATGGCAGGAATTGGTACTGTCTTTGCTGATGATCCAATGCTCACCTGCCGAATAGAAAACGGCAGAGATCCTGTCAGAATTGTCTGTGACTCTCATCTCAAAATTCCGATAAACTGCAATATCATTAAAACTGCCAAAAATATTCCAACTATCATTGCTTGCTGTAATGACAATACGGCAAAAATAAATGCACTTGAAGCCGCAGGATGTCAGGTACTCATTACGAAAAAAATGAACGACCGTGTTGATCTGTGTCAATTAATGCAGCAGCTTGGAAAACAAAAAATCGACAGTATCCTGTTAGAGGGCGGCGGTGAACTTAACTGGTCAGCTTTCCGGTGTGGCATCGTATCTAAGGTCAAGGTCTATATCGCTCCCAAAATTCTTGGCGGCAATAGTGCCAAATCTCCTGTCGGAGGAATCGGCGCAGACTCCCCCGATCATGCTTTTCGGCTGACTGACAGCATGATCACAAAAATCGGAGAAGACATTTTGATAGAAAGCAGGGTTGCCAATGTTCACGGGAATTATTGAGGAAATAGGTATTGTTGTTGAAATTAAACACAGCGATACCTCCTTCTATATCAAAATCGAAGCAAAACAAATCCTGTCGGACACCCATCTCGGTGACAGCATTGCCGTCAACGGCGTCTGCCTGACAGTAACGGAGTTGGGTAAAACCTTTTTTAAAGCAGATGTAATGAACGAAACATTATATCGCTCTTCTCTTGGCTCACTGAAAATTGGCAGCCGTGTTAATCTGGAACGTGCAATGTTAGCAGACGGACGTTTTGGCGGACATATTGTTTCGGGTCACATCGACGGAACCGGCACCATCACCAAAATTAAAAATGACGGTATTGCTGTATGGTATACTATTCATACCAATGAAAAAATATTGAAATATATCGTCGAAAAAGGTTCGATCGCTATTGATGGTATCAGTTTGACAGTTGCCAAGGTGACCGTCAGTGATTTCAGCGTATCCATTATTCCTCATACCGCTAAACAAACCATATTATCTGACAAGAAAACAGGCGATACCGTTAATCTTGAAAATGATATTATCGGAAAATATGTCGAAAAACTGCTCGGTTGTAAAAACAATAATACACAAAAAGAAAGCAGAATTACAATGGAATTTCTGCATCAAAATGGATTTTAAACGGGAGGAAAAATGAATGTTCGAATATAATACTATCGAAGAAGCATTGGAGGCCCTTAGAAACGGAGAAATTATTCTTGTCACCGATGACGAAAATCGTGAAAATGAAGGCGATATGATTTGTGCCGCAGAATTTGCCACAACAGAAAATCTGAATTTTATGGCAACTCACGCTAAAGGCTTGATTTGTATGCCTATGAGTATTGAACTGTGTGAGAAACTCAGATTGCCCCAAATGGTGGATACCAATACGGATAACCACAGCACAGCTTTTACGGTTTCGATCGACCATATTGACACCACAACGGGAATTTCTGCTGCCGAAAGAGGATTTACTGCGAGAATGGCTGTTAACGATAATGCCAAACCCGACGATTTTCGGCGTCCGGGGCATATGTTTCCTCTGACCGCCAGAAAAAACGGTGTACTGGAACGAAATGGACATACAGAAGCAACTGTAGATTTGATGCGTCTGGCAGGACTTAAAGAATGCGGTCTGTGCTGTGAAATTATGCGTGATGACGGTACTATGATGAGGTCTGCCGAATTGCAGCAAAAATCAAGCGAATGGAATATGAAATTTATCACGATCAAAGCATTGCAGGATTACCGCAAATGTAATGATCATCTGGTGGAACAAGTCGCTTCTCCACTCTTGCCCACTAAATATGGCGAATTCAGAGCCTACGGCTATGTCAACAAACTCAACGGAGAACACCATATTGCTCTTGTAAAAGGTGATATAGGAAATGGTGAAAATGTACTTTGCCGTGTTCATTCCGAGTGCCTTACCGGAGATACATTTGGTTCTCTGAAATGCGACTGCGGACAACAACTGGCAGCGGCTATGACTCAAATCGAACAGGAAGGCAGAGGCATTCTTCTTTATATGCGTCAGGAAGGCAGAGGCATCGGTCTTATCAACAAACTGAGAGCGTATGAACTGCAGCAACAAGGAATGGATACATTGGAAGCTAATCTTGCCCTTGGCTTTCCAGGAGATATGCGTGAATATTATATCGGTGCTCAAATTTTACGTGACCTCGGCTGCAAAACACTGCGTCTGCTAACCAATAATCCCGATAAGATTTATGGTTTGAGCGGATTTGGACTGAAAATCAAAGAACGTATTCCTATACAAATGGATGCAACCGATTTTGACCTTTTTTATCTCAAAACTAAGAAAGACAAAATGGGTCATATTTTGAACTATTAATATCTTCTCTACTTCAAAAATAATCTGCAATGAAAGGAAAATGACAATGAAAATCTATGAAGGCAAACTTGTACCCAATAACGTTAAAATCGGCATCGTTTGTGCTCGTTTTAATGAATTTATCACCAACAAACTGTTAGGCGGTGCGATCGACGGTCTAAAAAGACACGGCGTGGATGACAACGCTATTGACATTGCGTGGGTTCCCGGTGCATTTGAAATTCCGCTGATCGCTTCCAAAATGGCAAAAAGTGGAAAATATGATGCCGTTATTTGTCTGGGTGCTGTCATCAGGGGAAGTACATCGCATTATGATTATGTATGCAGTGAAGTATCAAAAGGAATTGCCAATGTTTCACTTAACAGTAATATTCCTGTGATGTTCGGTGTCATCACTACAGAAAATATCGAACAGGCAATCGAACGCGCGGGTACTAAGGCAGGAAACAAAGGTTATGACTGTGCCTTGGGAGCTATTGAGATGATCAATTTGATCCGTGAGATCGAGAGTTAACAATGAATCTCATTTTTGACTATGACGGTACACTGAATAATTGTCTAAAAACATACCGCCCTGCTTTTGAAAAAGCCTGTCAATGGCTGGATGACAATGGTTATTTACCGCTTCGTCATTACTCTGACAAGGAAATTTCTTATTGGCTGGGATTTACAGCAACTGAAATGTGGGCGGCTTTTCAGCCCACATTACCGGAAAAAATCAGAGAAATTTGCAAAAAAATTGTCGGTGATGAAATAGATCAACAAATACAAAACGGAAATGCCCAACTGTTTGAACATACACAAGAAGTTCTTACCGAACTCAAACAAAGTGGGCATACACTCATTTTTCTCAGCAACTGCCAAATAAGCTATATGGAACATCATACAGCATCATTTGGATTAGATCGTTTTTTTGATTTTTTCTATTGTTCCGAGGAATTCAACGGTATTCCAAAATATGAAATTTTTCGTCGATTTGGCAGTCATCACACCGGAAGCTATATTGTGATTGGAGATCGGTTTCACGACATAGAAATTGCTGTTAAAAACCATCTTTTGTCTATTGGTTGTGCCTATGGCTACGGAACAAAAGATGAATTGAAAGCGTGCGATCTTATCGTAAATAATATCACTGAAATTCCCGCTGCTGTCAAAAAACTAGCTGATACTTTCTAATACCTATTATAACATATTATCCGACAGGTGATTTCATACAAATCATTTTGTCGGATTTTGTTTTATCTATTTATTGTAATTTTTGCTGTTTATGATATAATTTAACCTGTTCGATATTCCAAAACAACGTCACAACGTTTAAGAAAGGAACAAACCGGTCCATTATAATAATTATTATGTCTCAAAATTGGAGAATAAAAGATGAAACATAAAATTAATCCCCCACCTGTCAATATGGAAGAAGAAATTGACAGGCTGCAAATATCCCCGTTAAGAAAACGAATATTTAAAATGGTTTCGGTCGGTGTGATTGATGAACCGTTGAACCAAATGTATGATGTGATCAGTACGTTGGCTCTGATCGTCAATCTTGCTGTTACCATACTGAACACCTACGAATATATGCGACAACGTTTTGGCGTTTTTTTTGACGATATTGAAGCTGTTACAGTCGCTTTTTTTGCCATTGATTACTTTTTGCGGATCTATACGGCAAAATGTCTGTATCCTGATCAACCGCAATTACTGGCCGCTGTCAAATATATGCTGTCATTCTCGGGAATTATCGACTTACTGTCCTTCTTCCCGTATTATCTGCCTGTCTTTTTCCCTGCTGGTGCGGCTGCATTCCGAATGTTCCGAGTGGTTAGAATTTTACGTTTATTCCGTATTAATGCTTATTATGACTCGTTGAATGTGATTACGGAAGTTATCGCACGCAAACGCCAACAGTTGGTCAGTTCGGTATTTATTATTCTGGTGCTGATGCTTGCTTCAAGCTTATGCATGTACAGTCTGGAAAATAAAGCCCAGCCGGAAGTATTCAAAAATGCTTTTTCGGGCATCTGGTGGGCTGCATCTACCCTGCTTACCGTAGGATATGGCGACATCTATCCTATTACGCCACTCGGCAAAGCAATGGGAATTGTGATAGCATTTCTTGGTGTTGGTATCGTTGCCATTCCCACAGGTATTATTTCTGCAGGTTTTGTGGAGCAGTATTCCCGCTTGCAGAAAATAGGCAACAATATGGAAGAAGACGTCCATTTTATAAAAATTGAACTGACTCCATCGGATAAATGGGTTGGTCATCGTATTATAGAACTGGAACTGCCGAAGGGAATGATTATTGCCGCTATTCAACGTCATAATGATACTATCGTTCCTCGAGGAAGCGTTCGCCTTTGTGCCGGTGATAAAATCGTATTGGGAGCAGAATCACTAAAGGGTGACAAACCTGTTTATCTGAAAGAAATTTTCCTGAAAGAAAATCATCCGTGGCGAGGTCTGAAAATCAACGAACTGGATATATCCCGCCAGACCTTTATTGTGATGGTCAAAAGAAATGGAAAAACGCTCATTCCTAAAGGTGATCTGCTTCTTTTGCCGGATGATACCGTTATTTTGTATTCCAAATCAAAATCGCCGCTTTTTTTCCGATGAAGAAACTGAAGAAATATAAAAAACGAGCAATGACGTATTTTACACCCTATAACGTCATTGCTCGTCTTTATTTATTAACTGATTTGCCAATGTACGTGACTGCCCTTATCGTCTTTTCTGACAATTAATTGATCATCAATTTCTTGTTTCAATTCAGATACGTGAGAAATAATACCAATCAGCTTTGATCCTTCTGCCATCTCCCTTAGTACTCTCACCGCCTGTGTGCGGGAATGTTCATCCAGTGAGCCGAATCCTTCGTCAATAAACATAATATCAAGATGAATGGCAGATGAATTTTCCTGTATTCTATCTGCCATTCCCAAAGCCAGCGACAACGCTGCCATAAAGGATTCACCGCCGGAAAGAGTACGTATTTCTCTTTCTTTTCCTGTAACAGTGGAATACACCATTAGATCCAAACCTCGGTTTTTACCTTCTCCTGCCTTTTCAAGAGAATACATTCTCAATTCAAATTGTCCCGCAGACATCTCCTGAAATCGTCTGTTGGCTGCTGTGAGAATTTTTCGGAGATAATAACGCTGAACATAAGTTTCAAGATCCATTCTGGCACCGCTCACATTACCCGAAATCAACTTATACAATTCCGTTAACTTTTGGTGCTGCTGAATGATATTCCTGCACAGTTCCGTTTTGGAAGAAATTGTTTGCTGCTGTTCCTTGTTCGTACAATAATCATTTTGAACCATATGATAATATTCATTAGCTTGATCATATTGATCGCTTGCTCGTTTTAGGGCATTTTCTATCTGCTGAATGACGGGTCGCTGCTGTCCTGCTATCGACTGCAATGATTTTTCCCTAAGCATTTCGGCAGCCGCACGCTTACTTTTATAATCATTCACTGCTTTTTGAAAATCATCTGCTTTCTTACGTTCATATTTTTCTGTCAGCTGCATCCATTGCTGCTCTGTCAATTCCTTTAAAGTCATTATTTTTTGATATTCGTTCATACGCTGAGCACAAACTTCTTTTTGTTTAGGCAAATCTGTGTTTAACTTTTGAATCAAAGCTTTAATACTGTCTTTCGCACTTTTTGCCTTTCGATAAGCGTTGTATGACTTCTGATATTGTTCTTCTTTTTTTTGCCGCTCGTTCTCAGCTGCTTTGAGAGTATGTTTTGCTTCATCTGCCGACGAAAAATCTGAAAAAGATGATATACTATTCAATTCTGCTTTTTTGCTTTCCAAAGCTGCCACTGTTTCTGAAGAAAGTCGGGCATAATCTTCCGTCATTTGACGCAATTCTGCTTTTTGAACATCTACAGAAATAAGAAATTGCCGGATAATTTTCAGTTCTTCCACATCGTTTCTGAGTTGTTCCCCCTGTTTTTTTACAATAGGTATTTGCTCATCAAGAAATCGCTTGGTTTCTTCTGGGTCATCACAAATCGAATAATTGGGAATATTGGCTGCCATTTTTTCTGTTAATTTTTTATATTGTTCCTGCAGTCCTTGCTGCTTTTCTCCCATCATTATTTTATATGACTGAAGATCGGAAGCCTTTTTTTCTTGTATAGTCCGAAGATGTTCTGCTTCCTGACGTAAACGACTCACAGTTTGCTCGGTAATTTCCGTGTTGCTGTAAGAAAGAATAAACGGTGACGGATGTTCTGTGGAACCACACACGGGACAGGGGGTTCCCTCAACCAGTGTACGAGCTAATATACCTGCTTGGTTATCAAAAAAAATTTGTTCTGTTTTTTCCCACTCGTTTTTTTTGATTTGATACGCTTCTTTACTGTGAAGATACTCCGTCTCCTTCTCTTTTGTTTTCCGAATTTTAATATCCAACTCTCTTTGAGCCGCTGTTAGTTTCCCTAAGTCTTGCAAAATTTCTGAAAATAACTCGTTTTTCTTTTCCCACAAAGCATAGTGGCGTGGTGCATCACTCAGCATAAGAGAACGATGCTTTTCACGGCTCTCTTTTTCTTCCAATGCTGTCTGTTCCGCTTTGATTTCATTCCATTTTTCATTTACTCGGGAAAGCTCCTTTCGACGTTCCTCTATTTCTTTTTTCATCTTTTTGATTTTATCGAAGTTCTGAAGTGCCTGCTCCACTTTTTCTTCTGTTCGGCTGTAATGTTCTACCTCGTTATGATATTCTTCTGCATCATTTTTTTGTTGTAGATCAGATGATTTTTCGGCAGATGTTAATAATGGCAACTGCTCTGTTTTTAGACACAATTCTTTTTCGGTTTCTGCCAAAACACGCTGTGCATCTGTTAATCGCTGATATTCCGATTTGATTTCATAGGCAGAATACAACTGTTCGATTAAAATTTCTGTTTGACGGATACGCTCCTCATTATCAACACATTTTTGGATGACCTCTTCGGCATTCTTCAACTGATCAAAAAACTTAATGAGATTTTGTGCCGCTGAAAGTTCTTTTAATTTTTCTTCCTTCTGTTGTTCTGCATTTTGCAGTGTTTGAAGTGTCGCTTCCACACTGATCTGCAGCTTATCACACATTGTTGTCAGTTCGGAAACAAAATGCTCCAGATCAGACAGTTCTCCCTTGATAATAGAATCTCTTAAATTGATCAATAAATCTGATGAGTATTCTCCAGAAACTTTCACCATTTTGGCAAGAGCACTGCATTCGCTTTGCAGTTCGCTTAATTCTTTTTCTTTCTGCTTTTTTCGTACTTCCAATTCTTTCACAATTTTTTGATAAATTTCTGTATTAAACAATTTGCGAAAAATTTCTTTTTTGGCATCTGATTTTGCACGCAAAAGCTCCATAAATTCCCCTTGAGCTATCATTGCTATCTGCATAAATTGATTTTTTGTCAATCCCACTATTTCTATCAGCTTTTTATCAGCCTCTTTAGACGGATATTCTGTTTTATCCGGCATTATCAGTGACACTGAACCCGTTACTTCTCTGTAGGTATTTTGGGAAGGTCCCCGTGTCACTGCTTTGAGATGACGTGGGACACGTTTGACTGTATATACATTGGTCTTTTTTCCTTTATTTTCCGAAAAGGTCAGTTCTATAAACGGTTCATATTGAAAATTATTATAATGGCTTTGAAGAACTACACCGTCTTTTTTATTGGAAGAGGAACTAGTCTCTCCGTAAAGCGCAAATACAATGGCATCAAATATGGTTGTTTTCCCTGCGCCAGTATCTCCTGTAATGAGAAACAAGTTTTGATTTGGCTTTTCAAAATCAATTTCTGTTTTTTGTCCGTAAGAACCAAATGACTGTATGGTTAATCGTAATGGCTTCATTTTATTCTTCCTCCCAAACGGTATTAATCACATCTTTGAGAATTTCTTTTTCCGTTTCATCAACATCTTTTAGAAAGGAACAGCAAAGCTCATACGGATTGAGCAATTCTGCTTCATTTGCTGTTACACTGTAATCCGGTATTTTTACATTTTCACGTCTTATTTCAAGCAAATACGGAAAAGCAGCACGAAGCCTGTCTTGAGTATCAAATACATCCTTTGAGGGGGTGTCTGTCAAAGTAAGTGTTACATAATCTTCACAGGATTGAGTCAATATTTCTTCCAATGTTCCCTTAATAATTTTAATACTACGCAGCGGGGAAAGTGGAATAGTACGAATGAATGGCTCCTCTTTTTTCGTGGTCAATTCTACCACAATAATTCCTTTTTTTTGATTGGCTTCGCTGACGGAACAAGCGATCGGCGTACCGCAGTAACGAATTTTATGGCTGCCTGCCTCCATCGGCTTATGGATATGACCAAGGGCAGCGTAATCAAAAATATCCAGTATTTCTGATGACACTTCATCAATATTGCCCACTGTGCGTATCTCTAAGTCTGATCGCTCTACTTCATCGGCATTCGATCCTTTGGGAATGTAAAATTGATGGCTGACAATAACATTACGCTCCTCTGTATTGATTGTTTCACGATCTATCAATGCTTTGACTGCTTCATTATAAGTCAGATTATTACCGTTTTTGTCCGTGCCTGTAATTTGCTTGACCATAGAAGGCTTAACAAATGGCAGCAAATAAAAATGAACCTTGCCGAAATCATCCTGTAATGTGACTTTTTCAATATACTCATCAGGCTCACGTGGCGGAAATCCCACAATATGAACGTTATTTCTTTTTAAAAGACTGCTGAAACAATTTATACGAGATGCACTGTCGTGATTACCACTGATGAGCATAAGCGCTGCATTAGGAACAACGCTGCGAATACGATCAATAAAATAATCCAAAAGTTCCACCGCCTCTGCTGACGGAACGGCTTTGTCATATATATCTCCGGCAATTAATACAGCATCCGGCTGTTCGAGATCTGCTTCCCTTATGATTTGATCCAGTATCCATTTCTGATCTTCTTTTAAATCGTAATTCATTAGTTTCAAACCGATATGTAAATCGGATAAGTGAAACAATTTCATCGTGAAACCTCCTCTACCATTTTCTATATTATTATAATTCAACGAGAGTCGAACCATTTCTCACTTTAAAAAAACAGTCGGATATGATTTTGGTCATAACCGACTGCCGAATTTACTTACTATCATTAAAATGCAAGCTTTTGATTAATATAGTTAACCAACTCATCAATAGAGATTCTTTCCTGTTCCATTGTGTCACGATCACGAACAGTTACGCAACCGTCCTCTACACTGTCAAAATCATAAGTAATGCAGAACGGTGTACCGATCTCGTCCTGACGACGGTAACGTTTACCGATAGAACCCGCGTCATCATACTCTGTCATAAAATGCTTGGAAAGCATACTATAAACTTCATCTGCATTTTCAGAAAGCTTTTTGGAAAGCGGAAGAACCGCAGCCTTGATCGGTGCAAGCGCCGGATGGAAACGCAGAACAACTCTAGTATCTTTTTCATCGATCTTTTCTTCATCGTATGCTTCGCAAACAACAGCAAGGAACAAACGCTCAACACCAAGGGACGGCTCTATAACATACGGAATATACTTTTCATTTGTCTGAGGATCAAAGTATTCCAATGATTTTCCGCTGGTATTGATATGCTGTGTTAAGTCGTAATCGGTTCTATCAGCAATACCCCAAAGTTCACCCCATCCAAATGGGAACAAATACTCAAAATCAGTGGTTGCTTTTGAATAAAAACTCAGTTCCTCTTTATCGTGGTCACGGAGTCTGAGATTTTCCTCTTTAATATTAAGCGAATACAGCCAATCACGGCAGAAACTTCTCCAATAATCAAACCATTCCAGATCTGTATCGGGTTTACAGAAAAATTCCAGTTCCATTTGCTCAAATTCACGCACACGGAAAATAAAGTTACCGGGAGTAATCTCATTACGGAACGATTTACCGATTTGCGCTACACCAAAAGGCACCTTTTTACGGCTGGTTCTCTGTATATTGGCAAAATTAACAAAAATACCTTGAGCGGTTTCCGGACGAAGATATAATTCGTTTTTGCTGTCCTCCGTTACCCCCTGGAAAGTCTTGAACATTAAGTTAAACTGACGAATATCCGTAAAATTGTGCTTGCCGCAGTCAGGACAAGGAATCTGCTTTTCATTAATGTAAGTCGTCATTTGTTCATTTGTCCATCCTGCCACATTGGTTCCATCAAAGTCTTCAATCAGATTATCCGCACGATGACGAGTCTTACATTCTTTACAGTCCATCAAAGGATCGGAAAAACCACCAAGATGACCCGAGGCAACCCAAGTCTGAGGATTCATCAAAATAGCTGAATCAAGCCCTACATTATATTTGTTTTCCTGCACAAACTTTTTCAGCCAAGCAGCTTTGATGTTATTTTTAAGAGCAGTACCGAGTGGACCGTAGTCCCATGTATTGGCAAGTCCGCCGTAAATTTCGGAACCGGGATATACAAATCCTCTGCCCTTACAAAGAGCCACAATTTTTTCCATTGTTTTTTCTGTATTTTTCATTTTTTTCCTCCATTACAACTTGAATAATATTTATTCTACCACTCTCACCCCTCGCCTGTCAAGGCAATACTAGAGCACGGAATGTCCAGACGGGGACATTTCGCTAATGCAAAAGTCGTTGACAAATCGATCATTTCAAGATAAAATTTTTATATCAAAATAAAAATGGATAAAATAAATTGAACACTAAGTTATTAATGTCAATAATTCAAATCTAATAAGGAATGATAAATATGAAAAAAGCAATGATTATCGGTTCAGGTCCTGCAGGCGTATCTGCCGCTCTTTATCTAAAAAGAAGCGGAAAAGTGGATGTTACAGTCATTTCTAACGGAAGCGGCGCCCTTGCCAAAGCAGAAAAAATTGAAAATTATTACGGTATTGAGCCTATGTCCGGTGCGGAATTAGAAAAACGCAGTATTGAAAATGCCAAACAGCTCGGTATCCAATTTATTGAAGGTCAAGTAATTTCCTTAACTTTTGATGAAAATATGAAACCTATCGTCGGCACTAATAATGGAAAGTATCACGCCGATGTCATTCTTATTGCAACCGGTGCTTCTCGTAAAGCTCCGAAAATTCCGGGACTATATGAACTGGAAGGAAAAGGGGTCAGCTACTGTGCTGTCTGTGACGCATTTTTTTATCGCAATAAGGATGTCTGCGTCATCGGTGACGGAGAATATGCACTCCACGAAGCACAAACCCTTGCTCAAACTTCGGGTACAGTTACCATCCTTACCAATGGTATTGAACCCCGATTCGAAAAAACAGACAACATTTTGATCAATACAGCGAAGCTCTCATCTATTAATGGTACTGACTGTGTAACATCCGTCAGTTTTGAGAATGGCAGTTCTATGGCTGTCAGCGGTGTTTTTGTTGCAATCGGTGTGGCAGGAAGCACTGACTTGGCAAGAAAAGTCGGAATTGAACTTGAAGGTAATAAAATCAAAGTCAATGAAAATATGATGACAAATATCCCAGGTATTTTCTCGGCAGGTGACTGTACCGGAGGTTTACTGCAAGTCGCCAAAGCAGTATATGAGGGTGCTCAGGCAGGTCTTGCGATGATAAAATACCTTTGATTAATACGACATCAATAACATCCCATATTGATGCTGTAATTTTTACCTTATAAATATCTAAAATACCTTGACAGTAAAACTAAATCACGGTATAATATATTCACCCAAA
This sequence comes from uncultured Ruminococcus sp., assembly GCA_902802985.1. GTDB lineage: Bacteria > Bacillota > Clostridia > Oscillospirales > Acutalibacteraceae > UBA1213. Next base: position 85,446 of record CADCOE010000054.1, read on the forward strand.
AAATAATATTCTCACAGTATTTTCCCCATGAAGCAATTATCAAACTTCATGGGGGAAATGCTTTTGTATGGAGAATGTGACTAGTTATGTAATATAACTGCAAAAAACATCTTGATTTTCTTATTGAAAATGCTACGATTTTTGAATTGGGGTCATAAGTTGAAATTGACTACGCTATTAATGTAAATTGACAAAAACAATAAAAATACCTGAATTTTTTGTATTATTTTATGTTTGCAATCACACTTATTATGAGTTATAATATGAATATATTATTTTTAAAGGAGAATTTCTATGAGTCCAAAAAAAGTCGGATTTATTGAAGCCATTAAATTGTTCTTCAAAAACTATGTCAATTTCAGCGGTCGTTCCACCAGAAGCGAGTTTTGGTTTGCCTATCTTTTTGTAATGATCGGCAGTATAGTGACGGGATTTATCGATGGTATCATTACTGGTATTTCTATCGCTTCCGCTGTAACAAGCGATTACAATTCAACCCCCAGTTTCACTCTAAGTATTTTCGGTACTTTGTTTAATCTTGCTGTTCTTCTTCCCCTCCTCTCTGCCGAATTCAGAAGACTGCACGATACCGGTAAATCAGGAACATATATCTTTATGGGATTGATACCTATAGCCGGTCCGTTCCTTTTGATTTACTATTTATGCGGAGAAAGCTACTATGGCACCAACGAATGGGGACCCAGTGCAGATGAATTGTCCGGTGCTTTATCATCCTCTTCCTTTGGTTCGAGTTCTACATACAACTCCAATTCCGCTTATAATCCAAACCAGACCTACACTTCTAATTCAGCCTACGATCCTAATACATTGTACACTTCAAATTCAACTTATGACCCCAATTCAACGTACAATCCGAATGTAAACTATGATCCTAATCAGGGTTACAACCAAAATCAAAGTTATAATCCCAATCCGGGTTACAACCAAAACCAAAGTTATAATCCTAATCAAAGTTACGATCAAAACCAAAGTTATAATCCTAATCAGGGTTACAACCAAAACCAAAGTTATAATCCTAATCAAGGTTACAATCAAAACCAAAGTTATAATCCTAATCAAGGTTATAACCAAAATCAAGTCTACAATCCTAATCAGGGTTATGATCCAAACAACAATAATCATTTTTAAGTCAATAAAACCGAAAGCGTCTGCTTTCGGTTTTATTTTTTTAGTTATTGTTTTCTATATAACTACTCTATAATGATGTCATCTTTTAGACGTAAAATAATTTTCTTTTCTAAACGAGAAATATATGATTGGGAAATACCCAGCTTATCTGCAACTTGCTTTTGTGTATGTGCTTTCTTTCCGTTTAAACCAAATCGAAGTTCCATTATTGTTAATTCTCGTTTATTTAGCTTACGTACTGCTTTCATTAATTGATTTTTCTCTGATTCCTGCTCTATTCCTATATTTACCACATCGCTGTCACTTCCCAAAATATCTGATATTAATAGCTCGTTCCCGTCCCAGTCAACATTGAGCGGCTCATCAATAGATATTTCGTTCTTACGTTGAGCACTTTTACGAAGATACATCAAAATTTCATTTTCGATACATCGGGAAGCATACGTTGCTAATTTGATATTTCTTGATGGACAAAAGGTATTTACGGCTTTTATCAAACCTATCGTTCCAATAGAAATCAGATCTTCTACATTAGCAGAAGGTGATTCAAACTTTTTGGCAATATATACTACCAACCTCAAATTATGCGTTATCAAGGGTTCACGAGCTGTTTCATCACCTTTTTCTATTCGCTCCATAATATTATTCACTTCCTCAGCTTTAAGCGGCGGCGGCAGCGTTTCGGGTCCATTTATGTAATTGACCCCTTCTGATCCCATTATCATCATTTTGATCTCGGTAAACTTCGCAATCGCCTTATGTGATAATATGTTGCTCATTGTGTCAGCTCCCTTTCATAATTAACTCGGCAGGTATCAACATATTCACTTCATTTGTCATATTTTTATCGCTACATAATGCGATATAAGCACTTACCTCACTTTCAGTAGAATTATTGATGATTTTAACAGATGACGGTTTAAAAGCAGGTATCACTCCACAGCCCCCGACCGATGAAAAAGGTACTAATCGTACCCCTTCGGGTATACTTCCTTCTTTGCTTAGCTTCATAAAATATTCGGCATCCAAAATCTGACGAAACAACTCAGCTTTACTTACAATCACACATTCACCGGAGAATGGTTCGTGAAGGGTATTTCCGGTATCTATCGTTCCGTCTGTCTCTACAGTCTTTCCCTTATAACTTACTTTTACCCTACATTTCATTTGTTGAGGCATACTGCGTCCTGTTATTCTGAATATGATACGCATTATCATATAACATATCAACGTCATTGCTACCAGCATTACAGGTGATATGCCTATGTATACTGTATTATTGCGTACCACAATATTCTGGGGAGAAAACAATATTAATATTGCTGTCATTAATCCACAAAAGCAAAAGCTGATAAAGAAAAAAGCTGCACTCGCTTTGAACCATATCACTCGTTTTGTGGGTAAAAAGGCTGCTGCTGTCAATAACACTGCCGATGTTCCTTGAAAAAGCATTGACAACCATGCAGGCATTGATGGCAACAACACACAAAACGAACTGAGCCCACCTACTGCAGCGCCACACAACAGCCTTATACGCCGTATATTTAGCATCAGAAATTTTTTAACCGATACAAGAATAATATAATCAATAATAAAGTTAACACAGAATAAAACATCCAAATATATCGTATGGCTCAATCGTCAATATTCCTCCTTAGATAGAGTCAGTTTGCATATTATAACATCTCCAATGTCAAAAAACGGTCGGAATCTATACAAATAAAATTTTCTTTCATATAGCAAGACAACACCGCAACAAATGCGGTGCTGTCTTGAAGCGGCTTTTAGTTCGCTCGTTTACGAGGAACATCTGTCCCTAACCCGAAACTGATGGATAACGCTTCATCAATCTTGTACATATCATACGCCCCCAATGTTCCCATTTTTTCTTTAAGACGGCGTTTATCGAGAGTGCGTATCTGTTCAAGCAGGACGACCGAGTCCTTTGACAATCCGCTGCTGTCCGCATACAGCCTTATGTGGGTAGGTAAATTGGCTTTGGCACTTTGACTGGTTATCGCTGCGGCGATAACTGTGGGACTAAATCGGTTACCGACATCGTTCTGGATGATAAGAACAGGTCTGACTCCTCCTTGCTCCGAACCAACAACAGGACTTAAATCGGCATAGTAAATATCGCCTCGTCTGATGTTCATAGCTTTTCTCACTCCGAAACTTTCATATTTTGCACGGTTAGCTGCAGTGTCACTCTGTATTATCAAAGTTGAATGACATTCATATTTTGCCCGAGCAGAAAAGTGTTTAATCATCGCATCGTACTAAACACAGTATATTTTATTCAGAAAGTAAAAGAGCGTTCCCCCACTTTATGCTAATGGGAAACGCTAATTTATGTATTCCTTCCTTTTTCTTTCCATTGCTCTTTTTATTCTGAACGTTACATACAGTATGTAGTCAATACAATGATTATATTAAAATATATGATGTATATTAAAATTTAAGAACTGTTTCACACAAATTTATTTTTTAAAATAGCCATCCAGTCATCCGGCACTCGTTCTATTGTCATTAGCTGCTGCGTTTCGGGATGAAGAAACGTAAGTCGACAACAGTGCAGACATTGGCGATCAAAAAATTTTCGGCTCCCTCCGTACATATCATCCCCCGCTAAAGGGTGCCCTATTCCTGACATATGAGCCCGTATTTGATGGGTACGTCCTGTTTCCAATCTGAATTCGGTCAAAGTATGACCATAGGCAGAAGTAATAGCTTGATAATGCGTTATCGCACGTACACCTCCTTCTCCTATTTCCCTTTGAATAGTATGACCTTGCTTTATTCTCAAGGGTTGGTCTATCGTACCACTGCCCTTAATTACACCTTCACAAAGTGCAATATAGATTTTTTTAGTATGTTGAGCCAAAAACGTTACTGCATAGCTGCTTTTGGCACACAATACCAAACCGGAAGTATCACGATCCAATCGATTAACTGCTCTAAATGCATAATTTTCTCCTTTACTGCGACTGTAATATGTCGCTGCATTAGCAAGGGTATCTAACTGATGATTATGCACAGGATGTACCGGCATATGGGGTGGCTTATTAAATACAATAAGACTGTTATCTTCGTAAATCGTTTCAACAGGAAGGGCTACAGGAATAATTTCATTATGATCATAGGGGATCTGTATAGAAACAATATCTCCTGAATGAAGAATATCAATACTTCTAACGGGGTACCCATTTTGTGTAATACCGTTGCTGATACGTTTCAGTTTTGTGAGCAATCGTGCCGATACATTACAGTGTCTCCGCAAAAAATTTTGTACGCTTATTCCGTCCAACTGTTCTCCTACTACAAAGTTCAATCATCTTTCCTCCCTCTTGCTTAGGTATCTTCAAATATCAACTTGGCAACATTGACGCATATTCGACTGAGCAATTTGGATATTTCTTCAATGTTATGCTTGTTATCAGACTGAAACCATCTTTTATAAACCGCTATCATTCCCGAAACAGAGTATTCTACAATCACATCCAACTTATATTCTTCTATTTCTACTTGAGTAAGGATAGACTGCTTGATATTTTCCTTCAGCATATTAATAATTTTTTCAAAAAAACTGTGATTATATTTCGTGTTCACAATCGTATTATAAAGATCCATATCGCTACTGGTAACTGTCATCAAATTTTCAAATATTGGCGATGGACTTTTAATGGCAGATACCAAATCAATGCTATCCATCGTCTTAGTAAAATCCGAAACAATTTCGTTTTGTATTTCATCCACAACGTCGTAGATACCCCGATAATAATGATAAAATGTTTTTCGATTAATATCAGCTTGATCAGCAATATCTTTGATTGTAATATCATTCATATCTTTTTCCGACATCAACATAACAAAAGCATTTTTAATTGCCTTTTTGGTTTTAAGAATTCGTCTGTCTGTCATAATACCCCTCTATAAATTGTTACAAGTTTTTTCTTTTTTGTTGCTTTATCGTTATTATATATCATTTTTGTTGAATAAGCAACACTTGTTCTATTTTATGTCCCTTATATTATTGATGTTTTTGTATTATAATACAAGAAGAACGACGCTGACAAGTTTATACTAAAAATATAATCCTAAAACAAAGTACGCACGATATATCACTCTATCGTGCGTACTTTGTTTTAGGCATCTGTTGCAGGAGGGCTATTTCCTGTAATTTCAATCACAGTTTCAGCAGGAAGACAAACAATAGCAGTTCCCTCATACGACACCCAACCCTGATTAACACAAATTTTATCGGGACATTTAGAAGATAACACCCGGATTTTACCATTACTGACAACGATATTTAAAACGATCCCATTTTTACCTTCTATAGTCAATTTTGTATCCTTTGATAGATCCAGTATATTAACTATTTTTCCCGAAATACGTATTTCAGCTGTCTTTCCTTCGGGGGCAGTATGCTGCATCCATATCCACACAACACAAGACAATACAACTGATAAAATAAGTATTATCGGTATTGTTTTTTTTAATTTCATTTGATCAATTCCTTGCTATGGTACTATATTCTATCCCATCTGATACTTCTGCAGAATCTGAAATTCCGTCAGTAAGGTAAACCTTTTTGTCTTTTGTAACCAGAATAGCATCAATATCCCGATGTTGCTGACAATATTTTATTGCTTTATCCGTACCCATTACAAATAATGCGGTAGACAACGCATCGCATTCAGCCCCATTTTTTCCAATGACAGTAGCAGATATAATTCCGTTATCAGCAGGAAATCCTGTTTTGGGATCGATGATATGCCAATATTTTTTACCGTCACGTTCAAAAAATCGTTCATAGTTTCCCGATGTTATCACAGCACGGTCTGAGACTTTAACAATACAAATATTATCTGTACTATTTGTGGGATCTTGAATACCTACTGTCCACTTTTCACCACTTGGTTTTGTTCCCAAAGCATAAACATTTCCACCTAAATTAAGCAAAGCTGACGAAATACCATTTTCATTTAAAATAGAAACTAATTGATCACTTGCATATCCTTTGGCAATCGAGCCAAAATCTATAGCATATGCTTCAGGAATATTAACATTGACCCCATTGACATTAATATTATGGTAATCGACAAATTGCAGCAAATTTTGAAGGGTCTTTTCATCCGGCACACTATATTCTCCCGTTGTAAATCCCCATTCTCTCAGCACAGGATAAATACTAATGTCAAGTGCACCATCTGTTTTTTCAGACATATCTGTTGCCTTTTCGATAACAGCGGCAGTATTTTGATCTACCTGTACAACACTGCCACTACGGGAGTTAATATGATATATATCGCTGTCAGTATCATTAACATTAAAAATTGACTCCAAATTTTTAATTTCCATTTCACATTGATCGAGTACTTTGCTGGAATTATCTCCATAAACTTTGAGTGTCATATAGGTATCCATTGCAAATAACTCTTTGGTATTTGGCACATCTATAGTTTGATTATCAGAAGAATTTGTCATACTGCCATTATTATTGTTATGTGTGTCTTCTGACGGTTGTGTATTCTGGCTGCTGCACCCATTTAACATCATCAAAAGTATCAGGGATAGTGCGATCCATTTTTTCATTAATACTCACCTCATACAGATTGTTACACCTTAAATTCACCAGTTTTGTCTATTATAACTCATTGCTTTGAAAAAATACACAATAAAATATCTATTAACTCATTATATGTACTCTCACTTTTTACTATATTTATTTTATCTTTGTTGCAATGTAATCATAACAGAGTGTGTGCAATCAACTCTATGGTATGTCCCCTATTTTTACCATTTTCCCGATCAAGCACAGCACTTTTCTGAATCATTAAAGAATTAGAGTCTTCATTATATAACACCAAACCTATATCAGGAAAATTTTTAATATATTCCCTTCCTTGAGACAGAAGCTCATAAGGAACAATCAACCAATAGAAATCAGCATATTCACTGTATCCTGAAAATACCGGTTCCCCCATCAGTTCTTTTATTTGCAATCTCATATAAAACATATGCAAATAAAATTCATATTCTTTTTCTTTTATTTTATTGTAATCTTCAGCAACAATATAGGAATTCTTGTATTCATCCAATTTGCTAAACTGTGTGAAAAGACGATATTTTTTCCCTGCATCTTTTCTATAAAACAGCCATATGGGATTACAAAGTATGGAACCAATATCAGTATAACTCGGAAAAGACTGACCAAAGGTGTCGTAGGAGTATTCTTCAAATTTCTTTGCATCATAAGCGTTCTGACGGATTGCTGACATTCCATTACGCTCTCTTTCCTGTTTTTCCAGTTCCCAGAGCGTTTTTAGTTCGGTTCTACTGACAGTTCCCGCATTAGCTCTATCAATCAACACCTTTGCTTCACGCATATTAGCACCTGTTATTTTCTCGATCATTGTTAGAGAATCGGTACCTATTTCTACACGTTCAATAGGTGTAACCGGTATACTCAGTTGTTTATAATAGTCGTAAAAGCTATCATAAAACTTTCCAGCTTTTTTTTGACGCCACAATAGAGAAAGTGTAATGTTATATCTTTCAGAAAAACTTTTCAACCATGATGTATAACTCGGATACTCATATTCATACAGCAAATTTTCCTCAACCTCTTTTAAAAGCTTATAAGCCTTCGCCCACGATATTTCATTTTTTACCAGCGGTTCAATTTCTTCCTCTATTTTTTTCAATTTTTCCTTTTTTCTCTGCTTCTCTAATTCACTCATTCCTGTTTTCCCCCCTCAAGCTGAAAGAACCACCTCTTAAAAATATAGTTTATAACAAAGCGAGCTTTGTTGGTTATGAATACTGTAACATAAAAGATGAAGTTTCATCAATTCCTAAATGAAATATTCTATGAAAAATGGTGTAACAAAGGCAACAATAATATACGAAGAACAAATCCCCATGTGGGACTGACGGTATTTCGGTTATCCTTCTTTTGGACTTAATTCAACAGTTCCTTCTTGCCATTATTTTATTTCTCTAATCGGATTTTTTACAGAAAAAATCCCCTTTTGAAATTTCAAGTTCGACTATTTTCCACGTTTTTCCTTGAATAATTTCATATGAACCTTCCCTATCTTTGGACTTGCGGAAACCAGCAGACAGGTAACATTGATAGGCGGAAGTATTATTCTCAAACACTCCTATTGTAACTTTGTTAACCTGCATAATTTCAAAAGCATATTTCAAGCCAAGTTTCAGCATTTCTTGGCCGTATTTTTGCCCCCTCTTTGTATCATCTACAATTACCCAGCCGAAACGAAGAACGGTGTTATCTCCAAGAAGATACCTCATAATAAAGTGTCCTACTATTCCCGTATCATCAAAAGCGGTCATAGGATAAAAATTATCTTTTTCGATGCAATCGCCATTGTCATTGAAATACTTACGATTCATAATATCCGATGAAATGGGGAAACTACCGAAACGCTCTCCACCCCATAATAAAAAAGTTTTTTCATCTTTACACCAGGATACAATTTTTTTTGCATCACATTGCTTATATGCTCTTAATCTAATCATAATGATCTCCACTCAAAACTATTTCGCAGCTTTTCTTTTTCTCGACTCTTGTCCAAACTTTTGATCACAGCATCTAAAAACGACAGCTGTTTTATTTTTCAGACTTATTCTCCACCTGCTTTAAAATTATAAATAGGCTTGATAATATCATTGATGTCAACCGTATCACCTATATTAGAAATAATATCATCAATCGACTTATACGCCATAGGTGATTCATCAATCGTATCACGACTGACAGAGGTCGAGTAGATACCTTTCATTTGCCTCTTAAACTCAGAAAGAGTCAACGTAGCCTTTGCTTCTCCTCTTGAAAGAACTCTTCCTGCTCCGTGAGGTGCACTACAGTTCCAATCGGGATTACCTTTACCTGTACAAATCAAGCTGCCATCACGCATATTGATGGGGATAAGCAGCGTTTCTTCCCTCTGAGCGGATACTGCACCCTTACGGAGTATCATTTTCTCTGTATCAATGTAGTTATGAACAGTTGTAAAACAGTCACGAATATGCAGTCCCATACCTTTAACGATTTCATCCATCATAGCCTGACGGTTCAGCATTGCGTATTTCTGCACGATTTTCATATCATGGATATACTGTTCAAACAGTTCACCTTCGGTATACGCTAAAGCCTTGGGTACATCTGTACGCTTAGTATTTGTCAGCTTTTTAAGTTCTTTCTGAATCTGTTTTTCCTTGTTCTCTGCTTTTAGTTTTGCAATAAGAGTTTCAACTTCTGCCTTAGAACAACTATTCAAACGCTTATATGCTTCCTCCTGATAATACTTCGCTACTTCAAGTCCTAAATGTCGGGAGCCTGAATGGATAACAATATAAATTGATCCGTCCTCTCCTCTGTCGACTTCGATAAAGTGATTACCTCCGCCCAATGTCCCGAGACTCTTTTCGGCTCTATTATGATTAATATGATCAAAACAATATAGATCAAGCAGCTCAATCTTTTCCATATAACGATGTATCTTGTTTCTGATAGCAAAACCAGAGGGTACCTGTGCTCTGATAAGCTTATCAAGTTTCTGAACCTCAATAAAGTTTTCTTTGATGCAGACCGTTTCCATTCCGCAACCTATATCGACCCCGACTAAATTCGGTACAGCCTTATCCGTTATCGTCATAGTAGTGCCGATAGTACATCCTGCTCCTGCATGAACGTCAGGCATAATTCTTATTTGCTGACCCTCCGACATTGGTTGGTTCAGCAATTCAATAATCTGAGAGATCGCATTTTCATCTATCAGATCGGTGAACACCTTAGCGGTGTTATATCTTCCTCTTAATTCCAACATAACGATTTTCACTCCTTAAAACAAAAAAGCACTCCTGCATGATAACAAAAGTGCATAAAAATGCTTATGAAATTACCGATCTGAAAACACAGAAAACCCGTAAGAATGTTCCTGTGCCGTTGAGTATTAACGCTTTTTCTCCACAAAACGGTAAAGTTCATGCTTCTGCTTTAACATTCTGATATTGTAGTATAGATGTAATGATTTATAATTGTGTATGGTCATAGAACTCACCCTTTCGTGAAATTATAGTGTTTTTATAATACAACCGATATTTCGGTTTGTCAAGCAATTTTTTATTTTATCGCACTTTTTTCTTGTAATTTTTTTAATATTTTGCTGTTATTAATGAAAAGTAAGAGATAATAATGTGACATACTCCCCCACCTATAGAAGTGGGGGCTTCTCGCTCAAGTATGGTAACGTTAGAGGAAATGGGAAAAAGACTTGTAAAGATTGATCAATTTTTTGCAAGCTCACAGCTTTGCAATATTTGTGGAAACCAAAATA
>CADCOE010000055.1 GCA_902802985.1 uncultured Ruminococcus sp.
CTTCTCAACCTGAGAAAGATTGAGAAGTTAAGGGCAGAGATATTACTGTTCTTTATGCGTGGTTTAAAATTGGCATTTGTTCAGTAGACATTAACTAAAACTTTCAATATACCTCAGAAGCATATTTCTGCCTGACTCAATCCTATGAAAACAAAACTGACACCGATGGAATACCGATGCCAGTTTGTTACTTGATCCATTATTGTATCATAGATGTTTTTTGCTCTGTCCGTACAAATTGGAGGGCAGATCAGTTTTAATATAAGTCTAATATCAAAAGTTTATTTTGTAGTATTTTTATGATCACACCCATCAAATTCTGGATTAAACGCATAAAAATTTTTACTGTCAAGCTTATCCGTTACGATGCGTAAAGCTTCACCGAAACGCTGGTAATGGACAACTTCTCGTGCTCTCAAAAAGCGTATAGCGTCTTTGACATCTGGGTCATCACAAAATCGTAAAATATTATCATAAGTGGTTCTGGCTTTTTGTTCTGCGGCCAGATCTTCGTGGAGATCTGTAATGATGTCGCCTTTCACTTGCAATGAGGCAGCTGTATATGGGGAACCACTTGCCGATGTGGGATAAACACCTGTTGTATGATCAATAAAATAATCACTGAAACCTGATTTTTTTATTTCTTCCTCAGAAAGGTTTTTAGTTAATTGATAAACAATGGTACCAACCATTTCAAGATGACCTAATTCTTCAGTACCAATATCTGTTAAAATAGCTTTGATTTCTGGATAAGGAACAGTGTAACGCTGGCTAAGATAACGCAAAGAGGCACCAAGTTCACCATCTGGACCGCCATATTGAGATATAATGATTTTTGCAAGTATAGGATTTGTTTGTTTAATATTAATAGGATATTGAAGTTTTTTTTCATATGCCCACATAATATATATCAGCCCTCCTGTGTGTCCCAAGGCCATGGATCAGATATCCATGACCAGCGGTTGCCGCCAATATTATTTACTGTAATTGGTCCAAATTTTTCTTCATATTCTTGACGAATTTCTATACTTTTTTTTTCATATATTTTAAGAGCATCTTCTGCTTTTTTGTCATCAGGATGAGTATCAAGATATATATGGAGGTCACTTACAGCAAAATCGTATGAAGATAGTGTTCTTAATAATCGGTCTCGTTCAGTCATTATTATTGCCTCCCTCTTTACAAAAAAATTGAGGAGAAAAGGGTTTATTTAGTTCTGGAAATAATGTTCCTATCTGTATGCCATGTTCCGGAGAATATAACATCTTGGCGTTTTGGTAAGGAATATATGCCATAGCTATAGCTATATTTTTAGGAATTGGGCGTATAAAAAACTCGGAATTTTGCAATTCTTTAATGAGGTCCATAAAAATCTCCTTGTGTATAATAAAATTTAGGCTGATAAAGGAGCCTATCCTCCTTTGGATATTTATTTGGATATTTATAAGATACCATTAATAAATAATAATATATAGTAATTATTATGCTAAAAATATAGATATGTTACAAATGAACATCCATCCGTGAATATCCGACGGCGGGTGGATGTTCATTTGCAAGTATAAGCCCTCTGTTCTTCGCTACACGTCAAACGTGTGATACGATCTGCCAACTGAGTAGAGATTGTTACTAGCCACCCTAATCAGCAATATGCTTATAAAAAACTTTAAACTGCGTTCCACACTGCATTTTACAGGGATACCAGTATTCAATACACATAAACGCACTCCGAAAGAATAAATCAATTAGAAATCCGATTGTCTTTAAATTTTTGATAGCCCGATGTTTATATTCTGTCTCAATCAAACATCTGATCTGACGGTCAAGCATACGATCATTTTGTGCGATCAAGATAAAATCAAAATTAAAATGGCGATGATTAGCCAAAAAATTAATCCAAGTCATTCTATCCCGGCGTGAATAATCTCTGGAATTGAATTTTAGCGAGGCTTCATCAATAACAACCAATGTTTGAGCCTTAACCCCTCGATGATGATGACAACGGGCATAATCGACAAGATAATCAACTGTTATTTCCTCATCAGTCAAAAATTGATAATCACCTTTTATCGGTTTACGAATTTTTTTCTTATAGTCAAGCGGGAAATTGGTTATTAAATTTCGCCCCATTCGCAACCAATCCAGACTTTCAGCAACGGCGTGATACGATTTAAAAGAGCCGGGTGTACCACTATACAAAAAAATCATTTCAAATCACCTCCAAAACGAAAAGCCCGACAAATTGACGGATTATTTGCTTGCCTTTTTAAACAGTTTCATCCCATACTGAATACCAAAGACAGTGCCAAATATACCAAGTGCTACAGGAACAACAACACCAGCATAAGTGTTAAACTGCGTAGTCAAAGAATTAAGGGAAGTGCTAAGTACAGAGCTAAGATCAAGAGGAGTACCATCAGCCGCAAAACAAGTAAGAGAAGCACCGGAAGCAATCACCGCACCAATGAAACAAGCAGTAGAACGCATCAACGCTTTAGGGGTTTTCCTTGCAAAATTGCTTTACGCTTTCCTTCGTCTTTACACACATACTTTTTATACTCATTTTTTTCACCTCCTTTCAATTACTTTACTATATGGAACAAAGAAATACATTCACGGAGAACGAATCCCAAAAGAGAAACTATCGTAAATAATACAAAACCAACACCGAAACCGAATGTCATTAGCCATTCAACCGTTATTTCCATAACATCACCATTTCCAGAACGAAAAACCTCGAGCAACTTCAATGCCGACGAGAACGAATACGCCAAATGCTATTAATTCCAAAACCTCAAGTTCCGTCATCATTTCTTATCCTTAACAGGCGGCGCAGGAGCATTCAGACGTTCCAAGCCAATATACTTACCTTTATCATCGAAGTCAATAAAAACAACTTCATTAATGCCAACGTCCTTAATGTCATCCTCAGGGGCTTTTACTTCAATACAACGGACGCCCTCGGTCTGAACATCACCATACGTGCTTTTACTAAAAGCACAAGTCACAAAGAGTTTACTATTGTCGATGATTTCACCTGTCGTTCGGCTTATGAAGCTACTTATACTTTTACCTAATACTGTACATTTCATCTTTTTCTATCTCCTTTAATTGTTATTAAAGTATTCGTTTGAATACTTTGTTATTCAAATGAATGCGTGTTAAAATCGTGATAAATAATAAAAATAAAGAGGTGTTTTTATGTACTATTACAAAAGATTAAGAGATTTACGAGAAGATAATGACTTGTTACAAAAGCAAGTTGCAGATATTTTAGGAATAACAAGAGAACAATATCAACTATATGAAAGTGGTAAAAGAGAAATAAAAGTAAATCAAATCATAAAGCTTGCAGACTTTTACAAAGTATCAACAGATTATATTCTTGGAAGAACAGACAACCCCGAAATGAATACAAAATCTACAAAGCAAGTCAATATCACGAACAATAAGAAATCGAATACAACAATTAATATGTGAATATAGAAGGGGGGCGCGCAATCCCCCCTCTTGCATTAGAAAAAGTTGAAAATGCCTAAAATTTGAGTATCCAACCATTGAAAAGTTTTTTCCAAGGACCCCCTACAGCTTTCAGCCACACCACCCGCTGTCTGGGGACAGCACGAAAAAAGGCGGTGCCATTGCCTTCCCTTGACCGCACACGGTCAGAATCGGCAACGGCACCGCTTTTTTCGCCCCTGACGGGGTGGTGGTGTGGCTGAAACTGAAAACCCCAGAAAAACTATTCAACTGTTGAAAACTAAAATTTCTTAACGGCATTTACCAACTTTTTTCCAATGCAATTCACCCTCCCTGCTAACCTCGCTTATCATTCGCCTAAAAAGATATTTGAATTTTATTTTCGCTGAAATTGACCTCTAAGCGATTTTTAATGATTATTAATATTGGATTTCACGTTACAAAAAAACAGCGCAGAGGGGAGAAGAGAGCATTTTTTTTAAACGGTTAAGATCGAATATTTATCGTTGTGCTTTTTGACGATTTGTTTACGTTACTACCGCAAGTCTGATACAGCACATTGCACAATCAATCATCATCAGATAAAGAAGTTTCCTTTTTATATCGTTCAATATCAGCGTTGATCAAGTCATTGATATATCCGTTCAAACTTTTACCTTGTTTTTCTGCATAAGCTTTGATTATTTCACGTTGACCGGCAGGAACACGAATTTTAATATCATCAAATTTTGATTGATATTTCTTATTAGCCTTAAGTCTTGCTTCTGAAATCACTTCAAAATCACCTCCAAATAAAAGTATTATAGCACAAAGAAAAGATAAATGTATACATACAAAATCGATAAAAATATATGTACACATTCGTTTATTATGACTATTGATGTATGTATACATACGTGTTATAATAATTACAGTAGGAAATAAAAAAAAACAACATCTACCGAAAGGAGAAATCAAAATGTTTGAAAACTTAAGACCAAAAGAATTAAAAGAATTATTGAGATGGGAATACCAATACTTAAGAGCAATAAGAAGAGATTGCAAAATAGGAATAGAAATAGAAATGTATCAACATAGGCTTGAAAGAAAAGAAGAATACATAAAAGGAATGATAACAATATTGGAATGTACGGGACAGATAACAACAAAAGAAGGAGACCTTTTAAAAAAACTAATCATACAAATAGCAAAAGGACGAAATCAGAGAATAGCATTTCAAAATGCAAAAAAGAAAAATTAAAAACAATCAAAAAAAAGAAGCTATTGCAAATAAACTTTTGCAATAGCTTCTAAATCTTTACAAAAACAAAAAAACGACCAAGATCAGAGAAGTCAAAAACATCCAAGACGGTTACAAGACGGTTAAAAGAAGCACAAGCATTAATGCGAAGTTTTCTTAAAAAGTTTCATTCCATAATGAATGCCAAAGACCGTACCAAAAATTACAAGACCAACCGGAACAACAACACTGGCATAAGTGTAAAACTGTGTAGCCAAAGCGTCAAGAGAATCACTAACGGCAGGACTTAAATCATAAGGGTCAAGTAGAAGAGAATACGGATGAGGGAATGGATCAGACCATTCATAAGAACTCTCACCCGAATCAGCAAAACAAATAAAGGAAGAACCAGAAATAATCATTGCTCCAACAGAACAAACGGCAGAACGCATTAACGCTTTAGGATTTTCCTTACAAAATTGTTTTACGCTTTCCTTTACCTTTACACACATAGTCTTTATACTCATTTTTTACACCTCCTTTCAAAATAATCAAAATCAATGCGAAGCCTTTTTAAACAGTTTCATTCCATAATGGATGCCAAAGACCGTACCAAAAATCACAAGACCAATAGGAACGACAACAATAGCAAAGTCACAAAACCGATCAAACAAAGAGTCAAGATAGTCCATAAGAACAGCACTCAAATGATAATAATGTTCTGGATCGGGGTTAGTATCAGGAGTAACAAAATGATTAATAGAACTTTCACCCGAATCAGCAAAACAAATAAAGGAAGAACCAGAAATAATCATTGCTGCCACAGCACAAACGGCAGAACGCATTAACGCTTTAGGATTTTCCTTACAAAATTGTTTTACAGTTTCTTTAGTTTGCACACACATATTTTTTAAAATCATTTATTTCACCTCCTTTCAAATTATCATTGTGCAAAATAACGAAAAAAAAACGCAATCTGACTGAAAATAACACCAAAAGAAGAGGTCTGACCGCCCGATCGGAGAGGATAACACATTCCAATCAATAGACATTTTGTGCATATTGCTATCAGCTTTTTTTTAAGGTTCACGAATAAAGAGAGGGGATTTTGAAAATACAACCAATGTCCCAAAATAAAAATTTTGGGACATTGGAAGAGGAGTAAGCTAAAATATACATTTATCATCATAACGATTACTTCAAGGTCGAGCTGCTTTTTTTGCTTGGATTTAGACTTTGCAGGACTGGGAAAAAACGATTTATTCACTTGTGTTGCTCCCCTTGTGGTATTCCGCATAGTTGCGACAATCTGAACAATCCTGCCCAAAGGGCTTTCGGGGCTTAATCCCGAAAGCAAAGAGCAAAATTCATCCCATTTCATAAACTTAAATTCCTTTGAATATATCCTTAAATTTTCGATATAAGCTGTAACCAAAAAATGAAAAATGAATGAATTGAGAGTTGAAAACAATTTTGTATTTAAGTATTTAAATAGTACTATTGGATATACATTTGGTTTGCCATTGTTATCACAGCACAGTATTTACTCTACTAAAGTAGAGTAAATACTGTGGCTCAGTTTATAGAGTGAATGGAAATCATAAGTCTCCCCTACGTGTTCCATAAATTCTACAAACATTGTTGGTTTATCACCGAAATTTTCTCTTCTAGTAAAGAAATCAGCATTACTGATGAAACTCATATTTATTCAACTCCCGAAACTTTTACATTTTGCGACACGAGGGAAGCGGATTAATGGCAATCTTATGAATATGTTGCGCTAAAGCGACAGTCAAGAATTGATGAAGATGAAGTAATTTGACTACCTACGATGAAGATTTTATTTAATTCTGAAAGGAAAACGAGGGGATTTTTAAGGAGTGAAAACCCGCCATAAATTAAATACTGATATGTGGGACGTGAGGCTATTTTTGATATATACCACAACACATACATAAAATAAGATATGTAGGATTTGTCAAGTAAAAAGCGTGTAAGTTATTTTTTATCAACATAGAAATATCATAAATTATCGAACTTGAAGATTCTTTCCTGAATGGAATCATCCATAGCAAGCTGATTTCTGACAAGAGTCCAGTTAGCAACAGGACGATTGCTCCATTTTTTGTACAATTCGGTAATGCGCAGATAAAGGAGTTTGAGAAGAGCATCTTCGCTCGGAAAGGCTCCTTCGATATCTCAAAACCATAGATTTCATCAAATGTATATTGATACATTAAAGGCTGTTATCTCTGTCTTTACCGAGGCTTATAATCTGTTTCACTTGGCTTTATTCAATTTTAGATTTCTTGATCCAAAACATGAATTTCCTCTTGGCTTAGTTGATTTTTTGTAAATGTCCCCGTTTGAGCACTCCGTATCCTATCCCTATTCTTGATTTCACCAAGGAAATTGATTATAATAAAAGAGAACAGTTTAAGAACAAAAATATCTATTCATATGTCAATGAAAATGTTATCACTAACACAAAAGACGGCAGAACGAATTGCTGCCAATGATAAGTGGTATAGTTCTGAACTGGTTTGAGTATTATTTAAAGAATGAGGGAACGCTTGACATTCAAGCACAGTATTAACACAATGCAGACAAAAATAACCAAAATAGAATGGGATAAACCAGAATTAATTGAAATACATTGTCATACTCTCAACGATGAAGTCCGTGAAATTATCGCTTTAAGAAAGGACAGATTTTCTTCTTTTATTTTTTCATCGAACTCACGTTTATTATCTTATCGCTTCACTTATTGGTGGTGTCTTGGTAATGTATCTTGCGATATTCGGTATATATTTTGTGAAATACACACAGTACAAGAAACGCAGAAAATAATTCGAGCGAGAAGATAAACACCCTGCAAGATTTAAAAACTTGCAGGGTGTTTTAATGTCAAAATGTATGTAATCCCACAAGGCAGAGCAACTACCCTGCGGTGTTATTTTCGATGTTAAAGTATTTTTCTCTATCGTGGGATCGGTGCTTGGTTTTGGGTTGTCTACCCTCTGCCTGTAACCGTCTGAGCTGGTCACGGACACTTTGTTTTTTTGGGCGGTACATACCGTTCTTTTTCGGCGGGTCTGCGGCTTTTCTTGACCGTGCGTTTCCCATTCTGCAAGCTCTCGGTTGTAGTTGTCAACTACGGCTTCTGCCTTTCGGTAGGTTGCCATAAACGCCTGCACATCGGGATAACCGTCATCTTTCAAGATTTCGGGTAACGCTTCCAGCATAGCGGAGATTTTTTCTGCCGTCTGCCGTATTTGCGTTTCTAACACCTTTCGTTCCTTGCTCTTGAATATGCCCTTTGTTTCGGTAAGCTGTGCCTTTAACTTGGGTACTTCCTCCTGCAAGCTTAGGTTGGGGTATCCATCCGCGTTTGACTTAATGGACTGATTTGCTTTTTGGTGGATTTCCTCTTTCTTGATTTCCAGTATCTTTGCTTCTTCAATCCCGGATGGAGTCTACCCTCTTGTGAGTGACATCATTGTTCAACATGAAGTCGGGGAGCACTTTTGCATCACAGATCTTTAGCCGTCGCTTGCCTATTCCTATATTCGTTTTTTTGATCTACCCTAATCATTGACATAGAAACAACGCAAAAGAAGCCCGATAAAATCGGACTTCTCGAGAGTGATACCTTTTTCAGTATCCCCTATGGTGGGAACAATAGGGCTCGAACCTATGACCCTCTGCTTGTAAGGCAGATGCTCTCCCAGCTGAGCTATGCTCCCGTCTTTAGCTTTAATAAAACAGTGAAAATGGTGCGGGTAACAGGACTTGAACCTGCACCTCCTTGCGAAGACTAGCACCTGAAGCTAGCGCGTCTGCCAATTCCGCCATAC
>CADCOE010000056.1 GCA_902802985.1 uncultured Ruminococcus sp.
AACCTGAGAAAGATTGAGGAGTTAAGGGCAGAGATATTACTGTTCTTTATGCGTGGTTTAAAATTGGCATTTGTTCAGTAGACATTACTTAAATATATCAGCTTAGTATCTGATACTTCTGCAAGCAAGCTTACCGGTGATGTAAAAGCTCCCGTTATCCGTTATTGATTAGGATATATCCTATATTTGTACGCTTTTAACATCTCTTATATTTTATATCAAAAAGCTGCGATTTTTGTAAACTTGATCCACTGGATTTAGATGGTTCAAAGGTTGACAAAAACGCAGCTTTTTTGCTACAATAACAGTATAGTAGGGGTGGGTCAGCCTGAATTGATACCTGTAGAATTAGTAGGTTACGAGGGCGATGATGGAAATGATAGATAAGAGTGTATTTATACAAGACAGCATCCTCAGAGATATGTCAGAAGGAGTTTTAGTGATCGGACTGGATGGCAGTATTCAATACTTCAATCAAGCTGCTGTTGATATTCTGGAAAAAACAGAGGAAGAATTGTCAAATCAAAAATTCGGAAGCTTTTTTTTAATGACAATAGAAATGATGTGTTTACTCAAACTATATTAGACGCAGTATGTGATTTGTCATCAGTCCATTATAATCTGGTGCCGTATTATGCCCTGTCAGAGGAAAAGACGATCTATGTTATGTCTTCGTTTCTGAAAAACGAGGATGAAAAAATTGCTGTTATCGTTATTCTGAATGATATGACAAGCTTTGTTGCTATGAAAAAACGCTATACAGATAAGTTGATTGCTTTACTGGATTCACTGATACAGGCACTTTCCGTTGCTATTGATGAACGCTCCCGTTATAGTGGCAATCACACCAGAAATATGGTGAAAATAGGAGAAAGATTTTTAGAATGGCTTGATCAGACAGATGATCCGTGGAAATTTGATAGTTCCAAAAAACACGCATTTTTAATGAGTATCTGGCTGCACGATGTCGGAAAATTGTCTGTTCCTCTTGAAGTGATGGATAAGGCAACCAGACTTGGAACTAAACTGGAAAAAATTGAAGAACGATTTCAACGTATACATCTGCTTGATCGTATCGCATTACTGGAGGACAATATCACTAAACAGGAGTGGGATCTGCGTGAAAAAAACAGGAAGTTATGGCTGGACACCATTCGTCGTATCAACACTTCATCATTCCTGTCTGATGATGATTTTCAGATCATTTGTGAACTGTCCCGACAGCATTATTGCGAAGAAGATCACAGAGAAGTACCCATTTTGACACAGGATGAATTGACTTGCCTTTCCATCAAAAAGGGAACACTGACTGATGAAGAAAGAATTGTTATGCAAAGTCACGTTTTGGTGACAAGAAAAATATTGGAAAAAATGGATTTTCCTGACGAATACCTTATAATTCGTGAATGGGCAAGCTCGCATCATGAATTTCTTAACGGTAACGGTTATCCTGAGCACAAATCCGGAAACAGTATTTCGAGAGAGGTTCGACTGCTGACGATCCTTGATATATATGAAGCACTTACGGCAAAAGATCGACCTTACAAAAAATCCATTCCTGCCGAAAAAGCTTTGGGTATCCTTCACAGTATGGCAGAGGAAGGCTGCCTTGACAAAGACGTTCTTACTCTTTTTGAAAACAGCAATGCATGGAAAGCAATCATTTGACCCCAATCATATAAATTCAATTACTAATACGCCGATTTGGCAGCAGAAACAATCGGTCGATACCTTGATCAGAGGGGATATTCTTCAGGTGCTGAGAAAGCGGACAGTTCCAAACTGAAGAAAACACAACTGAACAAAGGAGGAACCGAATTCATACTGAAAGCGGTTCCTCCTTTGTTTTGTGACCGTGCCGCATAAAAAACTGTATGATGCGGTGAGATTGTAATCCATTTTATGTTATAATAAACACTGAAACCAAAGTGAAGCTTTTGCTCAGAAAAACAACAGCTATTCTTTGTATAGAAGAAGGTATGCATAATTCTGACAGAGTTTCTGAAATATTATCAACAAAGAAAGGAAAATATAAAATGAAAAAATGTAAAGAAAAATTGACAGCTGTTCTTCTTGCAACAATGATGATCTCCGCTTGTGCAGGATGCAGCCAGCAGAGCAGCACGGAAAACTCGGCAAAGGATAACGAAGTTGTTCAGTCGGCAATTACTTCCTCCAGAGAAGAACAATCTAAGACCGAAACAAAGAAAAGCACAGAAGCTTCCGATGCTCAGGCGGAATTGCTTTCACTGTGGACGGACTCTGCCCCCCTGAAAACCAAACTGACCGAATATATGCAAACGATCACGGATGAAAGCAGTGCAGATTTCATTCCGGTCAAGAACCGTATTGCTGTGTTTGATATGGACGGTACATTGTGCTGTGAAACAGATCCCGGCTATTTCGACCACAAGCTGCTGTACCATCGTGTGATGGAGGATCCAGACTATAAGGATAAGGCAAGTGATGAAGAGAAGGCAACTGCGGCAATCATCAAAACCTATTTTGAAACCGGTGAATATCCCAGCGGACTTGATGTCAAGCACGGCACTGCTGTCGCTACTGCCTTTAAGGGTATGACGCCGGAGGAATTTGATGCTTATGTCAAAGCATACAGAGATCAGCCTATGGAAAGCTATGAAGGAATGACAAATGGTCAGGCATTTTACAAACCTATGCTACAGGTTATTGATTATTTGCAGGAAAATGATTTTACCGTTTATATTGTCAGTGGTACAGACCGCCTTATCACGAGAGGGCTTGCCGAAGGCATTGTCGATATTCCTCTCAGCCAAATGATCGGGTCAGATGAAAGCTTTGTTGCCAGCGGTCAGGGGGATGAGGATGGTCTGGATTACACCTTTACGCAGGAGGATAAGCTCGTTACAGGTGGAGAGTTTCTGATCAAAAACTTGAAAACGAACAAGGTAACTGTGATTCAGCAGGAAATCGGTGTACAGCCTGTTCTGTCTTTCGGAAACAGCTCCGGCGATGCGTCTATGGCAAACTTCACTATCGGAAATAATAAGTATAAGACCGGTGCTTATATGCTTTGCTGCGATGATACGGAGCGTGAAAACGGTAATGTTGAAAAGGCAGAAAAAATGCGTGTAAGCTGTGAGGAAAACGGCTGGACAGCGATCTCTATGAAAAATGACTGGACAACTATTTATGGCGATGGTGTAACTTATAATGCATCGGCACATTCTGAGAAATCACAAGACTCGCAGAAATCAGCAGAGGAAAAATCGGCTGCACAGGTAGCATAATAGGAGGCTCATTATGAACATTCAGAAAAGCAGTCATAACAACTCACTTACCTTTAGTATCAGCGGAAGAATTGATACATCCACTTCTCCGAAACTGGAGCAGGAACTGAAAAACAGCATTAACGACTGCACGGAACTTACGTTCGATTTTGCACAGGTGGAGTACATTTCTTCCGCAGGACTGAGAGTACTGCTGTCAGCACAGAAAACGATGAACAAGCAGGGCAGTATGAAGCTGAAAAATGTCCACGAAAATATTATGGAAATATTTGAAGTGACGGGCTTCACAGATATACTGAACATTGAGTGAGTATATGAAGGAATTTGAAATTGAAGCTATAAAAGAAAATCTTCATACCGTACTGCAATTCATCAATGGGCAATTAGCACTTATCGGGTGTCCGATGAAGATACAAACGCAGATAGATATTGCGGCAGAAGAAATCTTTATCAATATCGCCAGCTATGCTTATACTGATGGAACAGGTACCGCAGTTGTGTGTGTAGAACTGCATCCGGAACTGCCTGGGGTTGATATTACCTTTATTGACCGTGGTGTGCCCTATGATCCTCTCGCCAAAGCTGACCCGGATATAACGCTCAGTGCACAAGACCGGCAAATAGGCGGTTTAGGAATTTTTATGGTAAAAAAGAGTATGGACGAAGTAAAATACGACTATCTTAATGGCTGCAACATTCTCACGCTGAAAAAAGGGTGGTGACAAAATGGTTAAGAAATTTGGTCTTAAGTTTGGCGGATTACAGCAGAAAATACTCAATCTGGTGCTTGTTTTTCTTATTGCACTGATAGCAATATTTGCCGGTATTTGGTTTTATCAGGCAACGACGCTCAATGCTGTTGTCGGTGATGTTAACAGCGAACAGCAGGATGCTATCGAAAAAGTGTCCCATAATACGATGCATCAGATCATCGATAATTCAATGACCAAAACAAATGCCTTGCAGGCGTATATTGCGGATGATATGTTTTCAGATGTCAAAACAGATGTTGCCACGCTTCAAAGCCTTGCAGCCGGACTGTTTGAACATATGGACAGTATTGAACCGTATCCTTTCTCACTTCCCGATCCCGCAAAAGAAGGTGAGTTCTCGGCACAGGTGCTTTTTGAGGATGGCGTAGATTATACCGAGTCCAAATATCTGGGCGTTGCAGCTCATATGAGCGATACTATGATAGCTATGTGTAAGCAGTCGGAATACCTTGATAACTGCTTTATTGGACTTGCCGACGGTACACATCTGTGTGTGGACAACCAGCCGAGCAATAAATACGACGAAAACGGTGTGCTCTCACCTTTTTCTGTGCGTGAAAGACCGTGGTATATCGGTGCTGTCAATGCAGGCAAACTGTGGTTTTCGGCTGTTGAAACAGATACATATACCGGTAAGATAGGCGTTGAATGTTCAGCACCCGTTTATAAGGACGGTAAGCTTGTTGCAGTGGTTGGTGTAGATCTATTTCTTAATTCTATGAGCGATTATGTTAACTCAGCATCAAGTCAGGGCGGATATATCTCTGTGATCAATAATGAGGGCAAGGTGATTTTTGCACCGGAGGATAACGGCATATTTACTGTTGAGCTTTCGGACAATGCCCGGGATATGCGTGCCGATGAAAACAAGGCGTTGGCAGATTTTATCAACAAGGCTCTCACCGAGCAGACAGGGTTGGTTTCAGTTAATGTTAATGGCAAGGAATACTATATGACCAGTTCGCCTATCAATACTGTTGGCTGGGCGGTCATTTCCTTTATCGAGAAGGATATTACTGAGCAGCCTGCACAAATTATGATGAGCGAATATGACCGTATCAATGACGATGCCACCCAAAAATTCAGCGAGAGTATGAAAAAGTTAAATCAAGCAATGCTGGTCATAATAGCTGTCTTGCTTGTCTTAGGTATCACTGCGGCACTTTTTGTTGCAGGCAGAATTGTGAAGCCGATAGAATATATGACAAAGCGTATTGATGAACTGAGCGGAACAGATATTGCATTTGAGATGAATGATTTTTACCGCACGGGTGATGAGATCGAGGTGTTGGCACAGGCATTTGCAACCCTTTCCAAACGAACGATCCATTACATTGAACAGATCACTCGAATAACCGCAGAAAAAGAGCGGATCGGTGCCGAACTGGAGCTTGCCACAAGGATACAAGCGGATATGCTGCCGAATATCTTCCCTGCGTTCCCCGAACGTGAGGAGTTTGATATTTATGCCACAATGACGCCTGCCAAGGAGGTGGGGGGCGATTTCTACGATTTTTTCCTCATAGATGATAACCATCTCGGTTTGGTAATGGCGGATGTTTCCGGCAAGGGTGTTCCGGCTGCCTTGTTTATGATGATGTCCAAAATTCTGGTGAATAATTTTGCGATGATGGGAGAAAGCCCTGCAAAGGTGCTGGAACAAACCAACACTCAGATCTGTAAAAATAACGATGAAGAAATGTTTGTTACAGTTTGGTTTGGTGTGCTTGACATTGAAACCGGCAAGGTGACGGCGGCTAATGCAGGGCATGAGTATCCAATGATCAAAAAGGCAAATGGTGAATTTGAGATACTCAAGGACAAGCATGGCTTTGTTGTCGGCGGAATGGAAGGTATGAGGTATAAGGAGTATGAATTCACACTTGAAAAAGGCGGTACGCTGTTCCTCTATACAGACGGCGTGGCAGAAGCAAACAATGCGAAAAACGAGTTTTTTGGTAAGGATAGAATGCTGGCGGCACTCAATGCCGAACCACAGGCAGATCCCAAAACACTGCTTGAAAATATGAAAAAATCCGTAGATGAGTTTGTGGGCAATGCGCCACAGTTTGATGATCTGACAATGTTGGGAGTGAAACTGCTTTAAAGCAAAGCTTTTGTGATATATTTTTCTCAATAAAGAATGGAGATAGTGCAATACCAAAACTCCGGATCAATATTTTCTGTTCGGAGTTTTGGTAGACAAAAGCAAGTTTGTCTGATATAATCTTAGTGGTATATCTATTAGATTGAAAGGGAAAGAAAAATGAGAAGAAAAGACAGAGAAGTAACAGACTTTGACACAATCACAGCTATTATTGATCAGTGCAATATCATACGGATAGGTTTGGCAGATGGGGATTTTCCATATATTGTGCCGCTTAATTTTGCCTATACTGTCTCGGGAAAGCAAGTGGATTTTTATATTCACGGTGCTATGTCCGGAAGAAAATACGAACTGATGAAACAGAATCAAAAATGCTCATTTGAAATGGATATTCCTCTTCAAATGGATTGTATGGTACAAAAAAAAGATGTGACGATGCGTTATCAATGCGTTATGGGGACGGCAGAAATCACATTTCTTGATGGAGAAGAAAAGCAAAATGCGATTGATAAGATCATTATGAACCGTTATGAGGCGACCCGCCATTTTGACTATAACAAAAAAATGGTGGCAGTTACTATGGTTGCTAAATTGACTGTTATTGATTTAACTGCAAAGGTTAATCCGATCGGAAGCGGGGCAGACTAAATATTTCAAAAATATGATTTTCCAATCAATGATATAGTCTGCTGCACAGGGTTTCTGTATTGGCAATGTGAATATGTATCTCTTGCTCTTAGGGAGTGTATTGTTTTGTGTATAAAAATCTAACGAAATTCATCCCGGTAAGTTAAATTGGTTTAACTATATTATCCGAATTACTTTCATCGCTTTGAAACTTTCAGCATCCATATTGAAATTTTGTCTGCGGCGTATTATAATTAACATAATCAGTTAGATGTATCTAACTGATTGAGACAGGCTGCTGCACGTAAACGGAGCATAAAGAAATGAGTGCAGCTGCAAAGAAGATTTTCGCTTTTTGAAAAGAAATCATAAAAGGAGAGGTCAAAAATGTCAATAGTAAAGTTTGATCAGGTGACAAGGATCTATAAGACGGGCGAACACGAACTGAAAGCACTCGACAAGATTAGTTTTACGCTTGATGAAGGAAAATTTGTTGTCATACTTGGACCATCGGGAGCCGGAAAAAGTACGCTTCTGAATATGCTGGGTGGGCTTGACAGCTCGACCAACGGAACGATCACGGTAAACGGTAAGGATATTTCAAAGCTCAGTGACAACGAACTTGCCGATTTCAGAGCTTCCACTGTCGGCTTTGTATTCCAATTTTATAATTTGATACCTACACTGACGGTTTATGAAAACGTGGAGCTTGTATCCGAAATATCCAAAAAACATCTTGATGTGAAGCAGATGATAGAGGAAGTTGGGTTGACCGATCATCTGAACAATTTTCCGTCCGAGCTTTCGGGCGGCGAACAACAAAGAGTATCCATCGCAAGAGCTTTGTGCAAAAATCCTCAGATACTTCTTTGTGACGAGCCAACAGGTGCTCTCGATTCAGAAACAGGCGTAATGGTACTGAAGCTTCTGCTGAAAATGGCAAGAAGCTACGGTAAAACCATCGTTATAGTGACACATAACCAAAGCATTGCCAAGATGGCGGATGTTGTCATTCGTGTAAAGAACGGAAAAATAGGCTCGGTTGAGGATCAGGTCAATCCGATGAGTGCAGACGAGGTGGAATGGTAATGCTGACACGCAAATTATTTCGTACCGCATGGAACTATAAAGCACAGTTTATCTCTATGATCATAATGATAACGCTTGGCATAGGTATTTTTTTGGGGTTCAATATGGAGTGGTACACCATTGAATATGATACGTCCCGATTTTTTGCAGATACAAACTATGCCGACTACCGCCTGTATACACAAGACGGGTTCACGGCTGATGATCTCGATAAAATATCGGCTATTGATGGTATTCGGGCTGCGACACGCTTTTTCTCAGTCAATCTTGATCTCAAGGGCAAGAACAATCGATCACTTGTGCTGGATGTCAGCGAGAACTACACCGTTTCAACCTTTGTGGTAGCAGGCGAATATGAAATGAAGCTTATGCTCGGACCGTTGACCTATTGTGTATCCATTCTTCTGACCTTTGGCGTTTCGCTGCTTGTCGGTCTGATGGTCGCAGGAAAGAATAAGAGGATAGATATGGTGGAAGCACTCAAAACAGCGGACTGAATTTAGCTTACTATTTGTTTTTTAGATGATCAAGCAGTTCAGTAAAAGTGTTAGCAATTCTTTCTGCTCCCGTTCCGAGCTGTTCGTGGTCGATGAAAACGATTTCGTTGGTTCTTCTGTCAAAACAAATCAGATTTCCGAATGGATCTCCTGCGAACGCAACATAGTTTTCTACCTCGCCATTGGAATAATGAAACCAATCTCTAAATCTGCCCTGCCAATCATTATAATTCCAAATAGAGGGTGTATCATCCTTGTTAAACGAAAAGAGCAGATTGAAAACCCTCTTACGCTTTCTGTTGCCCTTTAAGGAGTAAAATACTTTATTTTCAGGATAGCCATTATTGTTTTGTCTGACACAAGCCTTAAAATCCTCCGGAAAAGTATATCCGATCTTTTTTTCATAATCGCTGATCAATTTTTCGGACTTTAATGGTTCAACAAATCGCCAATTCATAATGATACCTCACTTTATGTTTTATATTTGATAACAAAACTGACAGCATCTTTGTTTATTGAGCTGTCAGTTTTGTTTTTGATCATATCAGGTTGTTTCCTCATTTTCAAAAATGAAGTTATACAGACTTTCTTTTTCATAATCTATATCGTCAATGGTGAGCACAACGGATTCACCGATCCACGTGTTGGAAAAATTGTCGTTCTGCGGGATCCTGTACTCTTTTCGGTCGTAGCCAAGATAACTCAATGCATAGAACGAAGTCGCCACAACATCTCCGTGCGACATATCGGTTGTGATCATCGGTGCGGTTTGGTACATTACAAACATCATTGTCAATACTCCGCTTGATTTCAGCTTGGAGAAAACCGTATTGATCACCGTTCGCTGTCTGGAAGTGCGGTCAAAGTCCGAACCGGCGCTGTCACGGTCACGAGCATACCATAAGGCTTGTCTGCCGTTGAGGTGAACCATAGCGGTTTCACCGTTTTCACTACTCTCAAATTGATAACTGTCAATATCAAGTTCGTTTCGGGTTTCGACTTGTTTGTTCCGCCAGCACTGCCAGTTGATATAGTCGATTTCTTCGGCGGTCAGCGGAAGATCAATGCCGCCCATTGCGTCAATGATCGCTGTGAAGCTTTCAAAGTCAACCACAGCATAGCTGTCAATTTTAATGCCGAAATTGTATTCAATGGTTTCTGTTGCAAGCTTGGCACCGCCGTAAGAAAAGGCAGCGTTGAGCCTGTCCTCTCCGTAGCCGGGAATGGTTACGTAAAGGTCACGCAAAAAGGAAGTTTGTTTTAGCAGGTGATGCTGCTTGTCAATGGACAGAAGGATGATGGAATCGGAACGGCCGTATTCGTCCTGCGCGTGGTTATCTGCCCCGAAGATCAGGATATTTTCAATGTTTTTCTGACTTTTTAATTCGCCGATCTCACTGATGACCGAATCGGTATCGGGATGCTCGTCTGTATAGTGTATCCTTAGGATGATCAGTAGGTAGAAAACGCCTAATATCAACAGGAAAATCAGAATAATGCTGAGAATTATTTTTAATATTTTAGGTTTCTTCTTGGGTCGAATTGGTTGTTTTCGGTTTCGGTAAGGTTGATTTTGCCCGGACGGAGAAGGGGCAAGTGAGTCATCTTCATTGAAGTCATCACCGTAATCCATACGAAAATCCTCGGACGGGTATCTTGACGGAGTATTGTTCCTTTGGTTCGCCGAGGGTGTAAGCGGTTGACGATTTTTTGGGTTTTTATCGAACATTTTCAGTACCTCCTTGTTTTTGCTGTATAAATATAAATGACAGGTGAAAAATCACCTGTCACCTGATTTTTAACGTTTTACCGTTTTACTGTACTTGTTCTTCAAATACAAATTCTGCTACTTTTTGTCGGAACTCGTTCCAGTTGACAATGACGATACAATCGACCATTTCTCCGTTGACGTAAACAGGATTGTTCCAGTCAGAATAGTAAAAATCAACACCTGCGTTTTCGGAAAGGGGGGCAGACTGCGACACAATATCATATTGCAGATATTTCGTTGCATTGGACGCAAGCTTGGTGATTTCCGAAGTTTTAAGATTGGTGGTGACCATCGGGCCGATCTCGTAAATTACCGATAGTACTGTGGAAAAATCAGCTTTTTTGAGATCATTGATGATAATGCTGACAACGTTTCTCTGACGCTGTGTTCTGACATAGTCATCACCACTGCAAATGCCTTCTTCACCACGGTTTCTGGCGTGCCAGAGAGCTTGCTGACCGTTCAGATGTACAGTAGCGACTTTCTCTCCATTATCATTTTCACGGAAGGTATAGTCGTTGACATCCAGTTCATAACGTGTGTCGGCTTGGTTGTTGATATAAAGCTGCCAGTCGATATAATCAATTTCTTCTTCTGTCAGGTCAATATCGATGCCACCCAATGCATCAATGATATTTTTAAAGCTCTTGAAGTTGACCACGGCATAGCGGTCAATCTGAATGCCATAATTGCGTTCGATTGTGCTGACGGCAAGGCTTGCTCCGCCGAAGGTATAAGAGGCGTTGAGTTTTTGACTTTCGTAGCCCGGAATGTCTACATAGGTGTCACGCATAAAAGAAAGCATTTTGAGTTTTTTGTGACGAGTGTCGATCGAGAACAAAATCATTGTATCAGATTGTCCCACCGTGGCACCCTTTCGGGTATCGGCACCGAACAGCATAATATTAAGGATCATCGGATCATTTAGAAGGGTACCGTCATAACTGTCGGTTTTGGGCAGTCCCGAAACAGAATGTGAATTTACAGCGCTGGGATTGATGTAATCATCCTCTTCCGAAATAGAGTCCAACTGTTCAAAATTGATACGGTTGAGATAGCTGTACATTACGATACACCCCGTACCCGTAATAATCATCATCACAGCAAGAATACAGCAAATCGTATTCAGAAATATACGTCCTTTGGAAAGTTTGAACTTACGTTTTTTCTTTTTGACCTTTTTGTGGGGTGCCTGACCGTGTGGGGGAGGGGTTGTTTTGTGAGTTGACGGATGAGCGGTCTTTTTGGGAGGAGGAGCCGCTTTTTTAGCGGCAGGCGGTGAAACCTGTGAAATACTGATTCTTTTAGGAGGCTCCAGATGATCATAAAACACAACATCCTGCGTCTTATGATAGGAGGGATTTCCCGATGAAATTTTCGTTTTTTCCTTGTTAATATCAGGCATAAAAAGGCTCCTTTACCTTGAAAAGGTCTTGTCAACAGGCGGTTATCCACTATTGAGAACATTATATATTAGAATTGTTTGATAATCAAATAAATTGCAAAAAAATGTCGGGTTTGATATTTTTGAGTCAAAAGGTAAAATAATATTGTTTATTTTACGGTAATGCGATATTCTGTTCATCCAGTGAGAGACTAAACGAGGGCAGAAAATCATCCATAAATACAGCGATCTCCGGCAGGTCTGTTTGTTGGAGTGATTTCAGAATTTCATCTTTGGCTTTCAAAAATTCATTATTGCCCATTTGCAGTTCCTCTATACATTTGATGAGGGCGGAAAGTCTGTCGGCTCCTTTCACCAGACGAAGCAGGTAGGGATCGGCGTCATTGGGAATGAGCAGTTTGTTGTACTCGTCACGCATATAGTCCGGGAGTGAGGACAAAAGCTGATAAGCCGCTTCCCGTTCGATATTCTTGTAGGCGTTGCGGAGTGTTTTGCTGGAATATTTGATAGGAGTAGGCAGGTCACCCGTGATGATTTCCGTACAGTCGTGAAACAGTGCTAAAGAGGCTGCCTGATCGGGGTCAAGTGTACCGCCGAATTTTTTATTATGGATAACGGTGAGAGCGTGTGCCAGCATAGCAACCGTAAGACTGTGTTCACTGATATTTTCGGTTCGGGTGTTGTTCATCAGCGACCAACGGTTGATATATTTCATTCTGGACATAATGGCAAAAAAGTGGTAACTCATAATTGACGATCCTTATTCTTTCATATTTTATATTTAATTTGTGATAAAATGATCATACCCTTTTGATATAATGATGGTATTGTTCATTTTACTACATTTATGTGACAAATTCAAGTTTGTAGGCCATACAGAAATATATTTGTCAGTGTATTGTTTAAATTAATATGGATTTTTTTAATCGGATGTGTTACAATGGTTAGGTTATTTATGGTTATCTAAATCGTTGGAGGTAAAAAGTATGACAATGACAAAAGTGAAAGCAAAAACATTGCTTGATGTCCGAAAAAACTATTTTCTGCGGACGTTTCTATGGGGATTGGGACTGGCTTTCTTGATTTTCATTCCGTGGATGATTATGAATGACGGTTATTTTTTCTTTTACGGTGATTTTAATGTGCAGCAAATACCGTTCTATCAAATGATACACGATTCTATCTGGGACGGTAATCTTGGTTGGAGCTATACCACCGACCTTGGCGCCAATATTATTGGCTCGTACAGTTTCTATATGCTGGGCAGTCCGTTTTTTTGGCTGACAATGCTGTTTCCCAGTAAAGCGTTGCCGTATATGATGGCGCCGTTACTGATGTTGAAATTTGCTTTTGCAGCACTGGCAGCTTATACGTTCCTAAGACGCTATGTTCAAAAACAGAATTATGCAGTTATTGGTGCATTGCTATATGCTTTTTCGGGATTTGGGATTTACAACGTATTTTTTAACCATTTCCATGAAGCCATGATAACATTCCCGTATTTGCTTGCCGCAGTTGATGAATTTGTCTATGAAAAACGAAAAGGTGCAGTCGCTTTGGCTGTTTTTGCTGCCTGTTTTGTCAATTACTATTTCTTTGCCGGTCAGGCGGTATTTGTGTTTATTTATTGGTGCTTTAGAATGATCACCGGCAGCTTCCGGATGAAGCTTTCCGAATTTTTGCGTTTTGCGTTTGAAGTGATCATCGGTTTTCTTGCCTCGGCAGTGCTTTTGATACCGTCTATTCTGTCGGTTATCCAGAACTCCAGAGTTAACAATGCTCCCGAAGGCTGGGGCGCATTGACTTATTCCAGTGAACAGAGATATGTGCATATTTTGTCGAGCTTTTTCTTTCCGCCCGATATGCCGGCATATGCCAACTTTACACCCGATTCCAATGCGAAGTGGGCATCGGTTGCTGCTTGGCTGCCACTGTTCAGTATGGTAGGCGTTTTCTCTTTCTTCAAGCTCAAAACACACAAGTGGCTCAGAGTATTTTTGCCTACTTTGTTCGTGATTGCATTTGTACCGCTGTTTAACAGTATTTTCCAGCTTTTAAATGCATCGTATTATGCAAGATGGTTCTATATGTTGACCTTGATGATGTCGCTGGCTACAGTCATCACACTTGACCATACGGAAACAGACTTTAAGTGGGGAATGAAGCTGACCTTTATCATCACTTCGTTTATTTGTGTTCTGATCGGTCTGATGCCGACATCCGTTTCCGAAGTGGACGGTGTAAAACAAATCAATCACGGACTCGAAAATTATCCCGACAGATTTTGGGTATGGTCGGGATTGGCACTGTTTGGGTTGGTGGCATTGGCAGTTGTATTTAATTTCCGAAAAAAACAGAAGTTGTTTATGAGATTGGTTTCTGTTGCCCTTTCTATTATGATCGTGGTATACGGCAATGTTCTTCTGGGGACGGGCGTGGTCAATGCAGGCTACCAAAAAGAATATATGGAAAACTATGCGCTCGGCAACAAAGATGCCTTTGACGAACTTACCGATCTGCATCAGGTTCGTTCCGATTTCCACGAGGAAATGGATAATATGGGTATGTTCTGGCAAATTCCTACGATACAGGCATTCCAAAGTATCGTTCCCGGATCAATTATGGACTTTTATCCGACCGTTGGCGTGGAAAGAAGTGTTGGTTCCCGTCCGAATATCAATGTGTATGGAATAAGGGCTCTTCTTTCGGTAAAATATGTGTTCGATAATCAGGATGACTCCAAAAACTTTATGATTTCGATGCGTTCTATGAAAATGCCCGGATGGAAATATCTAAAAACCAAAAACGGCTATAAAGTATTTGAAAATGAGTATTTTATTCCTTACGGATTTACTTATGACAGCTATATTACTGCCGAGGAATATGATGAATGTGAAGAAAAAAACAGACACTTGCTTCTGCTCAAAGATATGGTTCTTTCTAAGGAGCAGGCAAAGAAATATAAAAAAATCCTGAAACACGATGAAAATTTGAAGGAGTACAACTATACCCATTCTGAATATTACAGAGACTGCAATGCCCGAAAAGCATTGACCTGTTCTTCGGTTCAGTTTGAAAATAACCGCTTTACCGCTGAGATAACGACCGGCAACAGCGGAGAATTGGTATTTTTCAGTATTCCCTATGAAAAAGGCTGGTCGGCAACCGTTAACGGTCAATCGGTGGATATTGAAAAAGTTAATGTCGGTTTTATGGCAGTCGAAGTGCCTGCCAACAAGACATCCCAAATTGTCTTTACTTATCAAACACCGGGCTTGTTGCTGGGGGCAGGAGTAACAGGGGTCAGCGTGGTGATCTTTACGGTTTATATGGTAATCTGGAAAGCACCCAAAAAGAGAAAAGAAGAAGGTCTATATCTGATTGATGATCTCGCTCCCGAAATTGAAACAGACAAAAATGACGATGCAGCGGTTCCTCAGGAAATACTCGACTGTGGTTCCGAAGAAGCCGAAACCGTTCCGGAAAATAACGATCCTGCCGAAAGCATTCGTACACCGGAATCTACATCGGTGAACCAAACCGACGACGCTGTTAAAACAGATGCAGAGGTAAATGATTTTGAAGTCGATGAAAATGTCGAGACGGAGGAAACAGCACCCTCTGACAATGTTTCCGAAAATCCCGATAACACAAGAACCAAGCTTTGATAAGTAATGGGTTAGTAAAAAGGCAGTGGATGAAATGGATCATCCCTGCCTTTTTGATTGCTGACGGAATGTTGATAAATGCTGTTTATCGGTTGATTTTTGGGTGAAAAAATGATAGAATACATAGGGTAATACTGTATACGATAAACGAAGGGAGAGATAAGAAATGCCGAAGGTGTATTTTGTTATTCCGTGCTATAACGAGGAAGAAGTACTTCCCGAAACGATCAAACGTCTGAATGCCAAGCTTTCGTCACTGATACAGGACGGCAAGGCAAATGAGGACAGCCGAATGCTTTTTGTCGATGACGGAAGCAAAGATAAAACCTGGGGGATTATTTCTGCGTACAGCCAAGAAAATCAATATGTGGGCGGAGTGAAGCTGGCACATAACCGTGGCCATCAGAATGCACTTTTGAGCGGATTGATGACGGCAAAGGAAGAAGGATGTGACTGTGTGATCTCGCTGGATGCCGATTTGCAGGATGATATTAATGTGATCGACAGCTTTATTGACAAATATCTGGAGGGCTGTGAGGTCGTTTACGGCGTCAGAAACAGCAGAAAAAAGGATACCGTGTTTAAGCGTACTACCGCACAGGGCTACTATAAATTTATGAAAATGCTGGGCGTTGATATTGTGTATAATCACGCAGATTACCGTCTGCTGGGCAGCAAGGCACTTGACGCCCTTTCCGAATATAGGGAAGTGAATTTGTTTCTGAGGGGAATTGTTCCTCTGATTGGCTATAGAAGCGATTATGTTTTTTATGAAAGAAACGAACGTTTTGCAGGTGAGTCTAAATACCCGCTCAAAAAAATGATTAAATTTGCGGTTGACGGTATTACATCGTTTAGCGTTAAACCGCTGAGAATTATCTCTAATATCGGTTTTTTTATTTGCTTTTTGAGCGTGGCAGGACTGATCTATGCTCTTGTATCACTGCTAATGGGCAGTGCTGTGGCAGGCTGGGCCTCTACCATCGCTTCGATATGGTTTTTGGGAGGGCTGCAAATGTTGTGCATCGGCATTGTGGGAACGTATGTCGGTAAAATTTATAATGAAGTCAAGCATCGTCCACGTTTCCGTATAGAAGAAAAATTGATCAACCCTACGACTGAAAAGAAAAAAACGATGCATCACGAATAATCTTATCAATATTTTACTACAATCGTAACAATGGCAGCGTTTTTACTGAAATTGATGATTTGAACGGAGATGGTTTTTATGTATTTCGGAGAAAAAATACTGAGTTACAAAGAAGATATTTTGCACGATATTAATGAATTAATTCAAATAAAATCGGTTTCTTCCTCTGACAAGCAGGCAGCATCACAAGCACTGGAGTATATTCTCGGCAAAGCGGAACAAATGGGCTTTGTTACCAAAAATATTGCCGGTGTGGCAGGCCACGTAGAATATGGCAGCGGTGAGGGACTGGCGGCTGTTCTGGCACACGTTGATGTTGTTCCGGCAGGGGACGGCTGGAGTGTTGAGCCTTTTGCACTGACCGAAAAGAATGGCAGACTGTATGGCAGAGGCATTGTTGACGACAAAGGTTCCGCAGTGGTCGCACTGTATTGCCTGAAAGCACTCAAAGATCATCATATCGTTCCACAAAGACGCATCAGGCTGATTGTCGGAGCAGCAGAAGAAATCGGGATGAACGATATGCAGGCATATTTCAGTTCGGAAGAAATGCCCTCAATGGCATTTACTCCCGACAGTGAATATGGTATTTGCAGCTGCGAAAAGGGAATTTTACAGTTGGAAATCTCATCCGCTCGTCACGATGGCACTACATTGACCGAATTTCACGCAGGAAATGCTGTGAATGCCGTACCGTCCAAAGCATATGCTTTGATCGACTGTACTGAAAATGAAGATCATCAGCTCAGACGTTTTGCCGATGCCAAACCAGGTGAGTATGATTTTGTTTATACAATGGACGGCTTGAGAATTGTGGCAAAGGGCAAGGCAGCACACGGTTCTACTCCTGAGGCGGGGCTTAACAGTGCTACGCATTTGATCCGTATTCTGGCAGCCAATTTCGGGCAGCTGGTGCTGGGCAGTCTTTGCGGATTTTTGGATGATGCTGTTGGACTGGAAACGGACGGGGCTTCCTTGGGGATCGCCTGCTCCGATAAAGAATCGGGAGCATTGACCGTCAATGTGGGCTGTGTCGATATTGATGAAAGAGTTTCAAGAACATTGATCGATATTCGCTATCCTGTGACGGCAGATAGTGCCGAAATATTTGAAAAAATATGTGAGCGTGCTTCTTATGACGGGCTGCGTACCAAAGTGATCAATCACGAACTTCCTCTGAATGTGGCAGAAACAGCTCCTGTGATTGCTGTACTTAAAAATGCTTATAAAACCGTTACTGGTGAAGAATGCGAACTGTATTCTACGGGAGGCGGAACCTATGCCAGAACATTAAGCAACAATGGAGTGGCATTCGGTCCTTCCTTTAAAGACGATGACTGTCATATTCATAATGTGGATGAAAGCA
Organism: uncultured Ruminococcus sp.; assembly: GCA_902802985.1. Taxonomy (GTDB): domain Bacteria; phylum Bacillota; class Clostridia; order Oscillospirales; family Acutalibacteraceae; genus UBA1213. Next base: position 17,723 of record CADCOE010000056.1, read on the forward strand.
TTGACAAAGAAAAGTTTTTTGTACATTCACAGATCTGTCTGGAAGCTGTTTACGGAATGGCAATGATATAACAGCGGTATTAGACGAAAAATCCTCGGCGGAGTGGTATCCGCCGAGGATTTTTGATGAAAGAGGAAGAATGAATGTATCAGGTAATGTCAAATTCCTTTTGAGTGAGGATGATGTTCAGGTTGCCATTGATGGCTCTGATGTCATCAATCAATGCTTTTTTGTCTGTGGCATCGGGAAGATTAACTTTATAAGAAATTTCAAACAATGAGCCGAAATCCGTAGTTCTTACTTTTTGCAGGGAATAACTGGTAGTGTACTGCTTTAAAACATCGTCAAAAGCGCCCTCGAAGCTGAGGTCTTCCGGAACAGTGATTTTCAAAAGCATTGTTTTTTTGCGGGGGCTGGCAAAGTTGCAAAAGCGGAGAAGGGACAAGCAGATGATCATTAATACCGTAAAGATCATAGCAATATAGATAAATCCGAGTCCGCAGGCAAGACCTACACAAAGTGCAAACGCAACATAAGCGACATCTTTAGGTTCGGTCGGTTCACTTCTGAAACGTACGATTGTAAATACACCTGCAATCGAAAAGGCACTTGCCAAGTTGTTGCCTACGATAGGAACTACAAGGGCTACGATGACGGTGATGATGGGTGGAAGCATTACCAGTGTCCAAGCGTGGCTCTTGGAATAAAATTCTTTATTATTGGCAAGCATATAGGTGCCTGAGATAGCCAGTCCGAGAACGGCAGCTACGATAAATGCTGCGATCAATGCGGTAATAGAAAAGGTGGATGTATCCGAAAAAATAGTGGTAGTCAAGAACTCCATAAGATCACTTCCTGTTAGTATTTTAGTGTTATTTTTATTCGTATTTTACGAAATAGTGGCTGCTGCCTGAATGGGAATAGATGAGTAAGAAAAATTTCTTGCCGTGGTCACTTTGTGCTTGATCTCATTCTGGAAACTTCTTCCTATTTTTGAGAAGCTTCCGCTGTAAATTTTGTTTTCTGCCAGAACGTGTGCCAGCCAAAGGGGCATTGCGCCGGCAATTTTAATTTCCATTACTCTGGTGTCGGGGCTGACGATGAATTTACCTGTATTTTGTGTTTCCAGCACATCTGTTTCGGTATCTGCGGTCAGGTTTCTGTCGAAGGTAATACGAAGAGATTTATCCTCTTTGCCAAAAAGAGCCGTTCTGTCGTAATGTACCAGTGTAGCACGTTTGATGGGGTGAAGCTTGGTGAAGTAGCATATCTCTTTCATAATTTGTTTTTGAATACCATCCAGCTGAGGAACAGTACCGTGTTTGATAAACGCTGCCGCCTGTTGATAGGTCAGAACCACTCTGCGTTTGTTTACTACACCGCCGATCTTTTTTTGATTTCGAGGAAAACCGTATCGTTGTCATCGGGGTTGAGCTTGTAGCTTCTCAGACGAAGTTTTTCTTTGTAATAAGGTTTTTGAACGGAACGTCTAACGACGTCATTGTTCTTGGTATCCAGATAAAGGCTGTAGATGGGATAATCTTTACCACCCACGCAATACGGATCCAATTCCATTTGCTCCATTAAGGACGGGAGAAGGGCTTCCATTTGTTTATCTGTAATAACGTATTTATTCTCATATCGTTTAAATGTCTGTATAGCCATATCAACGACCTCCTTGTCTTTGATGAGTATATTTTATCAATATAAAATGAACAAATTATGAAGTCGCTTTAAAAGGTCATTAAAAATAAACTTTAAAATTTTCAAGGATATTGACCATTATGCGAAAAGAGAGAATTCCTCTGATGAGAAATTCTCTCTTTATAATATGATTATGTAGCACTTCTTATTTATTCAGATCAGACTCAGTAACGAGCTTTTTGGCGAGTGTCATTACTTCCTTTCTCTGTTTGGGTGTCAAATTGCGGATAACAAAGAGAAGTTCCACTTCGTATTTGGTGGTGGCGTGTGTACGATATTTCAAGCCGTCATCTTCATCGGCAGGACCTGAAACGATGTCAGCAACAGCTTCTTCCAATTCTTCCTCTACACCCTGAAGCAAAGCAGTATAATTGATATTATATACCTTAGCAATTTTGATAAGAGTATTAATATCGGGTTTTGTTTTACCGGTTTCATAGTAAGTGTAGGTGGAACGTTCGATCTTAAGACGGTCAGCCACTTGCTGCTGAGTCAGTCCGCACTCATGTCTGTAATACTTTAACCAATAAGAAATCATACTGTACATAAATAGTACCCCCAAAAAAATTATTATAATGATAATGATAAAATAATATCTCACACTTTGTATTATACAACGTTTTTTTTGAGTTGTCACTACTTTTTTGTAAATGTCACAATTTGTTAACAAAATTCGTCTTGCTGTTGTCAAAAAAAACAAAAAATATCATTAATATACATTAAAAATCGACAAGTTATTAAAACGATAAAAATTATTGTTTTTTATTAAAATCTACATAATCACTTGATTTATTGATGATCAAAGATTGAAAAAAACAAAAAATTATCACAAATAAAATTACACGTTCACAAGTGAATGTGATAGTGATATACTCTGTCTTTTGTGTGGTTCTTTTTTTTGAAAAATCAATGGAAATCATTTCCAAAATACTACAAAAATAAGATTTAACTGCAATAATCTTCTATCAATCTCTTTAATTTCTTTTTATCAGTGACAACGATGCCTTGGTTCAGCTGCTGTATATCCTGTAAGGGCATATCACTCACACAGGTATTGCTGATATAGATAGGTTCGGTTTTGCCGCTTTCAAATACAGCAATGCGATTATTATAATCTTTAATAGTATAGTATTTTTGCGTTGACAGTTCGGCACGGCTTGTCGGTGAACTGATTTTTGGTGTTTCATAGGCGATCTCGGCAGGGGGCGTATCGGGAGTCTGAGCGGATTGGTGAGTCGATGTGATCAAAAGACTAAGGAACAAAAGACATCCTGTGATGATAATTAGCTTTTTCATTGTTTGTTTCACCTCTCCTATATTTTTCGGAAAAATGAACGTAATTATTCATTGTAAATTATATTTTTTTGACAAAATATAGATATTGAAACTTAAATTTTCAATTTTAAAAAAAATTATTCCATTTTTCTTATTTTATGGTATAATAACATAGATAACCTATAAAAACTTAATATGTAATTTTTTCTCAGTTTCATTTGACAGTCCTGTTCATTGCACGCAGCTCGATCTTTATGACAACCGGCATTTTGCCGTAATTTTGGGGAGGCTTTTAGAATAGTATGAGAAAAACCGATATTAGCAAATACAAGGAGGATGCTTCCGCAGCATCACCTGTGTCTGCTGCATCAGTCGCACGCAAGGTATGTTCCGCACTCGGCAAAACCGTTGTTACCTTATTTTTGGTGATGCTGATTACGGGTTTGGTGATCTTGATTTCACTTGTGTTTTATGTTATCGATGTGGCTAACGAACCGCTTAACATTAATCTCAACAAGATGAAACTCAGTCAGACCAGCAAAGTCTTTGTGATGAATGACAAAGAAGAATGGCAGGAGGATATGCAGCTGTATTCTACTGAAAACCGTGTGTGGGTAGACTATCAGGATATTCCTAAGCAAATGATTGATGCTCAGGTGGCTATCGAGGATAAGCGATTTTGGGATCACGAAGGTGTTGACTGGTACAGAACCGGTGGAGCTGTATTCAGTCTGGTAACCGGACATTCCGATTTCGGCGGCTCCACGATCACACAGCAGCTCATCAAAAATATAACGGATGACAATGAGGTTAGTATTAACCGAAAGTTAAGAGAAATTTTTCGTGCGTTGAAGCTGGAGAGGGAATACTCCAAAGATGATATTATTGAGGCGTATCTCAATATCGTCAGTTATGGCAGCGGCTGTCGAGGCGTTCAGTCGGCAGCGGATCTGTATTTCAATAAGTCGATTCAGGAATGCTCTGTTGCAGAGTGTGCTGCAATCGCAGGTATTACACAGAACCCTGCTGCTTATGACCCGTTGGTGTATCCCGAAAACAACAAAATACGCCGTGAAGTCGTTATTGACGAAATGTATGACCAAGGAAAAATCAATAAAGAACAGTATGACGAGGCAATGAAAGAATCCGCTAATATGAAATTTATCGGATACGTCGTTGAGGAAGAGGACGATGACGCAAGTGACTGGAACTGGTACAGCGATAGATTGTTTAGAGATGTCGTTGACGGTTTGATGAAACAGCTTAACATCGGTATTGATTTTGCTGAGGATAAGATTTATAACGAAGGTCTGAACATTTACAGTGCAATGGATAAAAATGCTCAGGAAATCGCAGAGAAAAAAGTCAGGGAGTGGCAGACGCCCAATGACCCTAAATTACAGATAGGTTATATGCTGATGGATTTTGACGGCAGAATTCTGGCAACTGTCGGCGGCCGACAGGAAAAAGAAGGCAGACTCCTTTGGGATAATGCTTCCAAGTCGGTTTTGCAGCCGGGTTCAACGATTAAACCGGTATCTTCGTTTGTTTTGGCACTGGATCAAAAACTCATCAACTACTCTTCTACGATTTCCGATACACCCACATCGGACTGGAACGTGGTTGACGGCAATGTTGTGTCCGGTCCTAACAACTGGTATATGCAGTATTACGGCAATATTACCGTTACAAGATCTCTGAACATCTCTTCCAATGCATCTACCGTGAATGTTCTTAAAATGGTAGGCCTTGATACCAGCTATGATTTCCTTACCACAAAATTGAATTTCCGCCATCTTGATCCCGAACACGATAAGGAGAACTTGGCAGGTCTCTCTATCGGTGGTTTTTACGGCGGTGCAACTGTTGAGGAAATGACGGCGGCTTATCAAATGTTCTGCAACGGCGGTTATTACTACGAACCGTACAGTTATTATTATGTAACGGACAATGAGGGCAATGTTATTCTGGATAACCGTGATCGAGGCAGACCTGACCAGATCATTTCAACAGAAACGTCTACCATTATGAACCGACTGCTGCACGATGTGGTCAACTCAGGCGGTGAAGCATTGGGTTATCGTGCCATTATCAAAAACTGGGATATTATAGGAAAAACGGGTACTACCGACAGTGATAAAGATAACTGGTTTGTAGGAGCATCGCCCTATGCTGTGGCAGGCATCTGGTGCGGACACGCAACACCCGAAACGATCGATTCCGAAGAACAGGGCAAATGTCATTATCTGTGGCGTGATATAATGCAGGAATGGCTGAAAAACAAGAGCAGCAAGGCATTTAGTCTGGGCGGCAATGTGGAACAGCATACCTTTGACAAATCATCAGGACTTTTGGTGGACGCCGACCCAAGTGATTATATTGGTCTGGGCTACTACACAAGTGATAATATGCCGGCGTATCGTCCGACAAAAACAGAAACGTCAAAATCTTCCAGAACTGATTATGACGACGATGATGACGATGATAGCAGCTATTATTATGACGATGACGACGATGACGATGATGACAGTGATACGGACACCGATGACAGCGGCAATGATGATACTGATAACAGCGGTGATGACGATGGCGGTGATAACAGCAGCGATGACAGCGGTGATGATACCGGCGGCGATGACAACGGTGATGATACCGGCGGTGATGACAACGGTGATGATACCGGCGGTGACAGTGGTGATGATGCCGGCGATGACGGTGGTGACGACGGCGGCGATGATACGGCTGAATAATGATGTAAAAATGAATAATCAACAAAATAAGGGGTTTTAATTTATGGTACAGGTAGCAGTAATGGGATATGGAGTTGTCGGCTCCGGTGTTGTTGAGGTCTTGACACAACACAAAGACAGTATCGCAAAACGTGCTAAAGAAGAAATTCATATCAAATATATCCTTGACATCAGAGAATTTCCCGGAAGTCCCTTTGCGGATAAGTTTACAAAGGATTTTGAACAGATCCTGAATGACGATGAGGTCAAGGTGGTCGCTGAAGTGATGGGCGGAGTCAATCCCGCCTATGACTTCACCAAGAGATGTCTGCTCAGCGGTAAAAGCGTTGTTACTTCCAATAAGGAACTGGTGGCTACCAAGGGTGCAGAACTTCTTGAAATTGCCAGACAAAATAATGTTAACTACCTCTTTGAGGCAAGCGTTGGCGGCGGTATCCCGATTATCCGACCGATCAGTCAGTGCCTTGCCGCTAATGAGGTCATCGAGATCGCCGGTATCCTTAACGGTACTACGAACTTTATCCTGACCAAAATGATCAATGACAATATGGCATTTGAAGATGCTCTCAAATTGGCACAGGATAATGGTTATGCCGAAAGAGATCCGTCCGCCGATATTGAGGGCCACGATGCCGGCAGAAAAATTGCCATTCTTGCGTCACTTGCTTATGGAAAGCATATTTATCCCGATCTGGTACATACACAGGGTATTACCAAAATCACACTTGATGATGTTGCTTATGCGTCTGCGTGGGGCGGTGTTATCAAGCTGATCGGTCGTGTCAAGCGTCTTGACAATGGTAAGCTGGATATATCCGTTGAGCCAATGCTGATCGAAAATACCAGTCAGCTCGCTAATGTCAATGATGTATTTAACGGTATCCTTGTAAGAGGCGACTCAACAGGGGATGTCGTATTTTATGGCAAGGGTGCGGGCAAACTTCCGACTGCCAGTGCCGTTGTTGCTGATATTATTGACTGCGTTAAGCACCTCAAAGCAAGAAAATACCTCTATTGGGCAGACGGTACAGCGGATTGTGTGGAGCCGTATGAAAAAACTTCGTATGCCGTATATATCAAGGCTGAATGTACCGACAAACAGGCAGCACTTGCTCAAATTCAAGAACTGTTTAATGATGTCCATATGATCGTAAGAGCGGATGCACCTGAAAATGAGATTGCTTTTGCTACAGGCGTTATGACCGTGGAAGAACAGCAGAGTGCTATCCGGAAGCTTGCTTTGACAGGAGTCGAAGTTAAGGCGAAAATCCGTATTGCGGATTTCTAAATAAAAAGAAAAAATTTTTGGGGGAGAAAAAATGAGTCTTATCGTGCAAAAATTTGGCGGAAGCTCCGTTGCGAATGCAGAAAGAGTCTTCAACGTCGCAAAGATCGTTACTGATACCTACAAGCAGGGCAATAAAGTTGTTGTTGTCGTTTCTGCTCAGGGTGATACGACAGATGACCTGATCGAAAAGGCAAACGAGATTAATCCCGATGCTTCCAAGAGAGAAAAGGATATGCTCCTTGCAGCGGGTGAACAGATGTCCATTTCACTTCTTGCAATGGCGATCGAAAAGCTTGGCTATCCCGTTGTTTCACTTCTCGGCTGGCAGGCAGGCTTCCAGACAACGTCTGCTTATACTTCGGCAAGAATTAAAAAAGTCAAAACCGACAGAATTGAAAAGGAACTTGACAAAAAGAATATTGTTGTAGTAGCCGGTTTTCAGGGTTTGAACCGTTTTGATGATATTACCACTCTCGGCAGAGGTGGTTCCGATACCAGTGCAGTTGCCATTGCGGCTGCGATGAATGCAGACCTTTGTCAGATATTCACCGATGTAGAAGGTGTTTATACAGCAGATCCCCGCAAGGTTTCCAACGCTAAAAAACTGAAAACCATCTCTTATGATGAAATGCTGGAGCTGGCAACACTTGGTGCTCAGGTTCTCAACAACAGAAGTGTTGAAATGGCGAAAAAATATAATATCGAGCTTGAGGTGCTTTCAAGTCTTACGAATGCACCTGGTACAATCGTTAAGGAGGCAGCTAAAATGGAAAAAATGTTGATCAGTGGTGTGGCTAAAGATACAAATGTGGCAAGAATTTCGGTAGTAGGTGTACCGGATATTCCCGGTCTTGCTTTCAAGATGTTCTCCAAGCTTTCTTCCAAAGGCATTAATGTAGATATTATCCTTCAGTCTATCGGTCGTGACGGTACAAAGGACATCTCCTTTACCGTAGCACAAGACAATGCCAAGGAAGCTACCCGTATGATGGAAGAATATGTCGCTGTTGTCGGCGGTAAGAGTGTTTCTGCTGACGAAAATGTGGCAAAGATCTCTATTGTCGGTGCCGGTATGGAGAGCCACGCCGGTGTTGCTACCAAAATGTTTGAGGCACTCTATGATGCACAGATCAACATTCGTATGATCGCTACCAGTGAAATCAAGGTATCTGTACTGATCGACGAGAAAAATGCGGATGCTGCTGTCAGTGCTATCCATTCCAAGTTCTTTGACGAAGCCTAATAGAATTGATGTTATCAACACATCGGCAGAATGACACATTCTGTCGGTGTGTTTTTTTTTTTAAAAAATTTTTTATTTTTTTGTAACCCTTTTTTTGTTCTTTGGATTATATTAGTAAAGGAGGCGTTTTACTATGAAACTGAATAAAATAATTGGTACGCTTACATTGATCGCAATGGCAGCAACTATCACAGGATGTTCCGGATCGGAATTTTCGCTTGCCGAAAGTGCCAAAGGGGATTTTACGACCGATGGTATCACTAATGGTGCGGCAACAGCAGAAGCGTCAGGCAGTGATGGTTCCGCTGCTAAAAAAACAACGGATGATGCCAAGAAAGCGGCCGGTACAGATGACAAAACCGATGCCGCATTGGAAGCATTGACGCCCATCACAGGTGAAAAAACGGAAGAATTTACCGCAGATTCTGCCGAAAGAGGGGAATTGGATACATATGATGCTGCGTTTGAAGATGCTGATACTGCAAAATCAGCCGATGAAACAGAAAAGAAAATCACTGTTGAGGCAGAGGAAGAAGGCTCTGAAATAGATGAGCCTGTTAACCGTATGCCTGAAGCAGGTCAGCTGACGGCAGGAGAATGGAATGATAATGCTAACTGGGGATTTTTTACCAATCTTGTCAACTCCGGTACAATTACATTTCCAAGTTTTGGGATCGATCCCCGATACCGTACAATGGTGACTGTTAAAAGCGAAGATGGCTCTGCTGTTGTCAATGCCAAAGCAAGACTTTTGGGAAGTGATGGCAGTGTTATATGGAGCGGCGTTACCGATAAAAACGGTTGTGCTTATCTTTTTGCTGCCAATGAAAATGAAGGAGTTTCTATCGAGATAGAAAGCCGTGGCAAAAAGCAGAACGTTGCCATAGAAGCTGCCCAATCTAATGGTCAGTCTTCCAAAACAATGGCTTCTAATGAAGTACAAGTAACATTTGCAGGAGAGGGCAGCCGATATAAGAAAACAGATGTAATGTTTATTTTGGATACTACCGGTTCGATGGCTGACGAAATGATGTTCCTTCAGAGCGAGTTTACAGCGATCACTAATGTCATTGGTACCAATGATACCAAATATTCGGTGAATTTCTACCGTGACGAAGGCGATGAGTATGTTGTCAGATGTAATCCATTTACCGACAATGTAGAGGAACTGCAGAAAAAGCTAAACGCCGAGAGTGCTGATGGCGGCGGAGATTATCCCGAAGCAGTGGATCGGATCTTGAGTGAAACAATGTATGAAAAAACCTGGAGCGAGGAGTCTGTTAAAATCGCATTCCTGATTTTCGATGCACCTCCTCATAAGAACACTGAAAGTGCATTGCTTTCCGCTGCCAAAGAAGCAGCCGCTAAGGGTATTCGTATTGTACCTATTGTTTCTTCCGACAGCGATAGAGATACGGAACTGTTCGCACGTTCTCTGGCAATCACGACAGGCGGAACGTATGTATTCCTGACAGATGATTCGGGTGTCGGCAATTCTCATTTGGAACCGATCATCGGTGAATATAAAGTGGAAAAACTTTATGATATTATTATAAGAGTGATCAACGATTATAAACAGTAATAATAACAGCACAACAGAGCAGTACCTCATATCAAGGTGCTGCTCTGTTATTTTTTATGATTTGGATGAAATTAACAAAATCAGTATCAATTTACCGATAAGAGAGCTAAAAAATACAAATTTTTTTCCCTGTAATGAATTGTATGCGAGATTGTGCTATAATGTATGAGGTTATTAATGATGGAAAAAGTTTTGTTCAGACTTTAAAAACATTTGTGAGTGTTTAGCAAGATAAAAAGTCCTGTGAAGGGCTTAATAGGAGGAATTATGAATTACGATGCCAAGACGTTTCATTGCCCCAACTGCTCTGCGGATCTGAAATTTTCTGCCGATTTGCAGAGATTTACGTGTGAGTACTGCAAAGATGAATTTACAGAAGAAGAATTGCTGCATTATCGCAACCGAATGGGAGAAGTGGCTGACAGTGATCCGAATACGCCTATGCCGCAGCAGATGTTTACCGACGAACAGCAAAAAGAACAGGCACGATTTCAAGAGGAAACCGCCCTATATTCCTGTCCCAGTTGTGGTGCGGAAATTATCAGTGATGCAAATACAGCCGCAGCTTTCTGCTATTATTGCCATAATCCCGTTATCCTCAAAGGACGTGTGGACGGTATGTACAGACCTTCCCGAGTTATTCCGTTCGGGTTTGGAAAAGATGCAGCTGTTGACCGCTTTCATCAATGGGTCGGTACCAAAAAATTTATCCCTAAAAAGCTGCGGTCAGAGGCTCAGTTGGAAAAAATGACGGGACTGTATGTGCCTTTCTGGATCGCCAGTGCCAAAACAACGACCCATTTTACCGCTACAGGATACCAGACCAAAAGCTGGGTTTCCGGAAACAGAAGATATACCGAAACCAGTAAATATCAGGTCACCCGAGATATTGAGGTATGCTATAAAGGAATACCGGCTGACGGTTCTCAAAAAATTGACGATGATGTGATGGAAGCAATCGAACCATTTGATTATTCCAAGTCCAAGGAATTCAATATGGCATATCTCAGCGGTTTCTATGCCGATAAATATGATGTGGATAAGAATGCGGTGTATCCCAGAATACAACAGCGGATGTATGCGAATAATGCTGAAGAAGTGATGAAAACCGTGAATTACAGCAGTGTTAGGTTTCCTAAAAGTACCAGCAGGGTAGATACGCTGGATTGGGAATATATGCTCTTGCCTGTCTGGTTTATGACCTTCAAATACAGAGGAAAAATATGGGAATATGCGATCAATGCCCAGACCGGAAAAATCACCGGAAATCTTCCGGTATCCATACCTAAATTGCTGACAGCGTGTCTGAGTATAATGGCGGTGGTGACATTGGTGATAGGAATAGGAGGTTATTTACTGGTATGATGAAAAAAATTGCTTCCTTCATTTCGGGACTGACCATTATTGGTTTGCTCGTTTGTTGTTTTGTACCATCAGCAAGTGCTGCTTACAGCCGTGCGGATTATCACGTGGAACAGGGAATAGTGAGCGATAATGTATATTTTTATGATGAGTCGGGACTGTTCAGTGCCGAAGAAAAAGAGCAGATCGAGACTCTCCTGCAAAAAACTGCCAATGAAATCGGATTTTATCTTGCTCTTTATACTGCAGGCGTCAGCCGCACCGACAAACAGGTAGAAAATTTTGCCGATACAGGTTCCCGCAAAATATTTGGAGACAGCGTGAAAACAGGTACGGTGTTCCTTTATGTAGATCTTGATGGTCATAGTTCGCCGTATGATTTTATGTATGCTTATCGTGAACCGTTTATGTATTATTCCAGTGAGCTTTTTGGCAACAGAATGGATAGTATTCTCTATAAGATGCAGAGATATTTTCCTAAAAGCGGCGAAAAAATTGTGACAAGCGATATTTGTCAGGGATTGGAAGAATTTTGCCGGCAGTTGATTTATTATAAAAATCTTGGTCCTGAAGAAAATTGTTATTACTATCATTCCGATATACACCGCTATGTTTATGCCGAAAACGGTGTTATCACTCAGACTATTCTCAAACCCAAAGTGTATTGGCTGCCGGGCGTCGGATTAGGTTTGGCTGCCGGTTTTCTTACGGCATTGATCACTTTTACAAGTGTATTGAGAAATTATCGCTTTAAAAAAACCAAAAGTGCTTCGGCATATACTTCTGAAAATTCTACCAGAATTTTGTATCAGGAGGATCATTTTCTCCAAAAGTCTGTGAGCAGTGTTGATATTAGCTCCGGCAGCAGTCATCATTCCAGTCACCACAGCAGCCATAGAGGCGGCGGTCACAGTGGCGGCGGTGGCGGCGGCAGACACAGATAATAAAAAATTTGCTCTTTTTAGGATACAAAAATGTACAACTGAAAAAATATTTTTATCAATTCGACCTTTCGGGGTCGAATTTTTTTGTTTTGGCAGGGATAAGTGAAAGGGCCTTTTCGTTTTACTATATGATTTTGAAGGGAAGTGGAAATTTGGACAACCATCTTGTCTTGGCACAAAACAGACTGTTTTCGGCGGAATTGTTCATTATGGATGGGGAGGAGTATTACACACTGGGTGAGCACGAAAAATTGGTTATCGGCATTAAATCCAGTACACTCCATACGAATTATCTTTTAAAAAAAGAACTGACGAATACCGATAAACACACAGACGGCTATCTTCTGACCTTGAGTACCGAGGACACCGACCTTCCGCAGGGAAAATATTATTATGATGTCGCATTGTTGAGAGCGGACGGCGAGCTGGTAAAAATTATCGGCTCAACGCTTCTTGAAATCGTTGAATCTGTCGTAAGGAGCGATGTGGAATGTTGATCGGTTATATTGACGGAATAAAAACACTCAGCGGTGTGTTGGATGTACCACATATCCCCGAACCTCCCGAACCGGAGCAGACAGATTACTATTACGGTGACTTTCTGACCAACTATACAGTAATGACGGACGAGCCGCAAATCGGTGTTATTGACGCTTTGATCATCGAAGATAAGCTTTACACAAGAGCCGATAAAATACGACTCAATGGCAATCAGTATATTGATACCGGTTATGCACCGACCAACCATACCAAAATCAAAGTTGATTTTACACACAGCATCAGCGAAAATAAATTTCTGTTTGGCAGCCGTACCAATGGCAGCAGCAGTGACGCATTTGGATTTTTGTATAATTCGGGCGTCACCTACGCTATGTTCGGTTCGTCACAGTCCAGTGTGGCTACTCGTGTGACGGCGGACGAGCGTCATACGGTTACGCTGTCACAGGAAGGTTGTATGTTGGACAATATACCAATTAAATCTTTTTCTGAGATGTCGTTCACCTCTGCGCTGCCCATTTATATCGGCGGTATGAACCAGAACGGCAGTATTTCCAACCGTATTTTTGAGGGCGAGATCTATGGGGTCCGGCTATACGAAAATAACCGTCTTGTACGTTATATGCTGCCCTTTACAGAGCACAGCAGCGGTGCGGTATATTTGTACGATTTTATTGGTCATACATTGTATGATCCGGCTGTGGTATCGTCCCCATAATCAATACGAAATTTTTGATCACGAAAGGATGGATAAAATGGGATATGTTAACAGAACAGTACAGATGGAAACCGATGAACTGACGATTTTACAAAATTTAGTACGCAATATCGTCACAGATTGTGCTGAGATCGTTTGCCTTGACAATGAAGGAAATATAGTGAGTGATACCGATAGTTACCTTGCGGAACAGTTTGAAAGCGTTAGCAATCAGCCATCCGTTATTCTTCAACTGTTAAACAACTGCCGTTTAAAATGGATCAGAAGCAATGATCTTTCGAGTACAGGCAGTTACAAGGTAAGCTTTATTGGTGCCAATGGTACAGAATATTCGTTGGGAGATGTATATTTTTCTCACTATGCTGCTTTTTTCAATATCGTCGAAACCAAAAGGTTCAAATACAGGATAGTTTTTAATTCCCAATTCATTCATTTTACGTTTTATGATTTTAGTTTAAGGATGACGTTTGCGGTATGTACCCTCTCAGACGGAACGATTTCAGCTTCATCTTATTCCACCGACAGCAGTATCGATCCGACAGCGGCAGCATTCGTTTTTGATGACAATACAACAGGGATGCTGTACCACCGATTTCAGTATCAATCCAGTGAGCCGGATAAAATAGAAATACTGAAAAACAAAGTATTCCGTATTGCGTCCAATATCTTCAGTGAACCGCTGAAAGCAAAAACAACAGCCATTTATGATTGCAATTACTATATAGCAAACCAAAGAATGAAGGTGGATGGAAAAGAATATATGACATTGGGAAATTTTATTCTTGTTCCGATAGGAGAAGAAAGCAGTGATGGAGCATAAATTATTGAATTTACTTTTGATGGCGGCTTTATCGGCAATGACAGCCTATTTTAATGCGTTGTCTGTACCTGTGGTCGTATTGATTGCCGCAATGACGGTGGATTATGCAACGGGAATGACTTCAGCTTGGCTCTGTTCGGAAATGTCCAGCCGCAAGGGTATTAAGGGGATCATCAAAAAAGTCTCCTATATGGCATTGGTAGCGGCAGCGATGGGGGTGGATTATGTTATTTGCTGTATGATGACGGTTGTCCATATGGAACTGCCGCAAACGATGTTCTTCGGTTTGCTGGTCACCATATGGCTTATCATCAATGAGCTGATCAGCATACTGGAAAATCTCGGGAAAATCGGTGTCCCCATCCCTCCGTTTTTGAAGAAAGTTATCAACAGACTGAAAATATCAACAGAAGACAAAGGAGAAAAATAATAATGGGAAAGAAAATTTATCTTAGTCCGTCTAATCAGGACGGCAATCTTTATGCTTATGGCAGCACTAACGAAATGGAACAATGCAACCGCATTGCCGATGCTGCTAAAACCGCTCTGGAACGCTGCGGTTTTACGGTCAAAAAAGCGGCAAAAGGTCAGGCAATGTCACGCAGCATTACAGAAAGTAATGCATGGGGTGCAGATCTTCATTTGCCGATCCATACCAATGCAGGCGGCGGCAACGGTACGATGTGTATGGTTTACAGTAAGTCAGCTCAAAATATGCAATATGCGGCGCCTATTTATCAGGCAGTGCAGGCAGTAACGCCGGGCAATATTGATTATGGTGTTCGTGAAATGGCAGAGCTTGCCGAACTTAACAGTACCAATTGTGTTGCTGTATATACGGAAGTGGATTTCCACGACAACAAAACGATCGCCAAGTGGCTGATTGAAAATTCACAGACCGTCGGTGAAGCATTGGCACAGGGAGTATGTAAGGCATATGGTGTAACCTATCAGGCTCCTGATAAAAAATCGGAAAGAACAACATCCGAAGACCTTCTTTATCGGGTACAGGTCGGTGCTTTTGCCGAAAAGAAAAATGCTGATGAATTTTTGAAACAACTTCGCTCAGCGGGATTTCGGGACGCTTTTATCACGGGCGGTAAGCAATAACCATACAGTATTCCTATCTATACAGGATAGGTTCATTCTATGATTGACAAAGCACTGTTTCTGTGCTATACTTTTCATCGAAAAATGAAATCCAGTACTGCCACCGGGTAGTTGAATGTGTATTACATTCGCTTGTGTATCGTTAGGTCTTTGAAGATACACGAGCGAATGTTTTTGTTTCAAAAATAGGGAGGTATCATCCAAATGAAAAATCCTTTTCGTGTGTTTACCAAGTGGGAACTGTTGATATGGTTCGGTTCAGCCGCAGCGGTGACAGCATCATTTTTGCTGTCACCCGGTAATGATTATCTGACGCTGACTGCGGCATTGATCGGTGTGACAGCATTGATCTTTGTTGCCAAAGGAATGGTCCTCGGACAGATACTGACAGTTGTTTTTTCTGTATTTTACGGGATCGTTTCCTATTGGCTCGGCTATTACGGTGAAATGATAACGTATTTATGTATGACTTCTCCGATTGCGGTATTGTCCGTGATTTCGTGGGTCAGACATCCCTATCAAGAGTCCTCAGAGGTAGAGGTTAACCGAGTGAGTAAACGGCAGGTATTGGTGATGGCTGTACTGGCGGTGATGGTAACAGCGATATTTTACGTGATACTGGGAGCAATGGGAAATGTTAATCTGATTGTGAGTACTGTTTCTGTTACGACAAGCTTTCTTGCTTCTTTTTTGACATTTTTGAGAAGTCCTTATTACGGAATTGGTTACGGTGCCAATGACATTGTATTGATCGTATTGTGGACACTTGCGGCGGTCAATGACATCAATTATTTGCCAATGGTGATTTGTTTTGTGATGTTTTTAGTTAATGATATTTATGGTTTTGTCAACTGGAAAAAAATGCAGAAAAGACAGCTTTATATGGCTGAATAAAACAAAGGGTCTGTTCCGTGTATCTTATCGGAACAGACCCTTTGATTGATCGGTCGGTCTTTAGTGAGGGCACGATATTCTTGCAATGTCTTCTATGGTATGGTGCAGCTTTAACACCATTTCGGTATCGGCGGCACGATAATACATTTCCTTTCCGTCCCGTCGGGAGGTGATAAGCCCGGCACCTTTGAGCAAACGTAAATGATGCGATACCGCAGGACTGGTCATATCGGTAGCAGCAGCAATGTTAATGACACATTCTTCACAATGGCACAGAAGCCAAAAAATCCGTAGCCGACTGGGATCCCCCAGCTGTTTCATTGCCTCGGCAACGGTCCGGATGGTTTCCACTGTCGGTATATGTTCCATCAATTCATCTTCCGGTGGTATATGAGATAAATTATGTTCGCTTGCGTTCATCACTTGTTCTCCCTAAAATGATTATTATTTTATTATACCCTAGATAGAATGAAAAATCAATCTCATTTTTAAAATTAAAAATGGTGTTATGATATTGACAAATTCGAAAGAGTATGATATATTTTATTCAACGATTAAATAATTGTTGAATTTATTACAGGAGGTCTTTGTGATGAAAAAAACATATAAAATTGAAGTGGATTGTGCTAACTGTGCTGCCAAAATGGAGGAGGCAGCCAAACAAACACAAGGCGTCAAAGAGGCAGTAGTCAATTTTATGACACTCAAAATGACTGTCGAGTTTGAAGAAGGAGCTGACCGTGAAGCCGTAATGGATAATGTCTTGAAGGCTTGCCGTAAAATCGAACCCGACTGCGAAATTTACTACAAAAAATAAGTGATGGCAGGTGATGGGCAATGACCAAAAAACAACGAAAAAACCTGATAAGAATTGTGGTATCGGGTGTGTTGATGATTGCTTTGTTGTGGGTTCCTGTTGATGGCTGGCTGAGGTTTGGTTTGTTTTTGGTGCCGTACCTTATTATTGGGTATGATATTTTGCTCAAGGCAGGCAAGGGAATAATGAACCGACAGCCGTTTGACGAATGTTTTTTGATGGCGGTGGCAACGATCGGTGCGATGACGGTGGCGTTGACCGACAGCGGAGATTATACCGAAGCCATCGCTGTGATGCTGTTTTATCAGATAGGTGAATGGTTCCAAAGTTATGCGATAGGGAAGAGCCGTCGCAATATCAGTGAATTGATGGATATTCGTCCTGATTATGCTAATGTTGAGGATGAAAACGGTGAACTGGAACAGGTCGATCCCGATGATGTGGAAATCGGTACGGTGATTATCGTACAGCCCGGAGAGAAAATTCCTATTGACGGCATTGTCGAGGAAGGAGCGTCTACACTCAATACGACTGCCTTGACGGGGGAGAGCGTTCCCAAAAGTGTACAGGTCGGTGATGAAGTGCTCAGCGGCTGTATTAATAATAACGGTCTGCTTAAAATTCGTACTGTCAAGGAATTTGGAGAGTCTACTGCCTCAAAAATATTGGAACTTGTTGAAAATGCCAGCTCCCGTAAATCTCGATCTGAGCATTTTATCACCAAATTTGCAAGAATTTATACCCCTGTTGTGGTTTATAGTGCATTGGCATTGGCAGTATTGCCGCCGTTGATACAGATGATTTTTTCAGGCGGTGCAGATTGGGGCACGTGGATCTACAGGGCATTGACGTTCCTTGTTATCAGTTGTCCGTGTGCTTTGGTCGTGAGTGTACCGCTGAGCTTTTTTGCTGGAATAGGTGGTGCCGGTCGTGAGGGTGTATTGGTCAAAGGCTCCAATTATCTTGAACGCCTGGCAAGTACCGATACGGTTGTATTTGACAAAACCGGAACACTGACTAAGGGCGTTTTTGAAGTGACCGCAGTACATCCCGATATAATTGATCAAACAGAACTGCTGCACCTTGCCGCACACGTAGAGAGGTATTCTATTCATCCGATTGCCCATTCCCTGAGAGCGGCTTATCCCGATGAATTAGACGATTGCTCTGTTGAGTGTGTCGAAGAAGTGGCAGGACACGGTGTCAAAGCCACGGTAAACGGCAGCGTTATCTGTGTCGGTAACGAAAAAATGATGAGATCAGTCGGTGCAGCCATAAGGGAGTGCCGTCACGAACATACAGGAACGGTCATACATGTGGCAAGAAATGGAGAATATATGGGGCATATCGTGATTTCTGATGTAGAAAAACCCACTTCCCGTCAAGCAGTTAAGGCACTTGCCCGTGTAGGAGTACGGAAAACAGTGATGCTCACGGGTGACTCCGAAAAAACTGCTGCCAAGGTAGCGGCTGATCTGGCACTGGATGAACATTACAGTGAATTGCTGCCGAGCGATAAAGTGAACAAGGTAGAAGAACTGATGGAAAACCACAGCCAAAATAAACAGTTGGTATTTGTCGGAGATGGTATCAATGATGCCCCTGTGCTGGCAAGAGCGGATATTGGTGTTGCGATGGGAGCAATGGGTTCCGACGCTGCCATCGAAGCAGCAGATATTGTACTGATGGATGATGACCCACTGAAAATCGCTAAAGCGATCCGTATTTCACGGAAATGTATGCGTATTGTCAAGGAAAATATCTGGTTTGCTATCGGTGTCAAAGTCGTCTGTCTGCTGCTGGGAGCTGTCGGACTTGCTAATATGTGGATCGCCATTTTTGCCGATGTGGGCGTAATGGTGCTGGCTGTATTAAATGCCATTAGAGCAATGTTTGTGAAAAGACTGTAACGAAAAACAGGCAGTACTTCAAAAAGAAGTACTGCTCATTTTCATATATAAATTGTTGAAACAGTGATATAACGGTCATAATCCATAAGAGAAAACGATGGTCTTTTTAGTGTTTCCATCTGCCGTTTTTGATTGATGTTGAGAGGGGAAATAAGAAATGAAGCAATATACTATCACAGGTATGAGTTGTGCCGCTTGTCAGGCACGGGTAGAAAAAAGTGTTTCGGCATTGCAGGGTGTATCCTCCTGCTCTGTCAGTCTGCTGACTCATTCGATGGGAGTGGAGGGCAGTGCGTCTGATGCAGAAATTATTGCTGCGGTCGAAAAGGCAGGGTATGGGGCAGCCGTCAAGGGTGCGGACAAAAACAAGGAAAGTTACAGTGCCAAGCTTGCCGCAGAGGAAGAGGCTCTTCGGGATAAAGAAACTCCCGGACTTCAAAAAAGACTGGCAGCTTCGATCGTATTTTTGCTCCTATTAATGTATTTTTCGATGGGAGTGAATATGTTTGGATGGCCGGTACCGCCCTTTATGGAGCATAACCACCTTGCTATGGGATTGGTACAGCTTTTGTTGTCAGCTGTCATTATGGTCATCAATCAGAAGTTTTTTATCAGCGGATTTCGGAGTTTGTTTCACGGAGCACCTAATATGGATACGTTAATCGCATTGGGTTCATCAGCATCGTTCGTCTACAGTACGGTAATGCTTTTTGCAATGTCAGCCGCCGTTACGAACGGAGATACCGCTGCTGCCGCTGATTATATGAACGAGTTTTATTTTGAATCTGCGGCAATGATTTTGGCACTGATTACGGTCGGAAAAATGCTGGAAGCATATTCCAAAGGAAAAACTACCAATGCTTTGAAAAGTTTAATGCAGCTTGCTCCGAAAACTGCCCATATTATTCGTGATGGAGAGGAAATGACGGTTTCTGTGGATGAAGTTCGTACAGGTGATCTTTTTGTGGTGCGCCCCGGTGAAAGCATTCCCGTAGACGGTGTGGTGACGGAAGGAGAAAGTGCCGTTGATGAATCCGCTCTGACAGGGGAAAGTATCCCCGTGGATAAAACAACCGGAAGTACCGTTTCATCGGCAACTATTAATTTGTCGGGTTATCTTCGCTGTCGTGCTACCAGAGTAGGAGAAGATACTACGCTGTCACAAATCATTGAGATGGTCAGTGATGCTGCCGCTACCAAAGCACCCGTTGCCAGAGCAGCGGATAAAATATCCTCGGTGTTTGTGCCTGTGGTCATATTGATTGCCCTTGCTGCCATTGGGGTGTGGCTGCTGCTTGGAGCCGATGTTGGTTGGGCATTAGCACACGGAATTGGTGTCTTGGTAGTATCGTGTCCCTGTGCTCTTGGTCTTGCCACGCCCGTTGCCATAATGGTGGGAAGTGGAATGGGAGCCAGAAATGGTATCCTATTTAAAAATGCCGAAGCATTGCAGGAAACAGGAAAGGTACAGATTATTGCACTGGATAAAACAGGTACTGTGACCAACGGAAAACCGAAAGTGACCGACATCATTCCATCGGAAGGATGGAACGAAAAGACATTGATGACATTGGCGTATTCCCTCGAAAGCAAAAGCGAACATCCGCTTGCTAATGCGGTAACGGATTATGCTGAAGAAAACCATATTTCGTCTGTGGAGGTTTCCGGCTGGAAAGCAGTAGCCGGAAATGGATTGATCGCTCAAAGCAGCGGTGAAACTATATGTGGAGGCAATCAGGCATTGGCGGCACAATTTGTTTCCCTTACAGAAAAAGATCAACAAACACTGAACAAACTTGCGGAATCGGGCAAAACACCGATACTATTTTCAAAAGGAAATCGTCTGGCAGGCATCATTGCAGTTGCCGATACTGTTAGGGAGGACTCAGCTCGTGCCATTGGTGAATGGAAGCGAATGGGCATTCACGTGGTGATGGTAACGGGAGATAATCATCGTACGGCTCATACGGTAGGAAAAGCAGCGGGAATTGATGAAGTGATTGCGGAGGTTTTACCAAATGAAAAAGAAAATGTTATTCGCAGACTGCAAAAAAAGGGCAAGACAGCTATGGTGGGTGACGGGATCAATGATGCACCTGCACTGACAAGAGCAGATGTAGGGATTGCCATTGGTGCCGGAACAGATGTAGCCATTGAAGCAGCCGATGTTGTATTGATGAAAAGCCGTCTTTCTGATGTATCGGCTGCCATCAGGCTTTCAAGACAGACCTATAAAAATATATTGGAAAATTTATTCTGGGCATTAATTTATAATGTTTTGCTTATTCCTCTGGCGGCAGGTGTTTATTCTTTCTTGGGCGTCAATATGAGTCCGATGTGGGGGGCAGCGGCAATGAGTTTGTCAAGTGTGTTTGTAGTAACCAATGCATTGCGGCTGAACCTGTTTGACATATACAGTACCAAACACCACAAAAAACGCCAAACAGCAATCCGTGGTACGGTGACGGAATTGGGGTCTGACAGCGACGATACCGTTATCACCCAAACGCTGTATATTAAAGGGATGATGTGTCCCCACTGCGAAGCAACCGTCAAAAAAGCATTGGAAGAAATCGACGGGGTGGAAAGTGCCGAAGCAAGCTTTGAAAAAGGTACGGCGTATATCCGACTTTCCCGTCCGGTTCATAAGAACGCCCTGAAAAAAGCAATCAAAAGCAAAGGTTACCGCCTACAATAGCCACATCAGTGTTTTAGCGGAAACGAATTTCATTTTTTGGTTGACAATTTGACAGAATTCCTCTATTATGAAATTGGTTAGATGTAATTGACAAACAAGGAATTCTAAGAAAACGGAGATGACAAAATGAAAACAGAACAAATATTGGATACCGCCGATAAGGTGGCAAAAGAACTGGCAAAAGCAACAGGGGCGGAAAACATTACCGAGGAACAGTTTCTGGATGTTATTCAAGAAAGCCTTATTCCTGTGGAAAAGTTTTTTGCGAACTATGTGTGTGCTATTATGGAAGTCGAAACCAAGTTTAAGGTTCTGAATGAGCAGTTTTCGCTTATTTATGACGGCAATCCTATTGAGTCCATTAACTCACGTGTTAAGGATTACGACAGTATTATCCGTAAGGTCATCAAAAAAGATATTCCCCGTAATTTGGAGTCTATTGAGGAAAATATTAATGATATTGCGGGTGTGCGTGTAGTATGTGCGTTTGTAGAAGATATTTACAGACTGGCAGACTGCCTGCTGCAGCAAGACGATATTACCCTTATTCGCCGTAAGGACTATATCAAAAATCCTAAGCCGACAGGTTATCGCAGTCTTCATCTGATTGTTTCTGTTCCCATCTTTTTGGAAAATGAAAAGAAATATGTGAAGGTAGAAGTGCAGCTGCGTACAATGGCAATGGATTTCTGGGCAAGTTTGGAGCATAAGCTCAGATATAAGAAAAATCTGTCCCCGGAAAAATTGGAAATGCTTTCTAATGAATTAGCGGATTGTGCTAATGTCAGTGCTTCGCTTGACAGCCGTATGCAAAACGTTAGAAATTTGATCATTCACGAAAATAAATCGTAAAGATGGGAAGCCGCCTGTGTTACAGCAGGCGGCTTTTGCTGATATTACTGATAGTAAACGACGTGAAAAATGATTTTTTACCAAAGTTTGGGGTATAGGGTGTTCCCATATGGCTATTGAAGTCTGGATTTGAGGGAGAGGAGGATTTTTTTCTCTCGGCGTGATACTTGTACTTGTGTCATACCAAGTCTTCTGGCAGTTTCGGATTGGGTTAGACTGCGGTAAAAACGAAATTCGATCAGTTTTCGATCCCGCTCTTCCAAACGCTCCAGCTCCGTTTGGAGCGATAATACTTCCGTCAAATTTTCATCAGGCGGCATTACAGGAATATCGCCTTGGGTGTCACCATCCTCGTTGGTGATCGTTAAAGATAAAGGCTGCATTGATGCCGAAATGGCTTCGGTGATCTGCTCGGGAGAGGTATCCAGCCGTTCTGCCAGTTCGCTGACGGTTGGTTCGTGTCCATTTTGCAGTGTGTATTCCTGTATGGTACGTGTGACCTTCAAAGATAACTCTTTCAGACTGCGGGATATTTTCACTGCACCGCCGTCTCGGAATAAACGCTTAATTTCTCCGATAATGACAGGCACGGCATAGGTCGAAAATTGATAACCCAGAGTGCTGTCAAAATTGTCAGCCGCTTTGATCAGTCCAACACAACCTGCCTGATATAGGTCATCATACTCGATCCCCCGTCCCTTAAAACGCTTGGCACAGGAATGGACTAAGCCCAGATTTTCTTCTACCGTAATTCCCCGTTTAGCCATTGCTGACCCTCAGACTGAGTTTCTTGGTCAATGTTACGGTCGTGCCTGCCTCCGGCTTGGAACGCACTTTGACGCTGTCGCTGAAACTCTGCATTACCGCAAATCCTAATCCTGCCCGTTCTTCGCTCGGAGCGGTGGTATAAAGCGGTTCCATTGCCTGTGCAATATTTTCAATGCCGCAGCCTTTATCACGTATTTTTATGGTAACAGTACCGCCTTCCCATATTTTGATATTGATGAAAATTTTACCGATGGTATCTTGATAGGCGTGTACCACACAGTTGGTGACCGCCTCGCTGACGGCTGTGCGTATATCGTTCAGTTCACTCACGGTGGGGTCAAGGTAGGTGATGAAGGAACCAACGGCAGAGCGGGCAAATGCTTCGTTGCACGATCGACTGTCAAAAGTGAAATTGGCTTCATTGAGCAGTTTCATATAATTCGCCTCTTTTCTCTATAATATCCAAAGCCCCCAGTCCCGACAGGTTCATTATTCGCTCCAGCCCCTCGGGGACATTGACTGCCAGCGTTTTCCCACCGTAAAGCAGCATCATTCTATATCTGCCCATAATCAGCCCTATGCCCGAACTGTCCATAAACGTGACGCCCGAAAAATCCAGACGCAGCAAAGAAGGTTTGTTTTGCTGAATGAGCGAGTCGGTCGCTTCTCGTATTTCACGGGCGTTGTGATGATCAATTTCTCCTTTCAGATAGATCGTCAGACTGTTTCCGTCATAGTTTGTTTTGGGATACACAATATCAACTCCAATGGATCTCATAATATCGCACTGCCCTGCGGCTGCTCTTTTATCATAGCATAGTATGACATCATATTTTGGCGAATTGACAGTTTCAAAAAAACAAACGCTGTACTTTTTACGGTACAGCGTTTGTTTTTTGAGGTTTGATATTAGAATGAGGACAAGCAACAATCAGATAAGACTGTCTATCAGTTTGGATAATTCGTCCATATTTCCGGTCGGCTCAAAGCGGGCAACTACATTTCCGTTGCGGTCAACCACAAACTTTGTAAAATTCCATTTGATGTCGGGATTATTCTTATAATCCTTGTCAATTTTTTTGAGCATTTGTTCCATCATCTTTGCCTTAATACCCTTACCGAAGCCTTGAAATCCCTGTTGTGATTTCAGATAGGTGAACAGCGGCAGAGCATTTTCGCCATTGACATCCGATTTTTTCATCTGTGGAAACTGTGTATGATATTTCAGGGTGCAGAATTGATGAATTTCCTCATCGGTTCCGGGGGTTTGCCCCGCAAACTGATTACACGGTATATCAATGATTTCCAAACCTTTGTCGTGGTACAGTTCGTATAAATTTTCCAAATCCTTATACTGAGGGGTAAAGCCGCAGCCTGTTGCGGTATTGACGATCAGAACGACTTTTCCTTGACATTCGGCAAGAGAATATTTTTCATTGTTGGGTTTGAGTACATCATAATCATAAATTGTCATAGTGGCACCTCCGACACGTCATTTATATATGATACAATTATATTTTATCATATATTTTCAGGCTGTCAAGGGGAATTTCAAAATTGAAGCATAATCCACAAAACTGTTTAATATAAATTCATAGACAAAACAATGCGAAAGGATCGTTGATATGGAATATCAGATGAAAAAGGAAAAATATCCCGTATGTGAAACAGTGCTGGAAGCGGCAAGCGAACAGCCTGTGGATCTTGATTTCAGCCTGCCTGATTATTGTCCGGATATGGAAAGAATACTCAAATGCCGTATTTGTCCGTCCGTTACCTCCAAGAATATTTCGGGTGACAGGCTGGATGTAGACGGCACAGCAGTGATTCGTCTGTACTATCTGGACTCCAAAAAGCAGGCAATCCGTATTTGTGAGCATACAAGCCCGTTTTCATGTTCGTTCAATCTGAAAGACTCTTCGCAGGAATTTATTCCTGTGGTCAGACTTCGTACGGAATATCTTAACTGCCGTGCATTAAGTCCCAGAAGGGTAGACATACATGGTGCATTTTCGGTATGTGCGGTGGTATACAAAAAATCCTGGCAGGAATATTGCTGCCATATTGACGGTGATGACATTCAGCAGAAAAAACATCAGGAGCAAATCAGCAGTTTGTGCGGTATCGGACAGCAGCAATTTTCGCTGAGTGAAGTGCTCGACATCGGACAGGGAAAAGGTTCTCCCGAAAGTATTCTTCGGTCGGAGCTTAATATTCATCTTCACGATTCCCGTGCCGTGTCGGACAAGCTGATGCTCAAAGGGGAAGCGATCCTTCGGATATTGTATATTACAGATATTGAAACAGGTACACAGGATACAATGACCTTCCATATCCCGATCAGTCAGGTGATTGATGTTCAGGGAATAACCGAGCAGACAGAAAACGAAATACGGGTCGATGTATTGAGCTATGATGTTTCGCTGAAATCCGAGTATGATGAAAGCAGTACCCTCATTACGCTGGATGCCAGACTTTGTGCGACTGTGTGTGCCTATGAAAACAAGGACATTGAGATCATTGACGATGTATATTCCACCGCCTATGAATTGGATGTGACGCAAAAGCAGACGGGAATGACAAGGCTTGTTTGTATGGCAGAGGAAAAAATTGCTGCACAGTCAGAGGTAACCATTACAGATGGTACGATTACCAAAATCATCGACATATGGAGCGACAGTGTCAGCTCAATGTCCGTGTATGAAAACAACACTCTGACGATAAAGGGAAAAATCAACTGTGGTATCTTTGCACTAGATGGTGACGGTGTACCGTTTTATTCGGAACGTGCGGCAGAGTTTTCGGTCAATCCCGATGTGCCGGATGGCTTGATCGATGTCAAAACGCATATTACACTTGTTCCTGCCATCGGGTTCCGAATTACAGGCAGCAACAGCATTGAAATAACCGCAGATTCCGTAATGAATATAGCAGTGTTTGAGAACCGCTCCTGCCGGGCCGTGACGGAGGTGGAGGCTGCTGAGGATAACAAGCGTGATAAAGATAAAACAGCAGCATTGACGCTTTACTATGCGGATGAAGGAGAAAGCCTGTGGAGTATTGCCCGCCGCTACTGTACCTCGGTGGAAGCCATACGGATGGAAAATGACCTTTCGGAGGATTGTATCAAGGCACGGGGAATGTTATTGATACCGATGTAGTTGATCATCAAGGCGTCAAAGGCTTTGGTAAAGGGTTGGAGGGAGCCATTTTTCATAAAGGGTCCGCCAAGTGAGAATGAGCCAATTCGATGTATGAAGGAGAGAGGCAATTTGGAAGAAAGAAATATTTACAGGGATATATCCCAGAGGACGGGCGGCGACATTTATCTTGGGATTGTCGGTCCTGTCCGTACGGGTAAATCTACGTTTATCAAACGATTTATGGACACATTGGTTATCCCGAATATCGTTAATGATACCCAGCGTGAACGTGCCAATGATGAACTGCCCCAATCATCGGCAGGCAGAACCATTATGACAACAGAGCCTAAATTTATCCCCGAAAATGCCGTAGAAGTCAAGCTTGACGATACCTCGAGCTTTCGTGTTCGTATGATAGACTGTGTCGGCTATATAGTCCCGAGTTCTCTGGGCTACATAGAGGACGAGGAACCTCGTAT
This sequence comes from uncultured Ruminococcus sp., assembly GCA_902802985.1. Lineage (GTDB taxonomy): Bacteria > Bacillota > Clostridia > Oscillospirales > Acutalibacteraceae > UBA1213. Next base: position 44,578 of record CADCOE010000056.1, read on the forward strand.
GGTGAAAACACCGTGGTTCGAGGAAGCGATCCCGTTCGATATGGCAGCCGAAATTGGTACCAAAAAAGTGATTACCGACCATTCTACCATTGGACTTGTGGTAACTACCGATGGCAGTATCAGTGATATTGAACGAAGTGAATATGAAGAAGCAGAAGCACGAGTCATTAATGAACTCAAAGAGATCAACAAGCCGTTTATTATCCTTCTCAATTCAGTTAACCCAATGGCAAGAGAATGTCGGGAGCTTGCTGCCAAATTAAGCAATCAATACGGTGTTCCTGTGGAAGCGGTCAGCTGTATGGATCTGGATGAGGATGAGATCAAGCGTATCTTGGCAAGATTACTGTTCGAATTTCCCGTCAAGGAGATCAAGGTGGATATGCCCAAATGGGTTTCCTCACTGGAGCAGAACCATCCGCTTCGGAGCACTCTTTTTCGCATTATTCAGTCAAGTGCCCGTAAGGCAAAAAAAATCCGTGAAGTCAGTGACATTGCACAGAGTATTGCCGACTGTGAATATGTGACGCTTGCCGAAACCAGTGCCGTTGATTTGGGAAGCGGACACGCACGCTTAAAAGTAGTTCTTGATAATTCACTGTTTTATAAAGTTCTGGGAGAAAAAACAGGGCTGGAAGTCAGTGATGAAGGAGGACTGCTGGACGCTATGATGGAACTGTCCGAGATGAAAAAGAAATATGAAAGGGTACAGCAGGCATATAATGATGTTAACGAAAGCGGTTACGGTATTGTGATGCCCGTGATGGAGGAAATGACGCTGGAAGAACCGGAGATCATCAAGCAGGGAGGTCGTTATGGTATCCGACTGCGTGCCAACGCTCCGTCAATCCATATGATGAAAACGACCATCAAAACAGAGATTACTCCGATTGTCGGTTCCGAGCAGCAAAGTGAAGAATTGGTGTCCTATCTGCTCAAAGAGTTTGAAGAGGATCCGTCCAAAATATGGGAGTCCAATATTTTCGGCAAATCACTTCACGAATTGGTCAACGAAGGGCTGCATAACAAGCTGTACCGTATGCCTGCGGATGCCCGCAACAAGATGAAGGAAACCATCGAACGCATCATCAATGACGGATGTAACGGATTGATATGCATTATTTTGTAGCACAAAATAACAACAGCCACTGTTTTTACAGCGGCTGTTGTTTCATCCCTATCGTGTCAGGATCAATCGGCAGTTTTAAGCGCTTTTTGAAGCCAGACATCGCCAATATCAAGTGCCAAAAAAAGGTTCGGCTTTTCGCTGGATTTAACGATCGCTTTTCTTGCACTGACAGCAGGGTCAGTGTTGATTAGCTGAATGCTTACTTTGTCAGCGATTTCCAGATCGCCTTGTGTTGTTTTGGATTTTACACTCATCTTAACGACATATTTTTCTTTCATATCCCCGTAGTAAAGTACATCGCCGCTGCGAACCAACGGTTTGTTTTTATACGTAAAGAAATGACTGTTACGATTATTTTCAGCCATAAATTTCCCTCCGTTCTGTCAATCAAAGCGTTTCAATATTCAGGTAATTTTTGAGGAGTATTTCCAGCAAATCATCCCTGTCAATTTTGCGTATCAAGTTTCTTGCGTTGTTGTAAGTGGTGATATATGTCGGATCCTCTGACAAAATATAACCTACGATCTGGTTGATGGGGTTGTAACCTTTTTCCTCCAGTGATTGATAAACAGTAGTGAGGATGGACTTTATACTTTCGTCCTTATTGTCTGATATAGAGAATATCATCGTCTTGTCGTGCATCTATACCACCTCCGTATTAGATATATTACCACATTTATTATAAAATTACAATATCAATTTCGTAAAAATTTATGCTTATTTGCTTATTTTCCTTCTAAATCTGCCAAAACGACAAATTGAGGTATTTTTTTTGTACTTAAACGACGATAAAGATACCTTTTTTTCTTATCGGGATTGAATAGTTACTCCTTTTGCCGCAAGGTTAGCGGTAATTTTGTCGATGATCTCCTGTACTTCGACAGAGGAAAGCGTGCGTTCGCAGGAAGAAAATTCAAAACGGACGGTAATTCTGTGAACTGTTTCGGTATCGTACGTATCGACAACGCAGACAGATTTCAGCAGACGGCTGCCTTCCTGTTTCCAGCAAGCCTTGAGTGTGTCAAAATAAACATCCTGAGGAATATCCATACTCAGGTCGTATTCGATGGATGGATATTTTGACGGCTCGTCATATATAATAGCATTGTCGCAGGCAGAAGCGAAGAGATTGATGTCGATTTCCGCAAAAACAACATTGCCTTTTTTATCAATATTTTTGCTGACGATCGGATGAGCGATACCGATTTTACCGATGACCTTGCCGTCCAGAATGACATAGTTCAGGTTGACGGGATGTTCATAGCTGTGTTCAGGATGGCACGGAGCAAATTCCAACTCACTGTGTTTGACATCGGCGGCGATGGCTGCCAGAATATCACGCAGTCTGAAATACAGATTTTTGATATTATCGGTCTTGCTGAAGAGTGTCACAGCCAGCATTTTGTTTTCAATACAGAGGTTGTTTTTGTCAAGACCGTTAACCACTCTGCCGATTTCAAAAATACCGAATGAAGGGGCATAAGAAACATTGCTCTTAACCTGACAAAGCTGTGTAGGAATGATAGAATTTCTAAGTACCTCAATGTTGGGATTGGTAGCGTTGGCAAGGCGTACATTATTTTCAACCGGAATACCCAGTTCTTTGAGTTCGTCCTTGTACGCCCATACATAAGAATGAACCTCGTGAAGATTAAATTTCTTGACCAGAAGGTCTTTGATTTTTTCTTCATTATTTTTAACAGTAGTCATTCTGACCGGATAGAGAGGAGAGCGTGTCGTGTTGACTTCAAAATTATCATAACCGTAAATACGGGTAATTTCTTCGATAATATCCGCTTTCATTGTAACATCTTTGGTAATTCTCCAAGAAGGAACTTCCACGGTATAGTCACAGTTGTTGAGGGTAACATCGAAGCCAAGACCGGTGAGTGTTTTGACGATGGTATCGGAATCGATTTTGATACCCGTGTATTTATCAACGAATGCCTGATCAAAGTGAAGTGTAACCGATGGAAACTTTTCGGCATATTCATCGGTCAAAGAAGAAACGACCTGTACATCACTGTCATATTTTTTGAGCAGATAGAGAAAACGTCCGATCGCCGGTACGGTCATTTCGGGATCAAGGCTTTTTTCGTAACGCATAGATGCGTCTGTGCGGTGAGAAAGTCTGACGGTAGACTTTCTGACAGAAGCGGCATCAAAGGTTGCCGACTCAAGGGTAAGAGTGGTTGTGTCCTCGACAATTTCGGAGTCAAGACCACCCATAATACCAGCGATAGCAACGGGCGTATTATTGTTGCAGATCATCAAGGTATTTTCATCAATGTTACGATCTACACCGTCAAGGGTACGGAAAGTAAAGCCTGTATCAAAGCGTTTAATTCTGATTTGTTCTACTTTTCTTGCATCAAAAGCGTGCATTGGCTGACCCATTTCGAGCATCAGGTAGTTGGTCAGATCGGCAAGGAAGTTAATAGCTCTCATACCGCAGTAGTAGAGTCTGATACGGATATTAACAGGGCTGATGTTTCTCTTGATATTTTCCACCTTAATGGTGCTGTATCGTTTACAGAGTTTGTCCTCGATTTTCATATCGACTGGGGGCAGATCGTTGTAAACAGAAAGTTCATCTACTTCAAGAGGTTTGAGTTGTCTGCCGGCAAGAGCGGCAAATTCTCTGGCGATGCCGTAATGACCCCACAGATCAGGGCGGTTGGTCAGAGATTTATTATCAACCTCAAAGATAATGTCATCAACATCATAAATTGTTTTAATATCCGTACCGAGTGGGACATCGTCGGTGATTTCCATAATACCTGAATTGTCGTCGCTGATACCGATTTCTGATTCACCGCAGCACATACCGTTTGAGGTATAGCCTGCCAGTTCACGGGGAGCGATAGTAATTTCGCCGACTTGTGCGCCAACTTTGGCAAAGGCGGTTTTCATACCGACACGAACATTGGGAGCACCGCAGACAACATCGATCAGTTCGTCTGAGCCAATATCTACTTTGAGCAAGTGGAGTTTACGTGATTTGGGGTGTTCCTCAACCGATTTGATCTCAGCCACCACGATACCGGAAATATCCTTACCTTTGAAGTAAATTTCATTTTCGACTTCTGCTGTGGAAAGAGAAAACCGATGGATCAATTCAACCAAATCCAAACCACTAAGATCAACGAAATCCTTGATCCAATTCATTGATAATAACATACTGATATACCTCCCTTATTCGTCATCGGTGAACTGTGACAGTGATTTCAAGCTGCCGCTGTTCAGATCTCTGATGTCCTTAATGCCGTACTTCATCATAGCGAGTCTTGTCAGACCCAGACCGAACGCAAAGCCTGTATACTGATCGGGGTCGATACCGCCTTCACGCAGAACATTGGGGTGGATCATACCGCAGGGGCAAAGCTCCAGCCAACCGCTGTGCTTGCAGGAGGGACAGCCTGTGCCGCCGCAGATCAGGCAACTGATGTCCAGCTCAAATCCCGGTTCCACGAATGGGAAAAAGCCCGGACGCAGACGTACTTTAATATCCTTTTGGAATACCTCGGACAGCATTGTTTTCATAAAATAGATCAAGTTAGAAATAGAAATATCCTTGTCTACCATTACGCCTTCCATCTGAAAGAAAGTATTTTCGTGGCAGGCATCGGTTGCTTCGTTGCGGAAGCATCTGCCGGGGAAGATGGCTTTGATTGGAACCCCATCATTGATAAGGGCGGGACCGTATTTTCTGAGGATAGCATTTTGTGCAGCAGAGGTCTGAGATTTGAGCAGTTGACCGTTTTCAAGGTAGTAAGTATCCTGCATATCTCTTGCGGGGTGATGTTTAGGGATATTGAGCGATTCAAAGCATTCGTAGTCTGTAACGACTTCGGCATAATCCTCTACATTAAATCCCATTGATTTAAAGATAGTTTCACACTGTCTTTGTACGAGTGTGATGGGGTGATAAGAGCCGGTATCAAGGTTAGCGGGGGAAGAAATATCAAATTTGGGCATTGCCTTGATTTCCATTTCGATTTGTTTTTCTTTCAGTTCCTTATTTTTTTGTTCGATACGTTCAGCGGCGAATGTTTTAAGTTGATTGACATCCGCACCGAAAGCTTTTTTCTGGTCAGCGGCAAGGTCTTTCATTCCTTTGAGAAGAGCGGTAATACTGCCTTTTTTACCGAGATAAGATATTCTTGCGTTGTCCAGATCGGCAAGGTCTGAAATTTTCGCTAAGCGTTTTTCAATTTCGTCTTTCAATTCCAAAATTTTGTTATCCACCTGTAATTACCTCCATATTTAAAAGTTTCGTCCACCTTTTCAGCGGAGAGCCTCCGCAGGCGATACGCAGTAAGTCAGTGTGATACAGAAGAACTGCACCCGACCATCAGTCAAAAGTTTCGTCCACCTTTTCAAAGGTGGCGGTTTCCAAAGGCAGAGCCTTTGGTCGCTCTCCGCAGAGAGCGAAATCTCCTCTTTGGAAAGTAGTAAAACTGCGATGAAAAATCCCTGCGTTATGCTAACGCAGGGACGAAATAACAAATTCCGCGGTACCACCCTCATTTTTGCAGATAGGAGCAAACACTCTGTAAGTGGGTAACGGCACTGCCCGTCACAGCCTACAAGAATGAGTCATCGTTCAGCTGTGCCACTCGGAAGGGAACTTCACCGACAGGATTTCAGCCCGCTCGCAGCCAAGGCGGGCATTCTCTGAGGAAAGGAACTGTCAGGTTACTTTTCTTCGTCAACGTGTTGTAATACAAAGCAATTATACCATACAAGGCACAATCAAGTGAACTGCCCATTGTCTAAGTCTAAAGCGTACGGGCTTCCTGTTTCGTCATCCTCGCAACCTACCAACTCCACAGGCATCAATTCGGGCTGAACCATCCCTACTATTTATATTGTAACAAAACAGCTACGTTTTTGTCAACCGTTCAACCACACTAAAGCGGCGGGATTGCGGTTGACTTTCTTTCAAGGGGAATTTTTGATATTTCATTTTTCTTTTGGCAGAGTAAGCGGCTCAGCCATAGTGTGATTTTATTTTGTTCTGGTGCAGTCAAATCCGTTGACGTGGGTGTCAAAGCAAACTGAATCTACTGCTTTCCCCATCGTTTTATTAAAGACAACGATATTTAATCCTCTGCTGTTAACGGAGTAATTTTTACCATTGATCTTAATGATGGCTTCATTACCGTTTTTATAAGTACGGCTTGTAACATAAAGCGTATTCTTACCAACTTTTGAACTGTATACGGTAGGTTCATCATTTTGACCGAGCTTTTCAAAAATGACTTTACCGCCGTTGATGATGCCGATATAGCTGTGAGCGTGCTGAGCTTCAAGATTGGTGGTCAAGCCAAGGTGGTTTAGTCTTGACGCCACGAAGGAGTCAAGGGCAAGACCGGGAGTATCCTTAACAGAAACAACAATAATATTACCTGCTGTCTGTGCTTTCAATGAATCAAGATAATCCAGCAGATCGGTCTTATCTTCCAGGTTGGTTGAAATATTAGCAGTCATATTGACGATCAGCTGTTGGAGAGCTGTTATTTTCTGATCCTGTTCTGTGATCAGCTTACGCATTATATCGTAATCGGAAAGAGTGGCTGTTTTAGGAGCAGCAAGAGCATTGGAAAGCCAATTCATACATCTTTCCTTTTCGGTATCGATAATTTTATGAACCTTATTATAATTGATCTTCTTATTGAACTTAGGATCATCCAGTTCGTCAATGCTGTGAATCAGTCTGTCCTCCAGATGGAGCATTTTTGCGATCGAATAAAATCTGGAAGCGCCTCGTCTTTCATTGACAATAGCGACAAACTGCTTTTTCATAATAATAGCAAAGCACATTCCGTGGAACGAGTCGGTAACAAAATAATCACAGTTAGCGATACTTTGCAGTCTTTCCTCGGTTTTGAGAGGTCCTTTGTAAAGGTCACCAAGTGCTTCGTAGTAGCTCTGGGGACGCAGATACTCGGAAAATACTTCACAGTCTGCCGAGAGCTTATCTTTGAAGTGACGCACGATTTTTTGTTTATCCTCTGTCGGATCAAGAATATAGGCACTAACATATTTCTTGGGCAGAGTTCTATTGCAGCGGTCGATCAGTGTCTGATAGTGCTTTTGATCGCACATAAAAACAGGATCCAATACCCATTCGATGTCTTTTTCAACACCGTAAACTTCCTTGGCAGTTTCAACACCGCTGTCCTCACGGCAAGAGAAGTGGTCGAATTTACGCAGGAAGTAGGACAATTCACTGTGTACCTTAGGATCGCCCAGCGTTCTGCCGAAAGAAGCAGAATAAGCGATCTTTTTCTTGGTATCTTCTACCCAATCCAGTGAAGTATATTTATCAAGTGCGGTATAGAGGATATAGTTGAACAGTTTATCGGAGCCAACCACAAACATATCGCATTTTTTGTTCAGTTGGTCACGCATCTGATCCTTGTTGTCATAAGATTTGGCTACGGCATAATCGGGGAAGAGTGGAGCCAAATGAATATCGTCGTATGCTTCAAGCACCTTGGTGAGATTTTTAGAAGTTTTGGGTCTTTCGATCATCAATGTGGAATAACCCATATCTTCCAATACGTGATAGAGAGCATAATGTGTCATAGCACCGCCAAAATTAACGGCATAGAAATTGACAACAAGACCGACATCAAAGTGATCATCTATTGTCATCTTTACGCTTTGTGTCAAAGAGCGGTTTTTATTCAGCTCCATAAATCTGGGACGTTTGGGGCTGGCAGGATATACGGCACGAACACGATTTTTCTTGATGTCTGCTGTAGGAATTTTCATCCGTCTGTATTTGTTCATAGCAGGTGTCATAGACTCAAACAGCTGCTTGCCGTGGATATTATTGATTAATACCATAGAGGTACCTTTTTTGTCATCGTAACTGGGAGCATATTTGGTAATGCCCCAGAAGTCACCGATAGAAATATCACCCTGTCTTGGGAACGCACAGAACAGACAGTTGGCACAGGATTTTCTCAATGCCAGTTTTTCGTGAAATGCTTTTTCAAACGGGTCATTACCTTTCAGACTGCCTTCATATACAGCACCGTTGTCAAATTCAATACGGATAAAGGTGCTGCTTCTCCAGCCGTGACGTTCTTTATCACGGAAATAGATTTTTGTTGGTTTGGGCGGGGTATCGCCGCTGCAAACCTCGGGCAGCTGTGAAATCTCGGTGATATACTTTTCGATGAGCTGCTGTGACGGCACACCGTGACAAAGTATGTCGATGGTGTAGAGATTTTCATAATCTTTATTAAGGTAAGCGTTAAGACCGGCCACTTGACAGGGCGTACCTGTAAACAATACAGGTTTATCTTCTTCCAGCAGCTTTTTAACGTCACGATACAGCAAATTAATATTGCTTTGTGTATACTTGGAAGTTCTGAGTTCTTCCAATCCTTCTTTGGTGTTGGTTATTTTGTGAACAGCCTGCAGTCCGTCATAATCGAAAGCAGCACCGCACACATAGCCGCCCAGATCAAGAATTTTTTCTGCCGCAACCGTAAACATACCGCCCGATGAGCTTTGTTCTCTGACGTTTTCTTCGGCAAGAGCAACATAGATTTCAGGAGAAACGGAATTGTCAAGAAGTGTATGAATGGCAGGACAGGTATTGGAGCATTTTTTGCAATGAACGCACTTTTCATTATCGACGCAGGGCATTATAAATCCGTCTGCGTTGGGCTTCATAGTAATAGCATCAGCAGGACATACATTGGCACAAGCCGAGCAGCCTGTACAGATATTTTCGGGAACCTCAGCAACGGTTGCGGGGTCTATATCGCCTGCCTGAGGATTGCGGACAGTCATATCCTGTCTGGAAGCGGACTCAACAGGAGTCTTTTTGCTTTCAATCGCATTTTTAAGCCATTCATAAGACACGCTTGCCTGATCGAAAATGATCTTGTTGACCTTTTCGTAGTCGATTTCCTGAGCCAGAATGTCGTTGATCCTTTGAGTGATGACTTCTTCACTTGTATCATCATCATCAATATTGATCATTCTGTTTTCATAGCCAATGGTTTTAAGCAAAGTTCTAAATCTTGCCAGACTTTGACCTCTGTTAACGATGACGACAAACGGTCTTTCAAAAATGATTGAGAAGCACAGACCGTGGAAAGAGTCACCAATATAGCACTGTGTATGTTTGAAGTAATTGAGCCAATCCTCGACACTGGGATTTTCAATGGCGGGAAGTCCGGTTTTATTCGTGAAATTGTTGGGGTTATTCGGGTTAGGCAGACATCTTAGTTCTGCACCCAGAATATTGGCGATTTTTTTGAGAAGTTCTGCTTTTTCCGCACCGGGACCGAGGAAATAGCTGGAAACATATTTGACATCGTTTTCCTTCATTGCAGCGTTGTCTGCAAGGTTGTGATAAATTTTTCTGTCGATCAAAAAAACAGGATCCATAATTTTGTCGGAACCGGTATGGAAAACCTCAGAGCAGATATTAACGGCTTCGTTTTCTCTGACGCCGATGTAATCGAATTTTTTCAGATAATGCTCCGAGCGGATTCTTTCTTCATCGGGAGCGTCATAACCGGAGCCGAAGGAGCTTGCCATAGCGATTTTTTTCTTGTTGTCATTGACAAAGTCAAGGAAGAAAAATTGACCTGCATCGTGACCGCATATCTGATAGTTCCATACCACATCGGAGCCGACAATAAAGGTATCGCAGGATTGGTTGAGTATTTTATAATCCACGGAGCTGTGGTAGCATTTGCTGACATTTTCCTCTCCGCAGTATTTGTAGATAAATCGATTGGCTACTGTTTCTCTGTCGGCATATTTGGGACGCCACAGTACTTCAGGTTTGTTGACCATCATTGCACTGTATCCCATTGAACGTACTACTTCATACAGAGCGTAATAGGTCAAAATAGAACCGTAGTTCAGTCCGAACCATAATCCGACAATACCTACATCGTGGTGTGTATTTTCGGCTGCAGGGGCTAAGGCGTTATTTTCGTTCATTTCGGGACTAGTCAAAAGTAACACTCCTTTTCAGATAAGTTTAGATGTCAAGATAGTTCTTCCAGAAGTCGAGCGTCATCAGTTCCTGACCTCTTACTTCATACTCTTTCACAGTACGTTTGTACATATATCTTGACTTGATGGATATTTTCTTCATCTTGTATAAAAGACGAATGGTTTCTTTCAGGCTTTTTTGTGTCACAAAGCCCTTTCTGCTGCAGTAGTCGTAGTTAAGTGCTTTTTCCACACGGTAGAAGTTGACGGGTCTTGCCGTAAACGCCGGAGCCACTACAGGCATTTCGTTGTCCTCTTTCTTTTTGCTGGGAAGAAGAATACCGTTGTAAGTGAATTTTCTCCAGGCTCTTTGACGGCGTGAAGGTTCCGGCATTCTGCAGGACTGTTCATAAGCGGGATAGCTGAACGGCATAGGAAGGTCGTTGATGTCCTGAAGCTTGTAGCCCCTGCTCATAATGCTTTGATGGAGTGCCTGACCGTCCTGTTTCATAAACCAGTCGATACCGTTAAAGAAGTCGTTAACACCGTCCATCAGCAGATCGGCATTTTTGTATCGGTAATAAATGATCTCCATCTTGACCTGTTCACGCAGATCACGGATAAAGTCTTTTCTTTTGTATTTCATTTTATGAATAGAGTTATCAATTAGTCTATTTCTGAAAATATAGTAATACATCGAAGAGGAATATTTATTTTCAAACGGTTCGTGCCATACGCAGATACCGTTCATCAAAATAAGGCGTGTCAGATTTCTCAGACCGTACTCAACATCATCGCCTCTGATAAAAATAGGAAGCGGAAGGTTGGTGTCGCTGATAACATCAATAGGAAATGCACAATACCACCAAGCGTTAAATTCTGTTTTTTCTTCAAATTCATTGTACAGGCAGGCATCCACATCCAGCAAATTCAAGCCCGATTTATGCGAGATCAAATAACCTTTGTTCCATCTTGCACCGTTTTCCGTCTGGATATACTGTTTATCAAGACGAAGCATAGCGCCGCCGATAAAAGCATCCTTATATTCTTCTTTGAGCAGCGAAAGGATCACAAAGGTACGATAGAAAGAGTCGGGGTTGACGATAACATCGTCGTCCATAACAAGCATATGCGTCAGTTTAAGGGAGTTCTTGCGGCTGCTTGCCTCGATCATACCTCTGGTAAAGCCGCCGGCACCGCCCACGTTTTTATTTTGCACTAAATGAATTTGATCATTAATAACAATATCTTCTTTTTTGAGGGTAGAGGCATTATCCTGAACAAAAATCTCAAGATGACCCTTCATCGGAGAATTTTCATTTCTCATAATATGCTTGTCGAGGGACTGTACATTTTTCTTAACGAATATTTCACGTCTGTATGTACAAATATCCAGAGCGATCTTGACATATCGGATGTCTTTCTCGTCCACTTCACCATCATAGAAGCCGTCATAAACAATTCCCTTTTCACTCAGGCACAAAAGCTGGAAGCAGAACATACCGTTATTGGACTCTGATACAAACGGGAAGGAATAGGTTCCTTCCACTTCAGGTTCACCGAAAGTTTCTTCGCTGAGAAATTTGGTAATACTTCCGTCGAGGGATTTTTCCTTACGCATCAGTGTAATTCTGAACTGACCTTTGACATGAATGTTGATAGTGATTTTTTTAACACTGGTATATTTGAACCATTTTTCAGCAGAGCAACCGTTAAAATAAGTATCAAATGATACGGTAGAGTCGAGGAACATAATCATATAATCCTTATCCCACGTAAAATCAATGGTTCCTTTTCTTCTGAAATACATATTTTCTTCTGTACAAATTCCTGTTCTGGGAAGCTGTATACTTTGTAACTTCATTTTACACATCCTTAATTCATTAAAATTCATTAAATTATATTAAAAATTATACAGTTGCATTTTAATTGTAACATTATTATAACCTAAAATCAATACAGGATTTTTTATAACTATTGACAAAAACAAGAGCTATATTTTGGTCAATAAAACATAAAACAAAGGGATGTTTTCATTTATTTTTGACACATCTCACTGCGTTAAAATGGTATTTTGTAAGAAGCTGCTGACTGGATTGGTCCATTTTTTCTCCGGGCATTATCACAGGAATGCCGGGAGGACAAGGGCACGCAGTATCAGCGGAAATTCTTCCCTGACAATCTTTGACAGCGACCGTTTCTATTGGAGATAACATTGCCGAACGGGGAGACATCCTCTTTTGGGGAAGGGAAAGAGGCGGTACAGGGGGCGAAAAATGATCGTGAGAAATATCAGGCAGTGAACGAATCGCATTTTCCAGCCGTGCAAAATCCCGTTCAGTATTAAACGGAGTGCAGATAAATACCGCATTTTTGCCGTCGCAAAATTCACAGTCAATGCCGAAGCTTTGAAAATATTCCTGTTGTCGGTGTTCTTGTATTCCTGCACAGGAGGTGTTGATACATACTCTGAGGGGATCACAGGGACCATCCGGCATCATCAGACCTTTTTGAACAGCCTCATTTTTGATTTGACGGACCCGCTTTTCCAATCGAGTATATTCTTCTTTTCCGTTTCCGTTGAGCAGATAGTCACAGCAAAGGTCGATAGAAGCCATTATGGGATAAGAAGGACTGGTAGAACCGAAAAGCGCCATTGCTTCTTTGGCATTTTCAGCAAGAGCATCATCGTTGATGTCCAGTACTGCACCTCCTGTGAGTACAGGCAAGGTTTTATGCAAAGAGGACGCTGCCATATCAGCTCCAAGGTGTATCGGGTGAAGATTTTGGCTGCCAAATGCCAGATGAGAACCATGAGCATTGTCTGTCATCAAAATGACGCCGAAACGGTGACAAATTTCTGCAATAGATGTTATATCACTCAGTTCGCCGTAGTAATCGGGACTTGTGATATATACCGCAGAGATATTACTGTCCTGTCGTAGGGCGGCTTCAATTTGTTGAGGGGATACCCTGCCCGTAAACAGTCCGTTGTCAGATAGGGGGTTGACCCATACAGGGTCAATATCAAGGAGAGCCATTGCATTGACAGCACTGCGGTGTACGTTGCGTGCAAAGAGCATTTTTCGTCCTCTGTTCAGTGCCAGCCTCAGCATCGTTTGAATGGCAAGTGTGCAGCCACCCGATGAAATCATCGTTCGTTTGGTACCAAACAGGCGGGCAAGATTTTGTTCTGTTTTCAAAATAATATCTTCAGCTTCATACAGAGCATCCGTATCGGGCAGTTCCGTATAATCCATTCTGAGCAGATCGTCAGGCAGAAAATCGGAGCATTTATGACCGGGTGTATGGAATGAGGAGCGGTCAAGTTCGTTGTGCTGCAGAAGTCGGGTGTAGATCGGTGTATCTTTCATTGCGGTTTCCTTTTTGAAGTAAAAAAATTTCGGTAAGTTTTTTCACAATAATGCAATCGTAGTACGTCCCTGACACAAACCTGTGGCATTTGTCAGGAAGATGTGTGAGCAGGTCTGTTCATACAGTGACAGCGTAAGCGTACTGCTTCACGGATACTATTATACCATTATAGAAACATATATTTCAAGGTTTGAAATATATGTTGGTATGAATTATAATAGAAATATATTCAAATAATGGATGGAGGAAAGGATATGACGTATCAACAAGCGATCGATACCATTAACTCATTGCTGACATTCGGCATCAAGCCGGGATTGGAACGTATCACGGAATTAGTGCAGCGTCTGGGCAGTCCCGATCAAAAACTCAAATTTGTGCATATCGCCGGTACCAACGGGAAAGGTTCTGTTTCTGCGCTGCTTGCCAATACTCTGACAAAGGCAGGATATAAAACAGGTTTGTTTATTTCACCCTATGTGCTGGAATTTCGGGAACGCTTTCAAATTGATGGACAAATGATACCGCAGGAAGAACTGATAGAGGCTGTTGAAAAAATAGATCCCCTTGTACAGCAGATGAAAACAGAAGGAAAAATAATTACCGAATTTGAGTTTGTATTCGCAATCGCACTGACTTGGTATGCCAAGCAGCAATGTGACATTGTTGTATTGGAAACCGGATTGGGAGGACGTTTTGATGCTACCAACATCATTCGGACACCGTTGGTGTCGGTCATTACCTCAATTTCGCTTGATCACACAGCGATACTTGGAGAAACATACGAAGAAATTGCCGCTGAAAAATGCGGTATCATCAAAGACAATGCGGCAGTTGTCGCTTACGGGGAACAGAAGGACGGCGTACTGGATGTGATCCGTCAATATGCTGACCAAAGACATAGTCCGCTTTATATCGCCCCAATCGACTCTGTTCGACAGCTTCGCTCGGATTTGAATGGCTCGGATTTTGAATTTTTTGATGACATCTTAGGAACGTTGCGGCTGCATATTCCCTTGATCGGAGAACATCAGCTGAAAAATGCTTCCACTGCATTGTATACAATTGGCGTGTTGAGAAAATGTGGTCTGGTGATTTCCAATAGTGCGATCAAAGAAGGGTTTGATACGGTTTTTTTTCCTGCACGGCTGGAACTTTTGAGAAAAGCTCCTGTGGTACTGCTGGACGGGGCACATAATCCGGGAGGAGCGGCGGCGTTAGCTGCTGCTGTACGGGATCATCTGGCAGGCAAAAAGCTGACCGCTGTGACAGGAATGCTGGCGGATAAAGACATTGATACGGTTCTTTCTTTGTTAATACCGCTTTTTGACAATGTGATTACAGTAAAGCCGCATAATCCGAGAGCATTGGGGGCGGAGAATTTGGCTGAAAAAATACAGCATTACGGAGTACACGCCATTCCGATAAAAGATGATAGGGAAGCCTACCGGAAAGCATTAGAGATAACAGATCGGGAAGGAGCAATCGTGATATTTGGTTCGCTGTATCTTGCCTCTGATATGCGTACAGTTTGTATGGATACATTTTCTTTGCCGCAGGACGAGATTTGACCTTGTGAGCAGACAGAGAACAAACTTTTCCCTATTTTTTACAGCAAAAAGGACAGTTCGGTTTTTTATCACTGAACTGTCCTTTTTGATTTTATCCATCAATCTTCTTGTGAGGAAGTGCTGCTGTTATCATTGCTTGCGTCAGAGTCTTCTGACTTGGAACTTTCCTGCTTGGAGCTGTCGGCGTTTTCCGTTGTTACCTTAATAGATGAACCGTCACCGTCCGAACCCGATTGGGCGGCAGCGGTAACAGCGCCTCTGAGAACGGCTGCTGCTGTACCGTATTTGATAGGACCGCAGCTTCCACAGCCGTTGGGGGAATAAATAGTCGGCGGTGTGCCCGAAGGAGATACCGAAGGACCATTGTCGGGATCACCGGGGATCATATTGACCGCAGAATAATAGGAATCATAGTGATAGTCATAGTCACCGGCAGGGAGGATGGTACGTTTGACTTCTTTACCATTCTTGAAGTACACTTTTGCCCCCTTGGCACCGTAAGTGTAATCGCCTGCATAATAGACCCAGCCTACTGTAACGATCTCATCATACTCAGTGGAAATGGGACCGTACATTTCTACATTCAGTTCGTCAAGTCCGTCGCCGTTGCTGTCATATACATAGGTGGCAATGAATACGGAATATTCCTTTGTATTCTTGAATTTCATATCCAGATTGCCGTAGTCCACCGTTGCATCCAGACCATAATCCGCATAAGAGGATGGGAACTGGTGAGCGTGACGTTCTACAGGTTCCATATCTGCTTTCATAGCACAGTTGTACAACGTGGTGGATGCTTGACAGATACCGCCGCCGTACTGCTGTTCGTATTTACCGTTAACAATGGCAGTAGAGGGCAGGTAGCTGCCTACGACACCGTTGCTATAGGTATGTTCGTAACCGTTGGTGGTATCGCCTGTCATCTCGTTAAAAGAGAAGGTTTCACCCGGTTTTACTTCGGTACCGCTTGCTGCTTTGATGGCAAGTTCCATATTGGCATTGGAATTATAGACATTTGCCGCTGTGGTTCTGTGAGAAGCAATGAGCTTGGTGTTAGCTTTTACATCGGCAATCGAGATTTTATATTTAGTTTCCTTGGCTTCAATAGAGAAAGAACCCTTTTTTTCACTTTGTGACAGAATATCCAGAATATCATTTTTCAGTTCGGTCTGATCAACGAGAAATCCGTTGGTACCGTCTGCATAAGTAAACTTTTCTTTAGCGTAGGGGTCAAACTTTTTGACGTGAGCATTGACAGGCTGAATGTCAAATTCTTTAGCAGCTTTTTTAACGGCATTGTCGATCGACTTTTGGTTGATGACCGTTGTTACCTTAAAATCTGTTTTGTTCCCAACGGTGATGGTTTCCACGGTTGGTTCTGTCAGCTCACCTCGGCTGAAATGATAGGCCTGAAGCAGCACATTGGCGAGGTTGGAATCGAACTCAAAATCATCCTGCGTCAGTACACAGGTCTTGCTGCCGCTTTGAGCAGTAATGGAGATCTCTTCCCTAAGGTCAAGCAATTTTTTCTGCATAGCATCAAATGACTGAGAGAGTGTTTTACCCGAAAGGTCAATTCCTTCCACGGTAACATCTTTGCCGAACTTGATATTGGACTTATCCGTACCAAGAAGGGTAAAAGAGGTTTCAGCGATCGAAACCTGTGTGGGAACTGCTTTTTCATTGGAGTTGACGACCGTATCAGAAACAGCCGACTCTTCGGCAACGGTGTTCTCGGGCTGTGTGCTGACAGGAACCGATTGATTGTTGGCGGTTACGATGACAGCACCTACCGCACCGATACACAGCACAGCAGCCGCAGCGGCAATAACAGCAGCGGCAGGAATTCGTTTTTTCTGTTTAATAGAGGAACGTTTTCCTTTTTTATCACTATCCTTAATTTCCGCAAAAACAATACCGTCATCATCCGTATCGGCGTTGGTGTTCTTGTGATTGTTTGGTGTTTCCGAAGCGGTTCCGAAATGAACGGGCTGACGGTCAGTCGCAGGGGAAACAAAAACAGTTTCACTATTATTATTTTTTATGTTTTCCGGCTGAATATCAAAAGTAAGAGGAGCATCGGCATCGAGATGTTCGGCTGTGTCCGAAGCCTTGGTTTCGTCGGCAATAATCTCGTCTGCTGCAACACTCTTCATTGACGAAATATTGACTTCCTTTTCTTCCATAAGGTGATACCTCCGATATAATCAAAACAGTAATCATTCTTTTTTACTACATACTATAATACATCGAAATACAGTAAAATGTAAAGAGATTTATGTAATAAAAACCTTCCAAAGAAAAATTACATAAACCGGTTAATTTTGTATTAATTATACCGAATGAATTTGGGATCAGAGGGGAAGGTTGGAAAATATGTACAGATTTGGATGTGAAAAGCGGCGGCAGAATACCAATTTTCGTTCATTTGCTGTCAATATGGTTGAAAATATAGGAAAAATATTGTATAATTATAATTACTTTAAATATTTATTTTATATGAAAGGATGATGTTATGAGAGTATTGATTTTATCGGCAACGACCGGCGGCGGTCATATGAGAGCCGCTAATGCTTTGAAAGAATATATTAAATCAATCAACCCGTATTCGGCAGTAAGAATTACCGATACTATTCAATATATCAGTCCTACCCTCAATAAAGCAGTGACAGAGGGATATGTTTATCTTGCGACCAAGACCCCAAAACTATTTGGCTATGTTTATAAATCGGCGGATACAGTGGATACCACGCTCAATAAAACCGTTGAGATCGTCAGCTCAACGGTGCGTAATAAACTGAAACCGATGCTGGATGACTTTCAGCCGGACATTATTGTCACAACGCATCCGTTTGCGGCGGAAATTTTTACGGCATTAAAATCTCACACGGGAATTCCCATTCCGATCATCAGTATTGTAACAGATTTTGCCATTCATCAGACCTATATCAACGATCTGGTGGATGCGTATATTCTGTCCAGCCGTGAGATGGTCAGCCAGATGGTAGACCGTGGAGTAGACAGAGTAAAGCTGTATCCGTATGGTATTCCTGTTAAGCAGGAGTTTTATAAGCATTATGAACGGGAGAAATCTTTTGAAAGTGAGGGAATGAACCCTGATATTCCCACCATTTTGATTATGGCAGGCAGCTTCGGTGTAACCGACATACTGAAAATTTATCATAAAATTGTCAAGTCCCCTGCCAATTTTCAGGTCATTGTTATCACAGGTAAAAATGAAAAACTTTATGATACCTTTGACCGCTATCTGAGTAAGATTAACCTGAATAATACTATCCTCAGTATAGATAAATCCTCCCGTCCTGTGTCGATCACCCGCTTGTCACGCCACAGAAAGCCCTCCAAGCCCACCAAACTGATGTATTACACCAATGAAGTGGAAAAATATATGCAGATGGCAGATATGATCGTTACCAAGCCGGGCGGACTGACCGTCAGTGAAGCGATCGCTACAGGACTGCCGATGGGCATTTTCAAAGCCATACCGGGGCAGGAAGAACAGAATGCGGACTTTCTTATCAGAGAGCATATGGCTGTCAGGCTGGAAAAGGATAACAGCTGTACACGCACCATCACGGATCTGATTTCTCATCCTGAGAAGCTGGAAGCAATGAGTAAAGCGATCAAAGATTTTTCCAAAGGAAATTCGTCAGCCAACATTTATATTCTGATGAAAGAACTTTTGAAAAAATACGGAAACGAAGAAGCAATCGACCGAAAAGAAGAATGAAAATAACCGGAGCAGCTGCCTGATATACAATAGGCGGATGCTCCGGTTATTTGATGATCACGAAATGGCAGTGTAAGCTATCATTCCACTACGGCAACATTAGAAGAACCAATGCGTTTTTTGAGTTCATTGATCATCACATCGTTCAGACTGACCCACATATGGGAGGGGGCACGACGAAGTGTTTTGGTTTCCATAAAGTAAATATACAGGGGTGTGCTGCCGTCAAAAATATCCGTCACTTGGATTGCTCTGCGATAATCTGTGCTGTTTTCGTGAGGGACTCTCAGGTATAAGCCCCTTTTTTGGGGGGATTTTGAGGGAGAGGGATGTGTGGGTTCTTTGATCTCACCGACGTGTTTGGGAGCGGTCATTACTTTATTGCAAAGCAGCTTTTTATCTTCCTCTTCACGGCTGCTGACCGTGGCAAAAATACGCAGAATGTTTCCTTCGTGTATTAAACCGCCGTATTCGTTAAGTGTTTTGGGAAATACCAGCATTTCAATGGAGCCATAACGGTCTTCGATCTCGACAAATGCCATTTGTTGATTATTTTTGGTGGTTTTCAGTTTTACCTTGGAGATGACAGCCAATATATCGGTTTGTTTTCCGTCGGGATAACTGCCGCTGTCATTGCTGAGAATATCACTGATACGGTCTGAATGAAGCTGACGAATGACATCGTCATAATCGCTGAGAGGGTGTCCTGTTAGATAAATGCCTGTCGTTTGTTTTTCTTTTTCGAGCAGGTCGGCATACGGAAATTCGCTGAGGGAAGGCAGTTCCGGCTCAGAAAATTCAGTACCGTCGTCAGTGTTCATTCCAAACAAGTCAAGCTGTCCGTCAATACTGTTGGAGCGGTGTGTGTGGATATATTGCAGAAAGGTATCCGATGCGGTCATCATCTGGCGGCGATTGGCACCCAGTCCGTCCAAAGCACCGCAGTAGATGAGACTTTCCAAAGCCCGTTTGTTGAGTTCTGTACCGTACATTCTGCTGCAAAAGCTGTAAAATGACTCAAAGCGTCCGTTTTGCCGTTCCCGCACGATTTTTTCGATGAGCCCTCTGCCAAGATTTTTAATGGCCATCAGTCCGAAACGAATTTCATTGTTATGTACGGTGAAGCCGATATTGCTGCTGTTGACGTGAGGGGGGAGTACATTGATGCCGTGGCGCTGGCATTCATCCGTATAAACGGCAACCTTGCCTGAATTATCCAGAACACTTGTCAGCAGTGCTGAAAAATACTGACACGGATAGTGACACTTTAAGTAGGCAGTACGGTAGGAAATGGCCGCATAACAGGCAGCGTGTGATTTGTTGAAGGCATAGGAAGCAAAGCTTTCCATTTCGGCAAATATTTCTTTTGCCGTACTTTCAGGAATACCACGTCTGATACAGCCGTCTACAGTGACATTGCCGTTTTCGTCCTCCAGACCGTAAATGAATACTTTGCGTTCTTCTTCCATCACGCTTTTTTTCTTTTTGGACATCGCTCTGCGTACAATATCGGCACGTCCCAGAGAATAGCCCGCCAATGAGCGGAATATCTGCATTACCTGTTCCTGATAAACGATACAGCCATAGGTGACTTCCAAAATCGGTTTAAGTGAAGGGTGCGGATAGGTGATTTTGTCGGGATGATGCCGATTTTCGATATAACGGGGAATAGAGTCCATCGGACCGGGACGGTAAAGAGAAATGACAGCAATAATATCTTCAATGTTTTCAGGGTGAAGCTGAACCAGAACGTTTTTCATTCCTGCCGACTCAAACTGAAAGACGCCTTCGGTATCGCCCGAGGCAAAAAGTTCAAATACCGCTTTGTCGTCATCGGGAATATGCTCGATAGAAAAATCAGGTTCTGTTTTGCGGATCAGTTTTTCGGCATCATCCATCACGGTAAGGTTCCTCAGTCCCAGAAAATCCATCTTGAGCAGCCCCAGTTCGTCAAGGGTAGTCATCGGAAATTGAGTGATGACAGCGTCATCGTTTCGGGCAAGCGGAACATAATCACTGACGGGCTTTTCAGTGATAACAACACCGGCAGCGTGCATTGTGGTGTGGCGGGGAGTCCCCTCCAGCTTGGCGGCAGTGTCGATCAGTTCGTGTATGCTGCTGTCGGACTCATAGAGAGATTTCAGTTCTTTGGAAACGGTCAATGCCTTGGCAATCGTCATATTCAGGTCAGAGGGGATGAGCTTGGCAGCAGTGTCACATACGGAATAGGGCAATCCCATAGCACGTCCTACATCACGAATGGAACCCTTTGCTGCCATTGTACCGAATGAAATAATCTGTGCCACGTGGTCGCTGCCGTATCGGCGGACAACATAATCAATGACTTCCTGTCGTCTTTCCTTGCAGAAGTCTACATCAAAATCGGGCATACTGACACGTTCGGGATTGAGAAAGCGTTCAAAGAGCAGATCGTACTTAATGGGATCTACATCCGTAATGCCGATACAGTAAGCAGCAAGACTGCCTGCGCCCGAACCTCTGCCGGGCCCTACAGGGATACCTGATCGTTTGGCGTAGCTGACATAGTCATTGACGATCAGGTAATAGTCAATGTAACCCATTTTGTCAATGGTGCTGATCTCATATTCCAAACGGTCGGTCAGCTTGGAGTCAGGCGTATTTCCGTAGCGTTTGTGCAGTCCTTTGTAGCATTCCTCACGGAAATAGTCTGTGTGGTCACGATGGCCGGGGACATCAAAATGCGGCAGCCGAAGCTTGCCGAATTCAAATTCCACATTGCAGCGTTCGGCAATTTTAGCGGTATTATCCAGTGCTTCCTGTGGAAATCTTGCTGCCATTTCTTTTTCACTTTTCACGTAAAATTCATCGGTCGGAAAGCCGATGCTCATTTTCTCGTTAACGGTATGGTTGGTCTGAATACAGAGCAAAATATGATGAAGCCGGCTGTCGGAGCGTTCAATATAGTGGCAGTCATTGGTAGCGACAAGAGGAATATCACATTCCTCAGAAAGGCGGAATAAGTACGGCAAAATATGTTTTTGTTCGGGCATATCGTGATCCTGCAGTTCCAGAAAGAAATGATCTTTGCCAAAAATCCGACGATATTCCAGTACTTTTTGTCTGGCACCTTCATAGTCATTGCGGAGCAGTGCTTTGGGAATTTCTCCCGCAAGGCAGGCAGAAAGGGCGATCAGTCCCTCGTGATATTGTTCGAGCATTGCCATATCGACTCTTGGTTTGCCGTAAAATCCTTCCGTCCAGGCAAGAGAATTCAGCTTGATCAGATTGTGGTATCCTGTATTGTTTTCGCACAGGAGAACGAGGTGGGAGGGATTTCGGTCGAACTCGGTGGTTTTATCAGTATGACTTCTCGGAGCAACGTATACCTCGCAGCCGATCACGGGTTTAATTCCTTCGGCTTTGGCAGCTTTATAAAAGTCGATTACGCCGTACATTGCCCCATGGTCGGTAATGGCAACCGATGTTTGACCTAGTTTTTTGACATACTTGACCAGTTCTGTGATTTTGCAGGCACCGTCCAGCAGACTGTATTCTGTATGTACATGCAAATGGACAAATGACAAGGTTCCTTCCTCCTTTTCATTGATACAAAAGAACACCGGAGAGATGGTCTATCCCTCTGATGTTCTGTCCGGTTTTGATTGTCTGTTGAAAGGTGGGATACAGAGAGGTATCCATCCTATTTCTTATTTTCTGAAATACATATATACCTGACATTTGATCATACCATTATAGAGTTTTCTTCGTTTATCGGCAGGTCTGCCGAAAATGGTTTCAAAGTTATCGTCGGGACTGATAATACTGTAGCTCCAGCCATCACGCTTGAAAAATTTTTGTCCCATTATTTTATACAGTTCCCGTGCCTGTTCCATATCCAGCAATCTTTCTCCGTAGGGAGGGTTACAGATCACGGAGGCACGTTCAAAATTTTCGTAGAAATCTTTGATGTCACGTTTTTCAATATGGATCCGTTTTTCAACGCCGGCTTTTTTGGCATTAGCAAGAGCCAGTTCGATCGCTTCATCGTCAATATCGTAGCCGTAAGCCTGAAATGCCGCATCCAGCCGGATGGCATCCTGCGCCCGTTCACGTTCTGTGCGGAACGCATTGGCGGGCACAACCCCCCAGTTTTCACAGGCAAATTTTCTTCGCAGTCCCGGAGCAATATTAAGTGCCTTGAGAGCGGACTCTATCAATATCGTTCCCGATCCGCAGAACGGGTCGATCACGGTACTGTAATGCCTGATACGGGAAATATCCGCCATAGCAGCGGCAAGGGTTTCTTTGATGGGAGCAGTGGTGGCATTGGCACGATAACCTCTTTTGTGCAGACCGGCACCGGTGGTATCAAGCATAATGCTGCACTTATCCTTAATGATCAGAAACTGTATCTGATGGACAGAGCCGCTTTCTTCCAGCCAATCGGTGCCGTATTTGGCGCCGAGTCGTTTGGCGGCAGATTTTTTGATGATTTTTTGACAGTCGGGTACGCTCGACAGCTTGGAGCTGACACAATGTCCCTTGACAGGAAAGGTGTCACGCTCACCGATCCAGTCTTCCCAGCGGATCCTGTTAACACCACGGAACAGATCCTCAAAGCTGTATACAGGAAATTCACTCAGCAGAATTTGAATTCTTTCGGCATAGCGTGAGCCTATGTTGGCACGAGCCAGTGTGTTGAAATCACCCTCAAACAATACCCTTCCGTTTTCCGCCTTGACATTTTCAATGTCGAGGCGTTTCAATTCATCGGCACACACACCCTCAATGCCGAGCAGGCAGGGGGCAGCAAATTGTATTTTTTCCATTTTATTCCGTCCTTATCATTTTATAGTATGTTTTATTCTACCTTATTCGCAGTCATTTTTCAATGCCTTGGAGTAATTCCCCCTAAGGAAATCTGTTTTGACCGTCAGCTTCCCGGAGAAAACCCTTTTCCGGCGGAAAAAGGGTTCTTCCCCGAACCCCTTTCCCAAAACCGCTGAAAAGGATTGAAAGCCGCTGACAATCCACTTGTATTAAACGGCTAACGGAGCAATCGTATAGCCCATTGTTTCCCATTGAGTCAGAAGTTCATCCAAAATTTCACTGTTGGTTTTGGAGGTGCTGTGAAGGAGTACGATCGCACCATTGTGTATTCTGGGAATAAGCTTGTCAAAGGCTTCTTCTTTGGTGGGTTGTTTGTCATTGTACCAGTCAACATAAGCAAGACTCCAGAAAATAGTTTTATAGCCCATTTTCTGAGCCATTGCCAGATTGCTTTCGCTGAATTTGCCCTGAGGGGGACGATAGAGTTTTTTCATTGGCTGTCCTGTTACTTTCTGATACAGATTTTCCAGTTTGGTCAGTTCTGCTTTAAAGGATGATTCATCCGAGATGGCGGACATATCGGGGTGAGTATAGGTATGATTGCCTACAGTATGTCCTTCTGCCACCATTCGTTTGACCAGATCGGGCGATGTTTCTATAAAATTTCCTACAAGAAAAAAGGTTGCCTTGACGTGATGTTTTTTAAGTACATCCAGAATGTTGGCTGTGTAGCCGTTTTCATATCCTGCGTCGAAGGTCAGGTGGATGGTTTTTTGACTGGTGTCGCCAAGATAATACGCATTGAGTTTTTGCAGTTCCTGAACACTGGCATTTCCGACAGGGGGATCACCGTCGTTTTGAAAGCTCAGTCCCCAGTTGACATCTGTGCTTATGGCAGGAACAGAGGTTTTGCCGTATCCTGCCGATATAAATATTGCTCCACTGACCAGCAAAACCGCAGACAGTACCAATGCTGCGGTTTTCTTTTTGATAATAAAATACATAAGCACCGCCTCCTTATTTCCGTAATAAGTATGCGGTGCCGGTGGGATTAATTCGTCAGATGAATTCCCGACTGATTGTTTTTGCTGATCAGATAGCGGGCAAGTACCGAGGACGAAGAGTCGCCGGTTCTAATATACGGCTCACCTGTTATGATCAATTTCTTGATTTTGATGAAATATTCTTCCATCACGTCGGCCGCCTCGGAAAGCATATATTCAAATACCGAGGGATTTACTTTGGAATTGTAAAAACTGGATGTCATTTTGTAATAAACAAGCATATTGCTTGTATCAAGGCTGAATGCTCCGTCCGAAAGACCGTTGTTGATGACACAAAGTGCAAGAGCCATATCGGATGCTTTGTCCTTTTCTACCTGTATAGGGATGATGGAATACAGTGTAATCAGCATTTTGGAGGCATCGACCGTAAAAAGAAAGTTCATATCGGTATCCTTGCCGCTGACGGTGCATCTGGCGTACATATTTTTGTCATCACGTTCAAAGTCGATTTCATTGCGTTCCAGCATTTTACAAAGTGCAGTGTAGGACTGCCATGCCTTTGTTCCGGTAATGGTCATAGAAATAAATTCTCCTTTTATTGAATTGGCGATATGATACTATATCATATCAGAATAAAATAGACAAGCGAATTTTGCCGTAAAAATTTTTTTGTTGTTTTAAGGGTAAAAATACATCCTTATTATCCAACTACGATTAAATACTCTTTTTGCCGTCCATACTTTTTTCAACGAAACAGAGCAGGAGGACTGTAGTGTGATAAAAGGAATTAACCACAGCATCATTGAAGTGAATGATACCGGCAGTGATTATTATGAACGGGCGATCCTCATTATCCGGCCCGAATATGCATCAGTTCAGCGGACGATACTTGAAAAAGAAGCTCGTGCTATGCTCAAAGAAATGGGGGCACCGTCATCGTTCAAAATCAAACGGAATACACTGAGGCTATGGCTTTTGCCGATCGCAGCAGCCGCTGCCGGGGCATTGGTAACCGCTCTTATTTTTATCATATAGCCGCCGCAGGTATTTTATGTCATATCCGTTCATAAGAATGGGTATGGCATTTTTTGTGAGGGAAGTGACGGTATGAAAAAAACGGCGAAACAATATTTTTGGTTTATTAGTGTGGCAGCGATTTTCGTCTTTGGCACGATACTGTCGCTTTCATATCAGTTGTCGGACAGAGCGGCGTGGAGTTGGCTGCTGGGCAGTATCAACGACAGTGCGTGGGAATGGGTCAAACCGTATGCTATTGTGTATATTTTTTGGGTATTTGTGGAGTTGTCTTGTCTTAGACCGTCATTGGCAAGGTTTGTATGCAGCAAGATTATTTTTTTGTATGGGTTTGTAGGGGGAGCGTTTGGGATGTTGAAATCAGTGACGGACACAATGTGGCGGTATGGTGTCATCATACTGCTGCTGGCAGCAGTACAGTGGATGGCATATGCGTTATATAACAGCGGCAAGAGGTGCGATTATTTTCTTGTGCCGTTGTTGGTGTGTTTCGGGATAATGTTTTTTATGTTGTTGTTTTTTAGCGTATGTCCGCCACGATGGATAAAATAAGAGGAGCAATTCTGATACTGAAAAGTAGTTTCTGTTGTGTGAGGGAAAGATACATCTTATTTTTCGATTTCCGCTAAGATTAATTATAGTGCAAAATGAAAGAATAAATTTCCGTTAAGGAATTTTATACGCAAAAATAACAAAGCGTGTACGATTTTTTGAGTGTACACGCTTTGTTTATTTTTGTTTATTATTTATTTGAAAAATTTATAGTACCTCTACCGGATACTCGGCAAAACATTCGTCAATTCCCTCAAGGTACAAGCTGACGATACAAGTTCCTGTTTGTTTGCCCGTGACATTGCCGTTTTCGTCAATATCAATGATATTGTTGTCCGAGAGTTTCCATTCCGTTTTGACGGTGTCCCCCTCGTTGAGCAGATATTTTGAAGGAAGCTGTGCTGTTTCACCGATAGTGACGGTGATGCTGTTGACGGCGGAATAGTCATTTCCGATACGGAGATCGATCATTCCGATTTCGGCATCCACTTCCTGATATTGATTATCATAGGCAGAATATTGTTCGCCAAATTCTTCGGGGGATAGTTTTTTGAAATCGTTGTAGTAGCCTCTCATAAATTCATCTGATTCGAAGGTATCGTAGCAGAAATAGCCCAGACGAGCCTGTTCTTTGGCGATACCATCGGAGTCTAATGCATAGAGCCATATATCATAGTAAGTACCTTTATCTCCTCTTTTTGCCCCTTTGACCGTTTTCAGATAAATATTTTTGCTGTCGGTGTCATAATAAATTTTAGTAGTGTTCTGTGAAGAACCCATATAGCCGATACCCTGAAACCAGCCATAAATATCTTCATCTGAAGCGGCAAAAACGTTGATACCGGCAGCAGCAATCACACACGCAGCAATGGCTGTTTTTTTTATTAATTGACGCATTGTTGATACCCCCCTTAATGAGCTGAGCCGTGGTTGAGGAAGCCTTCTTCATTGTACCAGTGACCGCTTTCAACTGCTTTGCCGTCGACAATGGTTACAACGTCATAGACGAACACGCCCATATCATCGATCTCATTGTTAATATCTGTACCTCTGCCGTCATACTTGACGATCATTTCATAATGACCGTCATTGTTAATATCCCTGATGACGGATTGCACGAATTGAATTTGTGCGGTTTTTTCTTCACCGGTATAGACTTCACCGCCGGCGTTTCTTTCTTCGGTATAGTAAAATATTCTTGTCCCTTCGCTTTCCAGTTTTTTGCTGTACTCGTTGAGGAGTCGGAGTTCCTGAACAAAGGGTTTGATTTCGGTTTGACTGACGGATGAGGATGTGGTTTCATCTGATTTTTCAGACGGCTGCTGTGATACTTCCGATGCAGTGGAAGGCGTATCGGAAGTGGCAGATGGCTCAGAGGATTGTGACGATAATGGAGTTTGAGAGTCACTTTTTTGTTTATTAGATGAATGATTTGCAGAACAACCGGTGAGAGCCGTGCATACAGCGGCACACAAGCACAGTATCACAGTCAGGGTAGAATAGTGTTTCATTGCATTTCCTCCGTATTTTTAATATTCACCATAATAGAATACAACAAAAAGTTATTCTGTGCAATAAATTTTTAGGAATTTCATTAGCGGAGTACCGATACGCAGTAAGTGAGTATAATACGGAAGAACTGCCCCGACCATTAGTTAAAAGTTTCGTCCACCTTTTCAGCGGAGTGCCTCCGC
>CADCOE010000057.1 GCA_902802985.1 uncultured Ruminococcus sp.
GGAATGCCGCAGCAGCCGAATATGCCGATGCAAAACGGAATGCCGCAGCAGCCGAATATGCCGATGCAAAATGGAATGCCGCAAAATCAACAGTATTATCAGCCTGCTCCGATGCCAAAACGTTTTTGCAGAGTGTGCGGTAAAGAATTAATACCCAATCAAAGTGTGTGTATGAATTGCAATACCAAATACGGTGACGGTCAAGGTTTTTGCCATCACTGCGGTGAGCCTGCTGTGCCGGGAGCAACTGTCTGCAATCGCTGCCATCAAAGTTTGAAACCGCCCTTTAGTGCCGGAAAGTATTTTGGTGAATTACTGAACAATTTTGTTTCTGTTATCAAAACACCTGATATTATCGCTTCTGTAGCACGACATATTCCGAGTTTGCTGGCATTGGTGCTGTTTGTACTGATGTTTTTCCCGCTTGCCAATTACTCGGTGATTTCTACTTATTCCTACAGTTACAACCTAAGATCATTGTTTAAATTGGGATTTAATGCTTTCGGACTTTCCGTATTTGGTGGTTTGTTGTCGGTTTTGGCGTTCGTTGCAGCTATTATTATGTTTGAACCTTTCATTCATTCATTTATATACAAAAACAGGGTGCTTAAAAGATTGTCGGTATTTTTTGTATCGGGGCTTGATGTTTTGGCACTGGGTTGTATGGCACTTGGTTTCATATCTAAGGCCACCGCATCCGAAAATACGTATATTTTCTATGCGAAATATCCGGAAATGAATATTACTATTATGGGATGGATATTCGCAGGGATCGTTATTCTTTCACTGATTTCCTCTATATTTGCGTTTATCAAGGAGAGCAGACCGGCTTCTGTGAATGCCGGATTGGGTCAGTCCAACCAAAACAAAAATACCATTCCTCAGAAT
This sequence comes from uncultured Ruminococcus sp., assembly GCA_902802985.1. Classification (GTDB taxonomy): domain Bacteria; phylum Bacillota; class Clostridia; order Oscillospirales; family Acutalibacteraceae; genus UBA1213. The sequence goes on from CADCOE010000057.1 coordinate 889, forward strand.
GTGCCGCAGCAGAATAATGTTCCTTCAATGAACATTCCTCAAAATATGCCGCAGCAGGATAATGTTCCTCCGATGAACATTCCTCAAAATATGCCGCAGCAGGGCAATGTTCCTCCGGTGAATATTCCGAATGGACAAAATAAACAGTAAACTGTTTCCTTATCAAAAACCTCCGTGTTGGCAGTATAGCCGCCGACACGGAGGTTTTATGTATATTACAGCGAATGGACAGTTCGTATTCATTCGATTTTGTTAGGCGGCTTACTGATCAATCAGCACTGACCGCCGTTGACAGGAAGAACTTGTCCTGTGATAAAAGAGGAGGACGGAGAAGCCAGAAACAATACCGCTTTGGCTATGTCATCGGGAGTGCCGATGACAGCGGTAGCAATTTCTTCTTTCAAAGCGTTAAAGTCATCTTCACTTAAATGTGAGGTCATATCGGTGCGTATCACACCGGGAGCAACACAGTTAACGGTAATACCGCTAAGTCCTTCTTCTTGTGCAAGTGCTTTGGTCAGTCCGATAATACCGGCTTTAGCAGCAGAATAATGCACCTCACAGGAGCCACCAATCTGTCCCCAGACAGAAGAAATATTGATAATGCGTCCGGATTTGCGTCTGATCATATACGGTAAAGCGGCACGGCAGCAGTAAAACGCACTGCTGAGATTGACAGCGATCATTTTGTCCCAGTCTTTGTCCGAAATATCCGTAAAAAGTTTGGTTTGTGCTATGCCGGCATTGTTGACGAGTACGTCGATCCCGACACATTCTGTTTCGATTTGGGCAAACATCTCCTTGACTTGTATTGGATCGGAAACATCAGCCTTTATGATATGAGCGGAAAATCCGCTGCCGAGGAGTTCATCAAGAAGCCCCTCAGCATTTTTTTGCGAGCGATAGTAATTAATATAAACGTTGTCTTCGTTTTGTGCAAACAGACGGGCACACTGTGCCCCGATACCACGGGATGCTCCCGTTACCAATACGTTTCTCATACTTTCACAACAGCCTTTACAATCTCACCGACAAACACTTCGTGCCAGTCATTGTCGGAATAATTTTGTTCTGCCAATGATTTGTCGATGAAGCTGTCAGATGTCATTGTTTGTTTGTAGAGTTTTTTGCATATCAGTACTAATTCAGCCTGTTCGAAAAAGGGAGCCCGTTCGTCAAAAACAGGGATCAGACCCGTTTCTTTGATTTTGTCCACGTCACGACCGGAATTTCTGCCGCAGAATATTAGTTCTTCCATCTTATGGCCGCCAAAGAAAGATAAAGTATAATAATCATTGTTGTCTATGAATTCCAGTGTGTAACGGCTTTGACGGATAAAGCTGAAAACAACATTTTTGTTCCAAAGAACGCCTACACCGCCCCAGCTGGCTGTCATTGTGTTTAATTTGTCCTTGCTGCCTGCTGTGATCAGTGTCCATTCTTTACCGATCTTGGTGAAAAAGTTGCCATCAAGTGTAGCGATGTCAATTTCTTTAAAATTGCTCATAACTGTAAAACCTCCGATAATAATATTGACAGAAATGATTATATCATAATTTTATGCAGATGGACAGAACTATTTGATACTTTTCTTTTTATGCAAATATTCATTATTTTATGCATATTTACATAAAAAATTCTGATTATTGACCGCTTCTATGCAGATGAGCGCAATAAAATATCTTAAAAGCAGTAAGATATTTGGAAAAATAAGCAATATAGTGTATAATTTTCGTTAACTTATGTTGATGAAAATGTGTAGTCAAACAAAAATTTTCGGTTTGGAACGATTATGCATAAAACACTTGATTTTATGCAAATATGGTGTATAATAAATAACGTAAGATAAATGATTACGGAGGTAACAATTATGGGTGACATTAAAAAAGTAGTTCTTGCTTATTCCGGCGGACTTGATACATCAATTATTATTCCTTGGCTGAAGGAAAATTATGATAACTGCGAAGTAATCGCTGTTTCAGGTGACGTAGGTCAGGATACCGAACTGGAGGGTCTGGAAGAAAAGGCACTGAAAACGGGTGCGTCCAAACTCTATATCGAAGATCTGAATAAGGAATTTATCGAGGATTATGTATTCCCGACGATTAAAGCGGATGCTGTATATGAAAGCAAATATTTGCTGGGTACTTCTTTTGCACGTCCTATCATCGCTAAGAGAATTGTAGAGATCGCTCTGGCAGAAGGTGCAGACGCTATTTGCCACGGCTGTACGGGTAAGGGAAATGATCAGGTTCGTTTTGAACTTGCAATCAAGGCATTTGCCCCCGATATGAAGATCATCGCTCCCTGGAGAGAATGGGATCTGAAGTCACGTGATGAGGAAATCGAATATGCAGAAGCACACAATATTCCTCTCAAAATAACAAGAGAAACCAACTATTCAAAAGATAAAAACATCTGGCATATTTCGCACGAAGGTCTTGATCTTGAAGATCCTGCTAATGAGCCGATGTATAATAAGGAAGGCTTCCTCGAGCTTGGCGTATCCCCTGAGCAGGCTCCCGATAAGCCTACCTATGTTACCATTTCCTTTGAAAAGGGTATTCCGGTAGCCATTGACGGCGAAAAGCTCGGAGCGGTTGAACTCGTTAAGAAGCTCAATCAGCTCGGCGGCGAAAATGGTATTGGTATCGTTGATCTCGTAGAGAACCGTCTTGTTGGTATGAAGTCCAGAGGTGTTTATGAAACACCCGGCGGTACTATTCTTTATGCAGCTCACAATAAGCTGGAAGAAATTACACTCGACAGAGATACTTACCACTTCAAACAGCAGGTAGGGCTGCGTTTTGCAGAACTGGTATACTTTGGTCAGTGGTATACACCGCTCAGAAAGGCTCTTTCGGCTTTCGTTGACTCTACTCAGGAAACGGTAACGGGAGATGTTAAGCTTAAACTCTATAAAGGCAACATTATTGATGCCGGCGTTACATCACCGTATTCACTGTATGATTCGGACATCGCAACATTTGATGAAGATGAGGTTTACGATCAGAAGGATTCCGCAGGATTTATCAATCTGTTCGGACTTCCCATCAAGGTTCAGGCTAAGAAAAACCTGATCAAGGAATAATTCCGAATTATTTCATATCGAAAAAATTTCAAAATAATAGCTCAGGGCGAACAGTGGAATTTTACTGTTTGCCCGTCTATTGTTTAAAGGAAAGTGGTCAGTAAAGGGCGGAGAGTGGAGAGCTGGCAGAGTATTGAAAGCTTGACCCCGTTCTCCAATCTCGACTTTTTAACCAAATTACATCACAGGGAGTAAAAGCTATGAAACTTTGGGCAGGACGTTTTTCAAAAGAAATCGACAAAAAAACCAATGACTTTAATTCATCCATTTCATTTGACAGCCGTATGTATCGTGAAGATATAGAAGGCAGCATTGCTCACGCTACAATGATAGGTGAGTGCGGTATTATTGAAAAAAGCGAATCCGAAGCAATCGTTAAGGGATTAGAAGGCATACTTGCTGATATTGACAGCGGTAAGCTGACGATCGATCCTAATGCAGAAGATATTCATACCTTTATAGAGGGTGAGTTGACACAAAGACTCGGTCAGACAGGCAAAAGGCTCCATACGGCTCGAAGCCGCAACGATCAGGTAGCGCTTGATATTCGTCTTTACCTCAAAAAGGAAGTACAGAATGTTAAAGCAATGGTCAAAGAACTGATTGTCGTTATCTGTCAAAAAGCGGAGGAGTATGCCGGTGCAGTAATGCCAGGTTATACTCATCTGCAAAGAGCACAGCCGATTACTTTTGGACACCATTTAATGGCATATGCAGAAATGCTTTTGCGTGATGTTGACAGATTGGAATGTGCTTATCGCCATATGGACGAAATGCCGCTTGGCAGCGGTGCTCTTGCCACTACTACCTATCCCATTGACAGAACCATTACGGCATCGCTTCTGGGATTTGGCGGAATATGCCAAAATAGTCTGGATGGTGTATCTGATCGTGATTTTTGTATGGAACTGGCAAGTGCATTGTCTATTATTATGGTGCATCTTTCCCGTTTTTCAGAAGAAATTATTATGTGGTGTTCGTGGGAATTCAAATTTGTTGAGTTGGATGATGCTTTTTCTACCGGTTCAAGTATTATGCCTCAAAAGAAAAATCCTGATATTGCGGAGCTGGTACGTGGAAAATCAGGACGTGTGTTTGGTGATCTGATGACCCTCCTCACCGTGATGAAGGGAATTGCTCTTGCATATAACAAAGATATGCAGGAAGACAAAGAGGCTATCTTTGATGCCATTGATACGGTCAAAATGTGTCTGACAGCATTTACACCGATGATAGACACAATGCGGGTACTTCCTGATAATATGCGTAAAGCAGCAGCGAATGGTTTTATCAATGCCACTGATTGTGCTGATTATTTGGTAAAGAAAGGACTTCCTTTCCGTGACGCCTACAAAGCTACGGGAACGTTGGTGGCTGTTTGTATTGAAAAGGGAACCACACTGGAAGAACTTCCTATTGAAGAATATAAGAAAATATGTGATATTTTTGATGAAGGTGTTTATGAAGCCATTTCGCTTGAAAATTGTGTTAACGGCAGAAATGTGATCGGCGGACCTGCCTGTGAAAACGTTAAGACTCAGGCACAGCGAGTAAAATCACTGGTGCAGTGACAATGAAACTTGGCTGACCTTACACGAAAATTGAATGGTGGTATTCTGGATATCGGATTAATTTTTAAGGCTGTGGGCTAGCTCTCGATGATGAGGGTAAATAACAAAACGGTTACGGATTTTTTTCCGTATAAAAGAATAGTAGGGACGGTTCAGCCCGAATTGACGCCTGTGGAGTTAGTAGATTACGAGGACGATGAAGCAGGAAGCCCATTGGCTTGACAATGGGTAGTTCACATATCAAAGATAAGAAGGAAAAAAGTTATGAAAATAAAAGCAGGAATTATCGGTGCAACAGGCTATGCAGGAGCAGAGCTTGTACGCATACTTTTGACCCATCCTCAGGCTGAAATAGCAGCTGTCAGCTCGGTGAGCTTTGAAGGTAAAAAATTAAGCGAAGTATATCCGTCTTACGCTTCACTTTGCGATATGGAGTGTAAAAACCAGAATGAAGCAGTAGAGAAGAGTGATGTCGTTTTTGCGGCACTTCCTCACGGACTTTCACAGGAACTGGCTGCACAGTGTGATAAAGCAGGGAAAGCATTTATTGATCTGGGGGCAGATTTCCGACTGGAAAGTGAGGACGAATATAAGGAATGGTACGGCGGTGAATTTCTTGATAAAGACTTGCATAAAAGAGCTGTATACGGATTGCCTGAACTTTTCAGAGAAACTATTCAGGGTGAAAAAATTATCGCTAATCCCGGCTGCTATACCACAGGAGCTCCTCTTGCTTTGGCACCTGCTGTCAAAAATGGTCTTGTCGGTACAGAAGGCATCATTATTGATTCCAAATCCGGTGTTACAGGAGCAGGCCGAAAGCCTAATCAGGGTAATCATTATCCCGAATTGAATGAAGGCTTCCACGCGTATAAAGTAGCCAATCATCGTCATACCCCTGAGATTGAGCAAACTCTGTCCAAACTGTCAGGTAAAAATGTAAAGATTACATTTGTTCCGCATCTTCTTCCCGTGAACAGAGGTATTATTTCTACCTGTTATGCTCGCCTTAATGACGGCGTAACGAAAGAGCAGATCAGAAAGGTCTATGAAGATTTTTACAGAAACGAATTTTTTGTAAGACTTCTTCCGGATGGAGCTAATGCAGATATACACAATATCAAATATTCCAATTTCTGTGATATATCTCTCCACATTGACGAAAGAACCCGTACATTGGTTGCTATTTCTGCGATTGATAATATGGTCAAAGGTGCGGCGGGACAAGCAATACAAAATATGAACATTATTTTTGGTTTAGACGAAAAGGCAGGTTTGCTGATTGTCCCACCTGCTTTCTAATACGCAGTCAGAAAACAGTAACGGGCGGATTGTGCCCGATCACAATATAAAAGCTTGTGGGGTGATGAGCGGGACGGAACCCTGCGGCTGCGCCCTTTCCCACAAATCTAAAACAGGAGGAATGATAAATGGCATATCAACATATAGAAGGTTCAGTAACAGCAGCGAAAGGATTTCAGGCATCGGGTATTCATTGCGGTATCAGAAAAAATAAATCGAAACGTGACCTCGGATTGATTTATTGTGAGAAAAGATGCACGGCGGCGGCAGTGTATACTACGAATCTTGTGCAAAGCTCACCGATTACTGTAACCAGAAAAAATCTGACGGATGGTTATGCACAAGCCGTTATCGTGAACAGCGGTAATGCCAACACCTGTAACGCTGACGGGGATGCAAAGGCAGAGCAGATGTGCAGTCTTACGGCTGATGCACTCGCTATTGATCCGGCCGATGTGATTGTAGCATCTACTGGTGTTATTGGTCAGATATTGCCGATTGAGCCCATCGCTGACGGAATGAACGAATTGGTATCGCAGCTGACAGGAGAACTGTCGGGCGGAACCAATGTGGCAGAGGCAATTATGACTACCGATACCGTTAAAAAAGAATCAGCCGTTCAAACAGTGATAGGCGGCAAAACGATTACTGTCGGAGGTATCTCCAAAGGAAGCGGTATGATACATCCCAATATGGCAACAATGCTGTGCTTTATTACGACAGATGCGGCTGTTTCCGCAGAAATGATACAAAAAGCAGTGAAAACCGCTGCCGATCAAACTTTTAATATGATCAGTATTGACGGTGACACATCGACGAATGATACTCTTTCTGTGATGGCATCGGGATTGGCAGGCAATGAGGAAATCACTGCCGAAAATGAAGATTATCAGACATTTTTGGAAGCATTAACGGAAGTGTGCCGTGATTTGTCTAAGATGATGGCTAAGGATGGTGAAGGTGCTACAAAACTGATTACCTGTAAAGTCAGCGGTGCAAAGACAAAAGCCGATGCCAAAGGAGTTGCTAAATCCGTTGTGTGCTCCAGCTTGCTCAAGGCGGCAATGTTTGGTGCGGACGCTAACTGGGGACGTGTTCTGTGTGCAATAGGCTATTCGGGCTGTGATGTGGATGTGCATAAGGTGGATGTTTCTTTTGCATCAAAGGCGGGAAAAATTGATGTTTGTCAAAACGGTGCAGGTATTGAATTTTCGGAAGAACTCGCTAAAACCATTTTAATGGAAGACGAGATCGACATTATAGTAGAACTGAATGACGGTACAGGTGTGTCCGAAGCTTACGGCTGTGATCTTACCTATGAGTATGTTAAAATCAATGGTGATTACAGAACTTGATTTGAATAAAAATAAAATGTACGGAGATAGTAAAATGCATAATATTCCTAATCAGGATCGTGCCAAGGTGCTGGTACAGGCACTTCCTTATATCCAGAAATATGCCGGAAAAACCATCGTTGTCAAGTACGGCGGCAACGCAATGATCAGTTCTGAGTTGAAGGACGCTGTAATGAGCGACATTGTATTGCTTCAGCTCATTGGCATCAATGTTGTATTGGTGCACGGAGGCGGTCCCGAAATCAGCGGAATGCTGGAGAAAATCGGCAAGGAAAGTAAATTTATCAACGGACTTCGTGTTACCGATCAGGAAACCATTGACATCGTACAGATGGTACTGGCCGGTAAGGTCAACAAGAGTCTGGTACAGCTTTTAGAACAGCACAGCGGCAGAGCAATCGGTTTGTGTGGTCTGGACGGAAGAATGATAATGGCAGAAAAAAAAGCATCTGCTTATGACCTTGGCTATGTCGGAGAAATCACAGAAGTCCATACACAAGTGATCGAGGATGCTACCAAAAACGGTTATGTACCGATCATCTCCACAGTAGCAGGCGGTTACAACGGAGCTGTGTATAACATCAATGCTGATCTTGCGGCAGCAAGAATTGCGGCAGAACTCAAAGCATCCAAACTCATATTGATGACGGACATCAAGGGACTGCTCAAAGACAAAGATGATGAAGAAACATTGATCCCTGTTGTCAATGTCAGCGAAGTGCCCTCTCTCAAGAGAGAAGGTATTATATCAGGCGGTATGATCCCTAAAATCGACTGTTGTGTGGAAGCAGTGCGCCGTGGTGTAAAACGAGCTCATATCATTGACGGCAGAATACCTCATTCCATTCTCATAGAAATGTTCTCCGACGAAGGTATTGGCACAATGTTCTACTAAGAGTAACGGACAGAAAAATCGAATGTCGTATCAAAAAATAATTAGCGTTGCTGTTTCTTGCCAAATTTCGGAAAGCAGCGCTGAAAATAAAAAGGAGGTTTTTTATTTGACCTTTGAACAAATTAAAAATGATGAAAATAAATATATGATGCATACCTACGGCAGATTTGAAACCGCTTTGGTGAGTGGTAAAGGAGCTGTTGCCAAAGATGTTGAAGGTAAAGAATATGTTGATTTTACCAGCGGCATTGGCGTTAACTGTCTTGGCTATTGTGATGAGGGATGGGTCAAGGCTGTCAGTGAACAGGCGGCTGTCATTCAGCATATGTCCAATTTGTATTATTCACCGCTCCAGACAGAATTATCCCAAAAATTATGTGAATTGACAGGATTGGATAAAGTGTTCCTTTGCAACTCGGGGGCAGAAGCTAATGAATGTGCCATTAAAATTGCTCGTAAGTATAGTTACGACAAATACGGTGAGGGCAGACAAAGAATTGTTACCCTTGTTAACTCTTTTCACGGCAGAACAGTAACGACGCTTGCGGCTACCGGTCAGGATGTTTTTCACAATTTCTTTTTCCCGTTTACGGAAGGATTTGCCTATGCCAAAGCCAATGATTTCGATGACCTGAAGCTGCATATTGATGACAGCGTATGTGCCGTATTTGTTGAATTGGTGCAGGGAGAAGGCGGTGTTATGCCGCTGGACAAGGAATTTGTCGATGCTGTTGTTTCTTTGTGCAGGGAAAAAGACATTCTTTTTATGGTAGATGAAGTACAGACAGGTATTTCCAGAACAGGGGCTGTCTACTGTTATCAAAATTACGGCATTAAGCCTGATGTTATTACTTCTGCCAAAGGACTGGGCGGCGGTGTACCCATCGGTGCCTGCCTTTGTACCAACAAGTTAGCCGATGTAATGACAGCAGGTACCCACGGTACCACTTTTGGCGGTAATCCCATTGCTTGTGCCGCAGCCAAAGAAGTTCTTTCCAGAGTGACATCCAAAGAATTTCTTGATGAGGTTAAGAAAAAAGGCGATTATTTCCGTGAAAAGCTGATGAAAATGAGCAACGTCAAGCGTGTGACCGGAATGGGTATGATGATCGGCATTGAAACTGAAAAGGACAACGCTAAAGAAATCGCACAAAAATGTGTTGCCAACGGTTTGCTGATACTGACAGCAAAAAATATGCTCAGATTGCTGCCGCCGCTCAACATTACCTATGAAGAAATCGACAAAGGACTTGCGATCCTAAAAAATATAATGGAGGCTTAAACTAATGAAACATCTTTTAAAAATGCTCGATCTGACTTCCGAAGAAGTAATCGAAATCTTGAATCTTGCTGACCAGCTCAAATATGAAAAAAAACACGGTATACCGCACAAGCTTCTTGAGGGAAAATCGATCGGCTTGATTTTTGAAAAGGCATCGACCCGTACCAGAGTTTCTTTTGAAACCGGTATCTACCAACTGGGCGGACAGCCGATTTTCCTTTCTTCCAAGGATATGCAGATCGGCAGAGGTGAACCTGTGCAGGATACGGCAAGAGTATTGTCCCGTTATCTTGACGGTATTATGATCCGTACCTTTGAGCAGAAAGAAGTAGAAGATCTTGCTAAGTACGGCAGTATTTCCATCATCAACGGTTTGACAGATTTCTGTCACCCCTGTCAGATCCTTGCCGATCTGATGACTATTCGTGAATACAAGGGCAAGCTGGACGGGCTTAAGATGGCATTCATCGGTGATGGCAACAATATGATGAATTCTTTGATCGTTGGTGCCCTTAAAACAGGAATGTCCATTTCTGTTGCTTGTCCCGAAGGTTATGAACCGGATGCACAGGTGCTGGAGTTTGCTAAAGAATACGGCGATAAATTCCAACTGTTCCGCACACCCCAGGAAGCAGTCGCCGATGCTGATGTTGTCATTACAGATGTATGGGCATCAATGGGGCAGGAAGGCGAGGCCGAAAAGAGAAAGAAAGCTTTTGACGGCTATCAGATTAATGCCGAACTTATGGCGCTGGCAAAGCCCGATGCAATGGTACAGCATTGTCTGCCAGCACACCGCGGTGAAGAAATTACCGAGGATGTTTTTGAAGCACACGCCGATGAAATTTTTGAAGAAGCAGAGAACCGTCTGCACGCTCAGAAAGCTGTTATGGTAAAGTGCTTATCCGATAAATAAAGTGCTATTGCAGCCTATCAAAATGACAGCTCCACACACGACGAAGGTGCTCCACCCCGTTGTCGGAGCTGCCGTTTTGTTTGGGGAAAAGCGATGACAGTCACACCGCACAATTATGACTCTACAATATTTTTTATTTTGTGTAGGTTTCAAAAAGTGCCTGAAAATGAGTATTTTAACCGATATTGGGCTTGACGCATTAAAATAAAAAATGTAAAATATGCTATGTAATATTTCAAAATGTATTATAATAATGTGAAACGGAGATATGTCAAAATGAATACATCTGTATTTGAAAATTATGAATCCGAAGTACGTTCTTACTGCAGACATTTTCCGACTGTTTTTCAACAGGCAATCGGCTCTGACTTTATAGATGAGAACGGTAAAAAATATATTGACTTTTTCTGCGGTGCCGGTGCGGTCAACTACGGTCATAACAATCCTCAAATCAAACAAAAGCTGATTGATTATCTTCAGAATGACGGTATTATTCATGCTCTTGATATGTACACCGTGCCGAAAAGAGAATTTATTGAAACCTTTGAGGAGAAAATTCTGAAACCCAGAGGTCTTGATTATAAAATTATGTTCCCCGGTCCTACAGGTACCAATGCGAATGAAGCAGCTCTGAAACTTGTTCGCAAGGTTAAAAAACGTCAGAATGTATTCTCTCTGATGGGTGCGTTTCACGGTATGACTCTCGGTTCGCTTTCGCTTACCACGGACAAAATATCACGCAGAGGAGCAGGTACTGCTCTCGAAAATGTTACCTTTATCCCTGCTCCGTATATGTTCCCTGAATTAGATACGGTTGCCTATATGCAGCGTCTGATCGATGATGACCACAGCGGTGTGGAAAAGCCTGCAGCCCTCTTTATTGAAACAATTCAGGCAGAAGGCGGAATCAGAGTATTTGAGGTCGAATGGCTGCAAAGAGTCAGAAAGTTCTGTGATGACAACGATATACTTCTAGTTGTGGATGATGTACAGGTAGGCTGTTGCAGAAGCGGTGAGTTCTTCTCGTTTGAACGTGCCGGTATTCAGCCGGATGTTGTTACTATGTCGAAGTCCATCGGCGGTTATGGTATGCCGCTGGCGATTACACTTTTTAAGCCTGAATTGGATATTTGGAAACCCGGTGAGCATAATGGTACTTTCCGAGGCAATCAGCTTGCCTTTGTGGCGGCTAAGGCAGGTCTGGAATATATGCTCGAAAATAAGGTGGAAGAGCAAAGTCTGGCAAAAGGAGAAATTGTCAAAGCTTTTATCGAGAAGGAGATCCTTCCCCTTGACGCTCGTTTGGAACTGAGAGGCAGAGGGTTGATCTGGGGTATCGAATTTGGTAATATTCCCGTACAGGGACTCGCCGATAAAGTAGAGGAAAGATGTTTTAAGTATGGTTTGATTATTGAGGGAGCAGGCAGAAAGAATTCGGTTGTCAAATTGATGCCGCCATTAGTGATCAGTGAAGAAGAACTGGTGGAGGGTATGAATATCATCAAGCAGTCTGTACAGGAAATTCTTTCCGAAATATAATGAATAAGCAGGTATCTATATGAATTTAGGATATATCAAAAGAGTATTGGGCGGAGCAAGCTTTCGAAAAATGCAGGATGCCATCAATGTTGTTCATCAAAAATCGGGCAAAAACAAGCTGGCGACATTTTTTGATATGCTCGGCTGCAGTATCAGATATGGTGCAGGCTATAACGATTACATTATCTTTGAGTTTTACAAGATCAAGGCAAAACAGAGAAAAACCTATTTGACCAGACTCAAAAACAAGAGAATGGTGATGACGCTCAATGATGAAAAATATTCCTACATATTTGACGAAAAGAACGTTTTTGACAAGAAATTCAAAGAGTTTATGGGGCGTGAGATCCACGATCTTGCCGATATAGGTTATCCGGAATTTGAAAAATTTATACAGGGCAAGGAAGATTTCTTTGCCAAGCCTTATATCGGAGAAAGCGGCAAAGGAATTGAGAAGATTCACGTTGCTGATTTTTCATCCACAGAGAAGCTGTATCAATATGTCACTGACCCTGAAAAAAACTTCGGTGTTATAGAAGAAGTGATCGTTCAGCATCCGCAGGTATCGAAAATTTACCCGTATTCTCTGAACTGTCTGCGTGTAGTAACGCTGGTGAATGACGGTGAGGCACATATTCTTTATGCTGTATTTAAAATGGGCAATAATGGAAAATTTGTCGACAATCTGGAAAACGGCGGATTGGCGTGTCATTTCGACTTGGATAAGGGTATCATCACGGGGCAAGGTCATACTTCGGCATTGGTCAATTATGACGCTCACCCTGCTACAGGCATCCAATTTGTCGGTTACCAACTTCCATATATGGACGAAGTAAAGGAAATGGCAAAGAAAGCTGCTATGGTTATCCCTGAATTTCGCTATGTCGGTTGGGATATATGCATTACTCCTAACGGTCCTGCGATCGTAGAGGGCAATGACTATCCGGCATACGATTTCCCACAGCTTCCCGATGACGATAAGCCCCGTATTGGCTTGATCCCGCAAATCGAAAGCTTTGGTATTAAAGTGAAGAAATAACTGTCAACGATCGAAACCGCTCTCTTGTGAAGGGCGGTTTCGATATAGTAGCGCCAACAGGAGATTTTTTTTTGTGAAATTTCGTGAAAACTCTTGACAAGAAATGTCGTTTGTCATATAATATACTTGCCGGTGAGATTACCCCCTCATTGGCAATAATTTAATATCTTAACCGCTTTGCCCCCGGAACTTTTGTTCTGGGGGCAAAGCGGTTTTATCAATACCAATATTTTCGGTATTATCGCTCAGGGAGATATTTATTTTTCGTGAAAATAAGGCATTGACACATCAGGTTGATGACGATACAATAGTAATATCATATTTTATCGAAAAGGAGTATATCAAATGGCAGAAATCAAACCGTTCAGGGGACTGAGATTTAATACCGAAAAAGCTGGTATGATTGAAGAATTGGTATGTCCGCCTTATGACATTATCAGTGACACACAACGTCAAAGTTACCTCGAAAAAAATCCCAATAATATTATTCGTTTGGAGCTTCCCAAGGGAGAAACTCCCTATGAACAGGCAAAACAGATATTGAATAGTTGGCTGGAACAGCAGATACTTAAAAGAGATGAGCAGGAAGCGGTTTATATTTATGAAGAAGAATTTTCTGTCAATAATATCCACACAAAATTTAAAGGCTGTATTGTACGTGTGAAGTTGGAGGAATTTTCAAAGGGAGTTATTCTGCCGCACGAGGAAACTCTTTCCAAGGCAAAACAGGATAGATTTAATCTGATGAAAGCAACTAACTGTAATTTCAGTCAAATTTATTCGTTATATATGGATCCGGAGCATAAGATCACTAATCGTTTGGATCTTTTGTCAAGCGAGGCTCCGCAGATAGAGCTGACGGATAACGATGGCGTTACACATCGTTTGTGGGTAGTGACCGATAAAGAGCAAATTGCCGCTGTTTGTGATGATTTTGCGGATAAAAAGCTTTATATTGCCGATGGTCATCATCGTTATGAAACGGCTCTGAATTATCGGAATTACTGTCGGGAAAATAACATCGGAAACGGTGGTGAAAACTATGTGATGATGATGCTGGTCGATATGGAACATCCCGGACTGGTTGTTTTGCCTACACACAGAATTGTACGTGATCTTCCGACATTTAATGCGGAAAAGCTCCTTGAAGAATGTGGAGAATATTTTGACATCGAACCAAATATTGATACTACAGCGGTTGAAAATCGTTTGAAAAAATTGTACGATGAAGGCAAAAAGGCATTTGCTTTTTACAGCGGTAACGGCCAATGTACGATATTAGTTTTAAAAGACATTGGTGTTCTGGCTCAGCTTCTGCCCGAAAAGAGTAAAGCATCGCAGCAGCTTGATGTTACGATACTTCATACACTGGTGTTGGAAAAAATATTTGGTATTGATGCCGAAAATATGGCAAAGCAAATCAATTTGACATATGTTAAACAGTTTGATGATGCAATAGCAGCTGTCGATAATGGTGCGGCACAATGTGCCTTTATACTTAATCCCACCAGAGTAACTGAAATTCGTGATGTTGCGGCGGCAGGGGAAAAAATGCCGCAGAAATCCACTTATTTTTATCCCAAACTGATCACAGGTTTGGTAATGAACTGTTTGAATTAAGTGTTTTTGTGCTGCATCGGCAGGGCAAAAATATAACGGAGGAAAGAAACGACAGGCTCCTTCCTCCGTTGTTTGTTATGTGTTAGAACTCCTCTTTAATACTACGGATAAACAATTCTGACAAACCATCTTTAGCGGTGATATTTTTATTGATAACATTATTGACCGTGTTGCAGATGGGCAAATCCACCCGATATTTTTCCCCAAGGTAAACTAAAGCCTTTGTAGTGTCGACACCTTCGGCAAGCAAACTAAATTTTTCGCCTTTCACGAGCATTTCACCAAAGCGTCTGTTGTGGCTGTATTGAGAAAAAAGGGTAGCCTCGTAATCTCCGAGATGACACAGTCCATAGGCGGAAAGTTCATTACCGCCCATTGCTTTGATCAAACGTGAGATTTCTCTTGTTCCTCTGGACATCAGTGCTCCTTTGAGTGAAGAAAGATTGAGACCATCGAGCATACCTGCGGCTATTCCAATGGTGTTTTTAGCGGCGGCACCAATCTCATTGCCTACTAGGTCTTTGCCGACATAGAAGCGTATCAATTCACTGGAAAACTCTTTGATCAAATCGTTTTTGAAATCTTCGTGTCGTGAATCGATCACCATACAGTTTGGAATTCCCTTGCTGAAATCTTGCGGATGACCGGGACCGACCCATATACCGACCTGTGTTTTTTCGTCGATAAAATCTTCCACAATCTGTGTTAATCGTTTACCAGTGTTGACCTCAATGCCCTTCATACAAAGAACAATTCTCTTGCCGGCAAGGTTATATTTTGAAAGTGTGCCCAAAAATGAGCGAAGGGCCTGAGAACTGATGGAGATGATCAGTGTTTGAGCATGGTTGACCGCTTGTTCAAGATGATCTGTAATATTGATAGAGTCTCTGAAAGTGAGCATATTATTTTTTCTTGTGGTTTTGAGTTCGATCAGTTGAGGAGCATCGGGAAGTCCCCAGATGGTAACATTGTGCCCGATTTTGTCAAGATACCAACCGATAAACGATCCCCAGCGTCCACAGCCAAGCAGTGAAATATTCATAAAAATTTCCTCCGTCAAAAAATATATTTATATTATATCTCTTACTGACTTGTGCGTCAACACACTTTAAAAAAATCCGCGAAAGAAAATTCACCGTTTTTCTTAAAATTTTCAATCAACAGAAACAGGATATTTTTTACTACCGATGAATAATATTCTCTGATCGTACCATAATAACCGTAAGGTGATGGTATGAAAAAGGTTGTTATTTGCGGTGACAGCGATTCGGGGATACTGACACAAACGATTGTCAGGGCTTGTTCCAACAGTGGAGGAGTATTGTATTGTGACGGAAAGAAAATGAATGAAATGGTTCAAAATCCCGAATTTATCATACTGTCATTGCCGGTTCTTACGGAAATGAATTGTCGTGACGGGATATTGATATTGGGAAATACTTTAACGCATATCAATCAAAATATTGACCTATATGGGATGATACCTGTAGTAGATACATCTGATAGAGCGGCGCTGCATTTTCTCAGCAAAAAAAGAATTTCAGCAGTGGGTTGTTCGATGTCCAGCTATGATACATTGAGTCTATCGGGTGTTAAAGACTTTTCGAGCAAGCTTGTCAGCCTCCAGAGAAGCATCCGTACGGTTGAAGGATGCATTCTTGAACCGCACGAATTTGTTGTCAGGTTAAGCGAGGAAATTCCTGTTTATCCGCTGCTGGCAGCGTGTGCGGTTCTTTTGTTGAGTGGAAAATCAAGCAGCGAAGGATATTGGTTTTGATTTTTACCCAAAATAGTCAAAAATGTTGTCATTTCGGGAATATTGTTTGACGAACGATTTATTGACAAATAATTGTCAAGGGTTTACAATATTTGTTAGATTGTTGTTAGGATAACGAGAAGCTTCGTTGAAAGTTCTACCCGAAAGGAACCGGTTTTATGAGTGAAAACACATCTGCCAAAAAATTAGGTAAACCGATCATCACGTTTAGAAATGTTACTAAAATATATACGCTTTATAAAAACAGTCGTGAACAGTTCTTTGCATTGTTTTATAATTCCAAAAAGTTTAAGCGTCATAAAGCACTGGAGGATGTTTCTTTTCAGATACATCAGGGAGAGTCGGTGGCTATTATCGGACAAAATGGTGCCGGTAAATCTACTGTACTCAAAATGATAACAGGTGTATGTTTTCCGACAAGTGGTGACGTTGAAGTGGAAGGAAGAGTATCGGCTCTTCTTGAACTGACGGCAGGCTTTTCTAACGATATGACGGGAAGAGAAAATATTTACTTTAAAGGCTACGTACTGGGAATGAAGGATGATGAAATCAAGGAAATTGAGCAGAAAGTGATTGAATTCGCAGATTTGGGCGAATACATCGATCAGCCTGTCAGAACTTATTCATCCGGTATGAAAGTCCGTCTTGGTTTTGCTATCAATATCAATACCAATCCCGATATATTGGTTATCGATGAAGCACTTAGTGTTGGTGATGCGGCATTCAAGAAAAAGTGTAAGGATAAAATTCACGAAATGATACAGGAAGACATTACGGTACTGTATGTATCGCACAACCGTGATATTCAGGATTTTTGTGACAGATGTATTTACCTCCAGAAAGGTAAAGTGATTTTTGACGGTACAATGCAGGAAACACTTGAGAGGTATCCCGAATTTGGCAAGTCATAATCATCATAATTTGACCTCCAAAAGATTAAGAACCTGATCTTTTGGAGGTCATCTATTAATGAAAAATACAGTTATGGATCTATAACAAATAGGGAAGCAGATTGTTTTCAAAAAAGTCGAGCAGACTTCCTGCGTCATTGGTATTACGCCACATATAATAATTGTTGGTATATTCTTGAAACCAAAATGCAATTTCTCTATTTCGACGGGGATCTCTTGTAATATCACCTGCCATTACAATCCAAAATGGCAGTATTTTTTCAGAAATACCGCTCTTTTGTCTTAATAGTCTCATTAATCCTGGAGTAAAATATTTACAAAGTCTCTCGTGTGCATTTCCCCGTCCGGCATGCATATCGGTTGTTTCAATCCAGCCATCTTGCCTTTTGATTTCACCGAAAAGAATTTTTCCGTTATCGATATTTCTTATAGCAAAATCCATACTGATACCCCAATTGTACTTATTATTGCCATTGGCATATTTTTCATTAATATTTATATTATATATTTGACTCAATACATCTTGTGGGAGAGAATAAGTAGAATATATATTTCCGAACTCTTTGGGATGACGATCTATTTTAAATTTATGAGGGTACAAAGAATCAAGAGCTGTTTGTAGCGATATTTGAAAAATTTCCTCTGTTTTTAATGCTTTTGCATTACTGATTGTTTGCCAGTTTGCTCTTTTTCTAAGTTCTTGAGTTGCCATTATCAAATCTTTCCTTCCTTATAATCCTTTAAATAACTCTTCCAACGTTATATTAAATCCATCTGAAATTTTTTGTATATTGGTAAGAGAGATATTTCTTTTGCCATTTTCCACGGAAGAATAGTATGTTCTGTCCATATCGATTTTTAGTGCAAATTTTTCTTGACTGAGTCCTGATTTTAATCTAAGCGTTCTGATCCTGTTGCCAAAATCGGATTTAATCATATATTTCACCTCCGAGATAAAAATACTCTATAACTTAACTCTTATAACTTTTTGAGTTTCGAGTCAACGGACTATGAGTAACATTCTTGCTGATGTGTTGACAATCTGTTTATATCTTTAGTATAATATATAATTATACTAAAGGAGTTGTTGAATATGGATGAAAAGGTTGATAAGTCTATCACGGGATATTCTATTTATCACATAGAAGCAAAGCGTAGGAAAAAGATTAATCCTTTGGTTGAAATATATCCGAAATTGCCAAATGAAAAATATGACATTATCTATGCTGATCCACCTTGGGATTATGGAGGAAAAATGCAGTATGATAAATCAAGTATCAAAACCGAAAATGTAGGTTTTAAAAAAAATGTTTTTATTAGTGCCGCTGAATTTCAATATCCAACTCTAAAGTTAAAAGAACTAAAAGAGCTTGATGTCAGCTCTATTACGGCAGACAATTGTATTTTATTTATGTGGACAACAGGACCTCAAATGGCAAATTCTATTGAATTAGGAATTAAATGGGGATTTGAGTATAAAACAATTGCCTTTGTTTGGGATAAACAGGTACATAATCCCGGAAGATATACACTTTCACAAACAGAATTTGTTTTAGCTTTTAAAAAGGGTCGTTTTCCAACACCGCGTGGAGCAAGGAATATTCGTCAAATGGTTTCGGTTCATCGAGGTAAACACAGTGAGAAACCGGAAATAGTCATTGATGGAATAACCAAAATGTTCCCACAACAGAAGAAGATTGAATTATTTGCGAGAAATAACTATGTTGGCTGGGATAATTGGGGATTAGAAATACCAGATAAGAAAGTACAAATACTTTCTCAAAAAGATTTAGCTGATAACAATATTGAAACGCAGTTACAATTTCATTAAACAACCATCAAATATTACATTATTATATAAAATCTAAAAAATTGCTTTTTCCCTATTGAAAAAATATTGTAAATGATATAAAATGGTAATGGCGATTGTATGCCGTAGCAATGCAAAAGAGCTGTTGCCAAACAGCTTGAAAGAAAGTCAGCCGCAATCCCATCGGCTATAGATGGTTCAAAGGTTGACAAAAACGTAGCTTTTTTGTTACAATAACAGCATAGTAGGGATGGTTCAGCCCGAATTTACGCCTGTGGAGTTAGTAGTTTACGAGGACAATGAAGCAGGAAGCCCATAGACTTAGACAATGGGTAGTCCACAATATCTGAAAGGATGTTATTGAAATGAATTATCTGAACAAAAAGACAGTTGAAGACATTGACGTGGCAGGCAAGAAAGTACTTGTACGCTGTGACTTTAACGTACCGTTTGACGGTGAGGGCAATATTTCTGATCCAAAGCGTATTGATGAGGCCCTCAAAACCATTAAGTACCTGATAGACAACAAAGCAAAGGTTATCCTTTGTTCACACCTCGGTCGTCCGAAGGGTGAGTTCAATATGAAATATTCTTTGGCTCCCGTAGCAGAGTATCTTTCCAAAGCTCTCGGTTTTGAAGTAAAGATGGCAAAAGATGTTATCGGTGATAGTGCAAAGAGCATCGCTGCTTCTCTTCAGGACGGCGAAGTAGAGTTGATCGAGAACGTTCGTTTCCACAAAGAAGAAGAAAAGAACGACCCTGAATTTGCTAAGGAACTTGCTTCTCTGGCAGAAATTTATGTTAACGATGCATTCGGCACAGCTCACAGAGCACACGCTTCTACTGCCGGTGTTGCTGATTATCTCCCGGCTGTTTGCGGTTACCTCATCCAGAAGGAAATTACTGTAATGGGCGGTGCACTGGCTGACCCGAAGAGACCTTTCGTTGCTATTCTCGGCGGTGCCAAGGTTTCAGATAAAATCGGTGTTATCACTAACCTCCTTGACAAGGTGGATACCCTTATTATTGGCGGCGGTATGGCATATACCTTTATGAAGGCTCTTGGCTATTCAACAGGTACTTCCATCTGCGAATTGGATAAGGTGGAACTGGCTAAGGATATTATGGCTAAGGCAAAGGAAAAGGGAGTTAACTTCCTTATTCCGGAGGATACCGTTGTATCAACAGAGTACAAGGCAGATGCAGAATTTAAGATCGTTCCGTCCGATAAGATCGAGGGCGAATGGATGGGTCTGGATATTGGTCCCAAAACAAGAGAAAAGTTTGCTAACGCACTTAATGGTGCAGGTACTGTAGTATGGAACGGTCCGATGGGTGTTTCTGAGTGGGAAAACTTTGCACAGGGTACGATTGCAGTTGCTAAGGCTGTGGCAGAGAGTGGTGCTATTTCCATTATCGGTGGCGGTGACTCTGCTGCTGCTGTAGAAAAACTTGGCTACGCTGACAGAATGACACATATTTCTACAGGCGGCGGTGCTTCTCTCGAATTCCTTGAGGGTAAAGTGCTTCCGGGTATTGCTTGCCTCAACGACAAGGATTGATCAATATTATATTGCAAGGATGAAGGGGTGGGGCTTTGCTTCACTCCTTCTTACCTGCTGTGGATTTGTTTACTGGTGGTGGGCGATACAGTGCACGACATATGTACATATAAAAATAATGGAAGTTGTATCATCCATCCATTCTAATAATGATAAAGGAGATTATTACAATGAATAAAGAACTCAGAAAAGCAGTGATTGCAGGAAACTGGAAAATGAACAAGACTCGTCCCGAAGCAAAAGCGTTGATCGAAGAATTGATTCCGATTGCAGAGAAAGCAACTTGTGAAGTAGTTATTTGTGTACCTTTTACCAACCTCGAAACAGCAGTCAACCTGACAGCAGATACCAACATTAAAGTAGGTGCAGAAAATGTTCATTTTGAAAAGAGCGGTGCATTTACCGGTGAGATTTCGGCAGATATGCTCACTGAACTTGGTGTAGAATATGTTATTATTGGTCATAGTGAAAGAAGACAGTATTTCGGTGAAACCGATGAAACCGTTAACAAAAGAACAAAGGCAGCTTTGGCAGCCGGTCTGAAACCGATCGTTTGTGTTGGCGAACTTCTTTGGGAACGTGAATGCAATATTACAGAAGAAGTGATCGCAAGACAGATCAAGCTTGATCTTTTTGACGTTTCTGCAGAGGATGTAAAAAAGACCATTATTGCTTATGAACCCGTTTGGGCTATTGGTACCGGTAAAACAGCTACTTCTGTACAGGCAGAAGAAGTTTGCGGATTTATCCGTGAGCAGCTCGCTAAGATTTATGATAAAGAAACAGCAGATGCTGTTACCATTCAGTACGGCGGCTCTATGAATCCGAAGAATGCAGCAGAACTTCTGGCTCAGCCTGATGTTGACGGTGGTTTGATAGGTGGAGCTTCACTCAAAGCCGCAGATTTTGGTGTACTTCTTGATGCAGCTACCAACGGCTGATAAAATATACGATTACGTTTGACAAAATGACATCTCGGGGATTGAGAGACAAACACAGTATGCTCTCAATCTCCGTTGCGTATTCCATAAAATCGGAGGAAACAAAATGAAAAAACCTTTAATTCTGATGATACTTGACGGCTTTGGCATCGGTACTAACTATGGTAATGCCATCAGAACAGCGAAAAAACCCAATATGGAGAAAATTTTCTCGACCAATCCTGTAGGATTGATTGCCGCTTCCGGTATGGACGTAGGTTTACCTGACGGACAAATGGGAAACAGTGAAGTGGGTCATACCAATATTGGTGCAGGCCGTGTTGTTTATCAGGAGCTTACCAGAATTACTAAGGCAATCAAAGAGGGCACAGTACTGGAAAATGAAGCACTGGTGAATGCGATGAATAATGCCAAAGAAGATGGCAAGTCACTTCATTTGATGGGATTGCTTTCCCCGGGTGGCGTTCACAGCCACATTACTCATATGTATGGTCTTGTGGATATGGCGAAGAAAATGGGCGTTAAAAACGTTTATATTCACGCTTTTCTTGATGGTCGTGATGTTCCGCCATCCAGTGCAAAAGACTATATTATTGAATGTCAGAAAAAGCTGGATGAGATCGGTGCAGGTAAAATCGCAACCGTTATGGGACGATACTATGCAATGGATCGTGATACCAACTGGGATCGTGTAGAAAAAGCCTATGCTGCTATGGTTTATGGAGAGGGCGTCAAGGCAAATGATGCTGCTGAAGCGGTTGCCAAGTCCTATGCTGACGGTGTAACAGACGAATTTGTTGTTCCTGTCGTATGTGAAGAAAATGCGGTGATTAAAAGTGGTGACTCTGTTGTATTTTTTAATTTCCGTCCCGACCGTGCAAGAGAAATTACCAGAACGTTGGTGGATGAGAGTTTTGACGGCTTTGAGAGAAGAAACGGTTTCTTCCCGCTGACATATGTTTGTATGACGCAGTATGACGCAACAATGCCGAATGTGCAGATTGCTTTTAAACCGCAGACTTTGACCAATACGTTTGGTGACTATATTTCCTCCAAGGGTCTGACGCAGCTGAGAATTGCTGAAACAGAGAAATATGCGCACGTAACATTCTTTTTCAACGGCGGTGTTGAAAAAGTCAGTGAAGGAGAGGACAGATGTCTCATCCCGTCTCCGAAGGTAGCTACCTATGATCTCCAGCCTGAAATGAGTGCCTATGAAGTAACTAAAAATGTAGTGGAGAGAATAGAAAGCGGTAAATATGATGTTATTATACTGAATTTTGCTAACTGCGATATGGTCGGTCATACGGGTGTATTGGAAGCTGCGGTTAAGGCGGTAGAAGCTGTCGATGATTGTGTTGGTCAAGTAGTTAATGCTATATTGAAGATGGATGGTATTGCACTTATCACAGCAGACCACGGCAATGCTGACAAAATGCTTGATGAAAACGGTGAACCATTTACAGCACATACCACCAATCTTGTTCCGTTCTGTGTTGTCAACCATCCTTGCGTTATTCGTGACAACGGAAGATTGGCAGATATTGCTCCGACAATGCTGGAACTGCTGGGACTTTCTCAGCCGGAGGAAATGGACGGTATAAGCCTTATCAAGTAAACCATTATATATCCAATATATCTATTCAGCTGCCAGAGACAATGTTTTTGGCAGCTTTTTGTATGAGTCTGATGCCGCGAAAATGGTATGATATACAGATGCTGATACCGGTAAAAAAATTCCCCGACAAAGTGTAAATAACATTTGTCGGGGAATTTTTAATCATCATTGTCTGTTTGAATGACGTTTTGAAATGCAGTGACAGCATTGTCAGTATCAGAAGAGATTACGACAAAAACGTAAGGATAAATAACATCAGTACGTGATTGGACGGATGTATCGTTAACATTTTTGTAGTTGCTGATTTTAGAACTTGTATATTCAGAAATGATACCTAACAATTTTTTTTCATCATTAGAATTTTCGAGTTTAAAACAGGCTACCTCAGTGCCGGTGTCAGAGCGATTAGAAATATACATTGCCGAGTCACTGACAAGACCTTTGGGGACATCATAATATTTGGAAATATTTTCTGAAGAGATAGGGATAAGATTTTTATAATTCATTTTACCGATCACCTTGACCGCGACATCATCTGCGGAATAATCGGGAACGGGGGAGTTTGTTTTGTTTTGTATGTTGAGTGAAATAATGATCAGTACAGCCGCAATAATAGCGATAATGAGCAAAAGGACAGCTGTCAATAAGATATTTTTTTTACGATTATTATCCTTCAAATTGAGTTCACCTCCCCTAAAAATTACCCTAAAAACGGGGCAATAGCGGATAAATACTTATATATTATACATTTTTAACAAGGTTATTGCAACTACAATATTGTAATATTTACCATAAAATATAATAAAAAGCAGCCCGAAAATAACGAGCTGCCAAAAAACAAAAAAATCCGCCCAACCGTCAGCGTCTATAATAACCTGCCTACAGAGATAAGCAGGTGGGTGCCCTCCTCACGGGTTCATACTCCCTTCGTCCGCCGAAGCGGGAGGTCTGAAGTCCGCCGCAAGAGTAACCGAGCTCCCGATAAAAAAGGTGTAGGGTTATAAAGACGCTTTCACGCATTGGGCAGAAATGATAAACAAAATTATATATCTTTTGTCTGACAATATTATATAACATTCATCAAAAAAAATCAAGACATATTTTATATTTCCAAAAAATAATTGCAGATCATCTTAAGAAGAAACAGAAAACAATGCTCGAAAGAACAAAACAAACCGCCTTGAGAACACAAAGCGGTTGATTGACAGTTGCTTACGCAATATCAGTTTTCGTTTTCCTCGTTGTCATCATCTTCAAAGTTTTTTTCAAAGATCTCTGCGATTTCATCCAGAAGCTCATCATCATCCACTTCAGCAAGCTGAGGTTCGCCATTTTCATCTTCGACAGCTTCAAAAATCATATAAGTACTCTGAGAATCAATACCTTCTTCAGGAATATCGAAAAGAGGCATCAGTGCGTAATAATGACCATCCTTGTAATCAATTTCATCCAGAATTTCAAATTCATACTCATTTCCTTCATCGTCAAGCAAAGAAACAAGATCAGCGTCATAGTTTTCAAGTTCGTTATTGCTCATTGTCATAACAACTCCTTTAAAAATAATAGTCAATACACCTATTTTACGCTAATTTTCCTAATAAGTCAATAGTAAATGCAACTTAATATTAATATATATTTTTTGAAAAAAGTTCAAAAAAACTGTTGACATTTTATAGAAACGTGGTATAATGGAAACAAGATAAGAAAAGAAAAACAAATGATCATAGGGAGTGATTGATTTGTTGGTACCCTTCCTTTTGACTGCAGGGATGATTGGTTCGGTCTTTTCTATCTAATCCACGAAAGGAGGCAAGCTCCAATGGGCGAATTAGAACCTGTTAATTATGATGACCTTGTCGCCTCTTGGTGTGAGGTCTTCAGCAAGGATAAGACAGAGTAAGGACAGTTCTCTTTTTTGAGTGTGAGCTGCAGCAGCTCCGTATGTAAAGGACGGCTCCTACTGTATGTTACTTTATATTTCGACCGTATGTGTCGTGAGTTCGGAAATGTTTTTGAATTGCATGAAGGTGCTTGACAATGACAGTCAGCCGATTATCGAAGCATTGAGATTTAGTGTTTTCGGCAGAGCAGCCTTGCGTTATCGTACAATTTAATAGTTGACCATTGATGGATGTATTTTGTTTCGTTTATTTTGTTCCGCTTTGGTCTTAACCGCAGACATTTGGGGATAGTTCGTTTTTTGTTGATGTATGACGAAAAAGTGTCAGTGTTGTATTTGAACAGAACAGTTGCTCCGTCTTACCCCGAAAGTTCCACAGTATTCAGGATTGTCGTGATGACTGTGAGTTCGATATTCTTGGTCGGACTGTTGAATGGAGTATTAAGGCAAAAAGCCGACGATATACGGTGGTTAATCGTGTGTCTTATGTGTTTCGGGCGATGATAGGATGAAAACTCCGAGCAGTTTTGTACATACAATTTAAAAATGAAATAAGGACTGAGTCCAATGTAATTTCCTATTTTGTATTTTTAGCTCGAATTATGAGCATTTTTACAATCCGGATATAGGAATGATTCCAATGCCACAGATCAGTTGATAAGGGTTCGTGTTTTACAACCCAAAATGATTTCTACTTTGCGAGAAAACAAGCACCTCGGCAGCAGAAGCCGCTGTCGAGGTGCTTTGTGTGTTTAGTGAGATAAAGCTTGTTCGATTGCTTTGGCAAGCTGATCGGGACAGGAAGTTCCTCGAAAACCACACTGAATATTTTTGCATTTATCGATGACATCCATTGCTTTCATCCCCTCTACAAGAGAGGAGATCCCTTGAGTATTGCCCATACAACCTCCTTCAAATTGGACGTTTCTAACAATACCGTCTTCTATATCGAATTTGATTGCTCTGGAGCAGGTACCTTTTGTTTTGTAAGTATAATTCATATCAAACTCTCCTTTATATATCAAAAAGACCGATGCGGTAAAGCATCGGTCCATTTTATCAGTCGCTTGTATAGGGAATAAGAGCAAGATATCTTGCACGCTTGATTGCAACTGTGAGCTCACGCTGATGACGAGCACAAGTGCCTGTTACACGGCGGGGAAGAATTTTAGCTCTTTCAGAGATAAAACGACGAAGTCTTGAAATATCCTTATAGTCGATAACATCAACCTTGTCAACGCAGAACGCACAAACCTTTTTACGGCCCTTGCGTCCGCCTCTGCGGTTATCTCTCTCGGGTCTGTCTGCCATTGTTTATTTCCTCCTTTGCTTGAATGTCAGAAAGGCAAATCCTCGTCATTGGGCATATCCACAAAATCACCCGTATCACCGCTGGAATAAGCGGTATTGGATGGGGCAGGCTCCTGACGATAGGACTGCTGATTACTGTTGTTAGAATAGCTATTATTAGAATAGCTGCTTGAACCGCCGCTGTAAGAATCACGCTTCGGTTCACAGAACTCTACATTATCAGCCTGCACATCAAAAGTATAACGCTTATTGCCGTCACGATCAGTGTAAGAACCGGTACGAATTTGACCGGTAATGGCAATACGCTGTCCTTTGGAA
Organism: uncultured Ruminococcus sp.; assembly: GCA_902802985.1. Lineage (GTDB taxonomy): Bacteria > Bacillota > Clostridia > Oscillospirales > Acutalibacteraceae > UBA1213. The sequence goes on from CADCOE010000057.1 coordinate 27,647, forward strand.
AAATATCTGCAAATAAATTCTGCAGTTTGTCTCCAAGCAACAATATTAATGAAATCTGCCTGACGTTCCTCACCCTGACGGGCATATGTACGATCAACGGCGATAGAAAATCTGGTTGTTGCAATATCGGACTGAGTATGTTTGAGTTCGGGGTCTGCGGTAAGTCTGCCGATTAAAGAAACATTATTCATATTACACTGCCTCCTTAATTAAGCTTCTTCCTTTTTGATGATCATAGAACGGAGAACGCCGTCTGTGATCTTGGTTACTCTGTCGAGTTCAGCCGGGAATTCAGCCTCAGACTTGAAGTTAAAGAGAACATAATAAGCATCAGCTTCTTTGTTGATCGGGTAAGCGAGTCTTCTCTTGCCCCATTCGTCAACGCTTTCAAGAGTAGCGTGCTTTTCAATGAGCTTCTGGAACTTCTGAACAGTTTCAGCAACAGCTTCTTCACCAAGCTTAAGTGAAATAACGATAACTGCTTCATAAGAATTGATAACTGCCATCTTAAATTGCACCTCCTTTTGGACTAATGGCTCCCACGGTAGTGGGGAGCAAGGATCGCTATGCAACGCATAACAACATCAAGTATAACATCAGCAATGATAAAAGTCAAGTGATTTTTCAAATGTGATACACGAATTCATTTCATTAAGAAAAGATCCTGCCTACTGTTTATATAGGTAGACAGGATCTTTTGACAAAGTAAGGATGATATTTAAAGAGTTTTTGCCAATTCTTTAAGATAAGCACGGAAACTATCACCGAGTGCAGGATTTTGGAGTGCAATTTCAACGGTTGCTTCAAGGATACCCAGCTTGTCACCCATATCGTAACGCTTGCCGGTGAAATCAACCCCTGTAATACCGACTGTACGAGCCAGCGTCTTCATAGCGTCTGTCAGCTGAATTTCTCCGCCGGCACCCGGTTTGGTGTTGTCAAGAATATCAAAAATGTCGGGTGTGAGTACACATCTGCCGAGGATAGAGTAAAGGGAGAGTACTTCTTCTTTTGTCTGAGGTTTTTCGACCATATCTGTACAGCTGTAGAGATTATTTTCCAAATGATCTACTTTGAGGGAACTATATTTAGAAATAGCTTCTTCGGGAACAGATTTGATACCAACCACGGATTTACCGTATTTTTCGTAAGCTCTGATCAGCTGACCGCAGGCAGGATCTTCACCGATAATGACATCATCACCATACAGAACGGCGAATGGTTCATTACCTACGAAAGATCTGGCACAGTTAACGGCATGACCAAGACCTCTGGTTTCTTTCTGACGAACAAAATAGATGTTGGCAAGCTTAGAAATACCCACTACCTGTTCGTAAACATCCTGTTTGCCGGAAGCGAGAAGTCTTTCTTCCAATTCCGGACTGCGGTCGAAATGATCCTCAATAATCCCTTTGCCTCTGTTAGTAATGATAAGAATATCGGTAATACCCGAATTGACTGCTTCTTCTACAATGTACTGTATAGCAGGTTTATCGACTATTGTGAGCATTTCTTTGGGCATTGATTTTGTTGCGGGCAAGACTCTTGTACCAAGACCTGCTGCAGGGATGACTGCTTTTCTTACTTTCATTTTGTTGCCTCCGTTGCGTTTGTTGTTTTTAACATTTGTAATTGCCTGTTATATGAACAGCGATGAAATCGTCAATATGACATAGCATATCAGCACCACCCAAGCGATGGCAGTATTGACACCGCCGGCGTTGGCGATATTTTTAGAAATTTCCTCACTGTTGCCGGTGTTTTTTATTTTTTTGATTTTTTTAACAATATGTTTATAGTAACCTCTGTTTGCTGTCAATCCGCAGATGATCAAGACAATCCACGAAATGATATTAAGAAATGACGGCAGTAGTGCCAAGCACACTTCAGTGTAGCTCAAATTTTGAATGATCCAATATAAACACTGCTGATAGGTTGGATTAACTATTTGAGTTTCCGTTAATGCCTCGACCGCTTGTTTCCAGAAATCAGACGAGTAATACATCGTTAAAATCTGAATGAAATAAATAGCGACATTAAATAAAGCCAGTAAAGCTCCTTTTCCATATTGCTTCCGATAGAGATACCATCCGCTGCCGAATAACAAAGCCATTATGTTAAAACGACTTTTCCCCCTATTTTTGATATCGGCAAAGATACGCATATAGTACGGTGTGTTTGACTGTACAAATTTAGCGAGTTCTGCACCTGTTACGCCGTCAAAATCATCATCCGGTGATACCCCTGCCATAGGGTCAATGAACACCGTAAACGGATTTTGGGGATTTTCGTCAAACGGATTTTGACGAAAAGTTTCCTTTTGATTTTCTCCGAAGATAACATTTCGGGAGAGCAGACAGCCGCATTTTTGACAGTTGACTGATTCTTTGGGGTTGGGGGTACCGCAAGCGGGACATATTATTGTTTCCAAACGCTGGTGATGGATTGTGTTGTCGGAATTTATCGGATCAGGGTTCTTGTCATATACTTCTTTCCAGCTTTTGTGTTCCCTGTGCAACGCAGGATAAATACATTTCCCATTTTCCTTATAACAATTTCTGTGATAAGGAGCGCCGCATTTGGGGCAGACAACGATGTCATCACCCTCCTGAAATTTTTTGGAGCAGACCGGACAGTCCTTTCCCAAAAAGTCCATAGAACAGCCTCCTTTGATAGATTGGTAAACATTAATATATTATACTATAAAGTAAAAAAAATGGCAAGCGATTACCCCAAGTAATTTATCTTTGTGATTATTTACTTTATCTCGTCAGTGTTTATCATTATTTTTCCTTAAAAATGCTGAAAAATCCGCTTTAATACTTTACAACCAATGATTTATACATTATAATAGGATAGTTAATGATGTCTTCGGACCGCACCTGAAAGACAGCCGAAAGTGCAGAAATTTATTTTCCGTGCGGAGAAACGGTGAATTGATATGATACAATTTGAAGAACTCAGACTGGAATTGGAAGGACTCAAACCCGAAATTGAGGAGCTTTCCAATGCACTCGGACTGGAAAAACTGAAAATGGAAATAGAGCAGCTGGAACAGAGAGCCTCGCAGCCCGGATTTTGGGATGATGTTGAGAATTCTCAAAAAATACTCAAGAAAACGGGAACACTCAAAAATAAAGTTCAAAATTACGATGACCTTGTCAGTGCCTATGATGATACATTGGCATTGATCGAACTGGCTAATGAAGAAGAAGATCTGTCTCTTTTGGAAGAAGCACAAAATGAACTGGAGGCAGTACGTAAAAACTTGGAAGCACAGCGTTTACAAACGCTTTTAACAGGTGAATATGACTCCAAAAATGCCATTCTGACATTTCACGCTGGAGCAGGCGGCACAGAAGCACAGGATTGGGCAATGATGCTGTACAGAATGTATTGTCATTGGGCAGAAGCTCACGATTTTAACGTGAAAGAAGTCGATTATCTGGACGGCGAAGAAGCAGGATTGAAAAGTGCTGTCTTGCTGATCGAGGGCGAGAATGCTTACGGTTATCTGAAAAGCGAGTCGGGTGTACACCGTCTCGTTCGAGTATCACCGTTTGACTCATCGGGAAGAAGACATACTTCTTTTGCCTCGCTGGAAGTAATGCCGGAGATCGACAATACTATACAGGTTGACATACGTCCCGAGGATATCAAGATGGACGTGTATCGTGCCAGTGGTGCAGGTGGTCAGAAAGTCAATAAAACGTCTTCTGCAGTTCGTTTGACACATATTCCAACAGGTATTGTGGTAGCGTCACAGGTGGAGAGAAGCCAGTATCAGAACCGTGATGTTGCCATGACGATGCTCAAATCCAAACTGATCGAGATCAAAGAACGGGAACATCTTGAAAAAATCGAAGACATTAAGGGTGTGCAGAAAGAAATTGCGTGGGGCGCCCAAATTCGTTCTTATGTATTTATGCCCTATACAATGGTAAAGGATCATCGCACCGGCTATGAAACAGGTAACATTAATGCTGTGATGGACGGCGATCTTGACGGATTTATCAATGCGTATCTCAAAGCAGCCAGCCTCAATCAGCTCAAAGAGGACTTTGAAGAAGAATAATCGGATACACCAAGTGCAATACGTGCTTGGTGTATTTTAATATGTACAAAAAATGACACTATGAATATGTTAAACTAAATAGGAAGCGAAACGACAACATTTTCAGCCAATAGAAAGGAGGCAGCCGTAATGCTTCAAATCATTGCCGGAAGAAGCGGCAGCGGAAAAACAGAAGAGGTATTTAAAAGAATATATCAAGAAAAAAATTTTTCGTCCGTTATTCTTTTGGTACCGGAACAAAGCTCTTTTCAAAGCGAAAAAAGAATACTGGACGATTTGGGAGCCAAAAAAGCCTCTCAAGTCACAGTGCTGAGTTTTAGACGGCTTTGTGACAGAATTTTTGAGTTGTACGGGGGACGTACGGGAAAAAGAGCCGATGATGGAGATAAAGCAGTACTAATGTCACTGGCAGCTGCTCAGACAGCCGATCAACTGACACTCTATGGAGGCAAAACAATGCGTAGTGACATTGTGGAACTGATGCTGCGAGTCGTCAGCGAATATAAAATGTGTGCCATTACTCCGGAGCAGCTTCTAACAGCAGCAAAAAATATTGATAACAGCCGACTCAAACAAAAGATTTTTGAGAGTGCGGCAGTGTATGAAGCATATCAAGCAATACTTGGCAAAACATACTGTGATCCGGACGATGATCTTACCTTTTTATACAAGGTATTGTGTGACCATCCGTATTTCGTAGGGAAGAAGGTATACATTGACTCGTTTAACGGTTTTTCGGGACAGGAAACCAAAATTGTAGAATGTATCATTCAGCAGGCAGCCCATACCGTAGTGACGCTTGGCTGTGCTAGAGAAAGTGTCAGTGATACAGAGCATTCATTTTTTGCTGAGCCGAATAAGACCCGATTGATTTTGAAAGCACTTGCTGAAAAAAATCATATTGTTGTTGCCGATGATATTTGGTTAGAGGAACAAAAGCGTTTTGTCAGTGACGGATTGGCAGCTGTTGAAGAATCCGTTTTTCGTTTTGACAGCGATCCTTACAACGATGACGAAGCAGTTAATTTGTATTGTGCTCAGGACAAATATGATGAAATACAGCAAGCCGCACGAGATATTATGGCTCTTGTGCGGCGTGACGGCTACGCCTACCGTGATATAACCGTCATATGCCGGGACAGTGCAGGATATAAAAATATTATCACATCAGAATTTCCCAAGTTTGATATTCCGTTTTTTATGTCTTATCCACAGCCGCTGGAAAACAAGCCGTTGATCAAATTGGTACTGAGTGCGTTTGAAACTGTCCATCATTCCTTTGATACAGAAAAGCTTTTTAGCTATTTAAAGACAGGATTGACTAACGTTGATGTCAACGAAGTATTTTTGCTGGAAAATTATGCTTATATGTGGGACATCAGAGGAAAGGCGTGGAAACAGCCTTTCACGCTTAATCCCGACGGAAATACCGGCAAGGAAAACAAAGAAGAGTTGCAGCAGCTGGAGGAAATTCGCCAGCGTGCTATTGCTCCGCTGACACATTTTGCGAAAGAAATTCAAAAGGCAGAAAATGGAGGACAAATCAGCAAAGCGGTTTTTATGCTTCTTGAAAGAATGAATACAGCAGAAAAACTCAAAAAGCTTGTAGGTCGTTTTGATGCCCTCGGAGAACTGAAAGCAAAGGAAGAACAAGCGAGAATTTGGGAGATTATGATGAACCTGTTGGATAAAATGCATACCATTTTGTCCGATACTCCTATTGATAGCAAACGTTATTATGAATTGCTTCAGTTAATGATAGCCAAAACACCTGTTTCGGATATTCCTCAGACACTGGACAGCGTGACTGTGGGTACAGCAGGAAATATCCGAAGTGAAAATCCCCGTGCAGTATTTGTTATCGGTGCCGTTGAAAACAGTTTTCCTGCAGTACCGCAAGAAACAGGTATTTTCAGCGACAACGAGCGGGAAAAATTAATTGAGGCACATTTGCCGCTGTATGAAACATTGTATGCCGCTGCTTTGAAAGAGAAATATATTGCCTATTCCGCACTTTCCGCTGCTAAAGAAAAACTTTTTGTAAGTTGGTATATCACAGAGTTGGGAGGCGACCATTGTGAAAAGAGCGTGATAGTTCGTGAAATCGAGGAAATGTTTGACGGCATCAGAAGCAGGATCCGCTGCCGCCAACAACTTAATGACAGTGATTTATTCTTTACTCCCCGTCAATCCTTTGAAATTTGTGCATCGGAATGGAATGATAATACGCAGCGTTCCGAAACTTTAAAAAAATATTTTATCTCCGATCCCAACTACAGTGCCAAGACGTTTGCTATCGAAAAAATCGTTATGGATGTGCCGTTTTTCCTCCAAAACCCACAGATACCCAAAAAGCTGTTCGGAGAAAAGCCTGTACTTTCGGCATCTCAGATCGAGCAGTATTATAGTTGTCCGTTTGCGTATTTCTGCCGATATGGGCTTCGGACTGTTCCCAAAAGAAGGGCAGAGGGAGATCCGAGTATTTACGGAAGTGCCGTTCACTACATTTTGGAAAAAATTCTTTCAGAGATGGATTTTGCTGAGTTGAAGCAAAGTGACGATCATCGCTTGAATGAGCTGGCTGAAAAATATCTGCTTGAGTATATCGAAACGATTGGCGGTACAGCGCAGCGTACCCATCGTTTTATGTCACAGTGCCGTACAATGCAGAAGAATATTGTCATTGTTCTCGAGCGGCTGATAGAAGAATTTGAAAACAGCAGCTTTGAACCGACGGATTTTGAATTAACTATCAACGATGATCGGGGCAGCATTCCATCCTATACGTTGGAACTTCCTAACGGAGAAACCGCTTCTGTGATAGGAAAAGTAGACCGGGTAGATACATTTGTCAAGAACGGAAAAAAATATATCCGCATTATTGATTATAAAACAGGGAATAAAAAGTTCCGACTTTCCGATGTTTTATATGGATTAAACATCCAAATGCTGCTTTATCTTTCCGCCATCCGCAAAAATGGAGTTTCTTATTATTCGGAAAACGACAGTCAGACATTAATTCCTGCAGGTGTGCTTTATATGCCCTCGACTCCTAAGGCGGAAACGGCAGAATATCATTCCGAAAACAATCGCAAAGAATTGCTGCAGGAGCGTAAAAAAGCTTTTAAAATGAATGGTATCGTGATCGACGACTTGACGGCCATCACAGCAATGGAGAATGACATCAAGGGTCTTTACATTCCCGTGTCGATGAAAAAAGACGGTACATTTTCTTCTTCGTCCAGTCTTGCCAAGCTCGAGGATTTCGGAAAGATCTTTGAATATATTGATAAAAAAATTACCACTATGGCACAGTCACTTCTCAGCGGCAACATTGAGCGAATGCCATCCAAAGGCTCTGTCGACGCTTGCCAGTACTGCGATTACAAAAATGTCTGTGGTTATGAGGAAGGGAAAAAATGTCGGCGTGTCAGTGTCCTTAAAACACAGGCTGCTTTGGAAAAAATGAAAGGGGAAACAGAGATCAATGAGTAAAATGAATTTTACCCCTGCACAGCAAAACGCGATTGACGCCTTTGGCGGTTCTATCATCGTATCAGCAGCGGCAGGATCAGGAAAAACACGAGTGCTGGTTCAGCGTGTCATCAAACATATCACCGATATGGAACATCCTGTCAGTGCAGACAGATTATTGATCGTTACCTTTACCAAGGCGGCAGCTGCTGAAATGAAATCAAGAATATCACTTGCGATTGACGAAATGCTTTCCGCTGATCCGAACAATGAATTTTTACGCCGTCAGCAGTTGTTGCTTCCAAGAGCAGATATTTGTACCATTCACAGCTTTTGCAGCCGTATGATAAAGGAAAACTTTTTTCAGCTTGACATTAGCCGTGATTTCAGAATTGGTACAGACAGCGAACTTTCTGTCCTCAAACATCGGACGCTGTCTGACATCATCGAAGAAAGATATGCCTCCGGGGATGAACGGTTTACTTTGTTGAGTGAAATATTGTCGGGTGCTAAATCGGATATTGAACTGGAGCATTCTCTCCTGACTCTTTATAACGGAGCAGCAGCACATCCCTTTCCCTCAGAGTGGCTTGCTGAATCAGCAGCAAACTACGATCCCGAAATTCCGCTTGCCCAGACACGTTTTGCTTTGATTGCTGCAGACATTCTCCGTTCAGCGGCGGCACTTGCCGATCATTTGCTGGAACGTGCAGACGAGATCATCAGCAGCAACAAGGCATTTCAGACAGGCACCAAAACCTCTGCCGATACTAAATACGAGTATCTGTCGGGTTTTGTCAGCAGATTGAAACGGGCAGCCGAGGGAATGATATGGGATGAGATTTCGGAAACGGTAATGTCCTTTTCTAAGCAAACGTATCGTAAACCTACCAGCAAAAAACTGCCTGTAGAAAACTACGAACACCGTATGGTCAAAAATTGTTTTGACAGTATTGATGAACTGTTTCTTAAAAAGCTGGTGCCAATTTTCGGTATCACAGAGGAAACCTATCAAAAAGATAACGCCGTGTTGTATCCTGCTGTGTGCTGTATGGCGGAGATATTGTCGGAGTTTGACCGTCGTTATCTCGAAGCTAAGACGGAGCGAGGAATGCTTGATTTTTCCGATTTGGAGCATTTAATGCTGCGGCTGTTGTATCGTACTACCGATCAAGGTCACGAATTGACTCCGTTTGCTAAGGAACTTTCTGAGTGCTATGACGAGGTGATGGTAGACGAATACCAAGATACCAACGAGATACAGGAAAAAATATTCAGAGCGATCTCAAAAAACGGCAGTAATTTGTTTGTGGTTGGTGATGTAAAGCAGAGTATTTACCGTTTCAGAGAAGCAGAACCCGAAATTTTTATGAAGCGGCGTGATCATTCTTTGTTGTACGATAAGGAACATCCTGCTTTTCCTGCCAAAATTATTCTTGATAAAAATTTCAGGAGCCGTGAAGGAATTATCGACAGCGTGAATTTTGTTTTTCAGTGTTTAATGTCCAAGCGTGTAGGTGACATTGAATATAATAATGAAGAACGTCTTACCGTTGGAGCAGTTTATCCCAAAAAGAATGACCCGGAAACGGAGATCCATATTATCGAACGGGCAGCAACAGAGAGCAGTGAGGATACCGTGCTTTCGTCGGACGAAGAAGAAAGCAATGAAGATATTTCGGTGTATGAACGAGAAGCTGTTTATATTGCACGGCTCATACAGTCCAAAGTCAAAAATCGGGAAACAGTTACCGATGCCGATACACAGGAACTTCGTCCCGTTCAATATAGTGATTTTGCTATTTTAATGCGAAATCTTTCAAGTCACGCTCATATTTATTGTGATGTTCTCAATCGGTGCGGCGTCCCTGCGTACACCGACAAACCTTACAGTCTTTTTGAGTGCTATGAAGTAAATATGGCACTGTCGTTTTTGAAAGTGATTGATAATCCGCTGAGAGATATACCAATGCTTTCACTGCTGATGAGTCCTGTGGCGAGTTTTACGCCCGATGATTTATCGATATTGAAAACGGAAACACAAGGAAAATATTTTTATGCCAGAATTTTGGAGTATTCTCAAAAGGAAAATGCTGATGATACTTTGCGGTCCAAGTGTCTTTTACTGGCAGAGATGATCACTTACTATCGAAGTATGTCTGTCACACTTTCTGCTGACAGAGTGTTGGACTTCTTTTTTGAAAAAACAGGATATATACCGATCATCAGTGCGATGAGCAATGGCAGTATCAGGGTACGCAATATCCGTAAGCTGATGAATTTTGTCCGTGATTACGAAGAAAGCACAGGAGGCGGATTGACAGGTTTCGTCCGTCATATTATGTATCTGGAGGAAAACGGCACAGAAATCGATGCTGCGGATACTGCTCCCGAAAATTCTGTTAAAATAATGACCATACATCATTCCAAAGGACTGGAATTTCCTATATGTATTTTGGCAGCACTCGGTTCCAAAGGAGACAGCCGACAGCCGATTGTTCCTTGCCACTCTGAATTGGGATTTGGGTTTAATGCTGTTGACCGCAAAAATATGCTGAAATTGGGAACACTGCAAAAAAATATTATTAACTTTCGTATCCGGAGCGAAAGCAGAAGTGAAGAAATGCGTGTTTTGTATGTGGCTCTGACTCGTGCCAAGGAAAAATTGATCCCGATTATATCTGTTAATTCCCGTTCATCCGATGGGTATCTGAAATTATTGGAAAAAACGGCAGCACTGTTGAATGTCGAAAACGGCAGAATATCTCCTTACTGTGTTGAAAATGCTTCTGACTTTGCACAATGGCTGCTGATGTGTGCCTTTGTGCATCCGAAGGTAAAGCTGCTGCGTGAAGATTCAGGAATGGATGATATTATCACGATACCTACCAAAGCGGAATGGCAGGTATTTCATCGTTTTGTGTCCGCATCGAATGAAATAAAAGATGAGCAGGAAGCAGCAGCAGAAAAGCCGCCGGCAGATACACAGCTTCTTCATCTGCTGGAGGAGCGGTTTGCCGAAACTTATCAATATGCCGACCGAACGATAGTACCGACGAAAGTATCAGCATCAGCATTGGCACACAGTGATAGTCAACTTTATCATATTGCCGAATCAAGGCCTGCTTTTATGCAGCAAAACAATATGACAGGAGTAGAGCGTGGCACAGCAATGCATACCTTTTTGCAGTATGTTGATTTTTCCCGAATGGAAACTGATTTGCAGGCAGAGAAACAGCGTTTGGTTGACGGTCAGTTTCTGACTTCTGAGCAGCGGGAAGCTGTCATTGATAAAGATGTTATTCATTTTGCTGCAAGCGATACTTTCCGGCATATCAGAAATGCGGATAAAGTACTGCGTGAATATCGGTTCACCGTGAACATTCCTGCTTGCTCTGCGGATGAAAGTTTGATTTGTCAGGAATTCATTATTTTACAGGGAGCTATCGACTGCCTTGTTTTTGAAAAGGATGGGATGATAGTCATTGACTATAAGACCGACAAAGTGAGTAATGTTTCCGAGCTGTCAAAACGTTATGCCAAGCAGCTTATTTTATATAAGCAGGCAGCGGAGCAGTTGTTTGAAATGCCTGTAAAAAAATGCCTGATTTATTCACTGTACTGTGGTACGGAAATAGAGGTCGGTAAGTAATGCTGTGATGGAACGTCAAAGGTCATTCGTTATTAAAAAAACGCCAACAGATGATGATAAGCATAAATGCGTATTATCAAGCGTATGATAGATAAAAAACATTTTGGGGTGATACGGTGGATTATCTGTCGGCGGCGGCATTGGGTGCAGCATTAGCAATGGATGCTGCGGCAGTTTCGGTATCGTGTGGTATCGGCTGCCGCAGCAACAGGGGAAGATACAGCTTGTTATGTGCAATGATGTTTGCACTTTTTCAGTTCGTAATGCCGATACTCGGGTGGAGTATCGGCAAGGTGGGAAACAATTTTTTTGATAATTTTGATCACATTATTGCCTTTGCGATACTGTTGTTTCTTGGTACAAAAATGTTGTTTGATGCACGCAGCAGTGAGCCTGTCGGCACGAGCACGATCTATTCTGTCAGAGAATTGTTCCTGCTTGCGATAGCAACCAGCATTGATGCCCTTACCTCGGGAATTACCATTCCTGTTTCCGTGGGTGCATCCGGCGTGGCAGATATACTGATAACAGCAGTTATGATCGGATGGATCACTTTTTTGATTTCTTTGTCGGCGTTTTTTCTGGGCAGTCGATTTTCTTTTATCAATGTTCGATATGCTCGCATTGCAGGCGGTTTAATGCTGATACTGATTTCTATGAAAACATTGATAGAAGGCGGTATTTGTTAACCATTTGAAACACCTCCGTATATTATAGATACGGAGGTGCATTTTTTATGGTGGCAAAACGAAGAAAAAAGCGATATGAAAGAAGACATACACCGAAAAAAATTTTTATAGCGGTCTTGCTTATTCTGACATCCACGCTGATTTTTTTTGAAATACGGCTCAAACCGATCGTGTCATCAGTAGCACAAACATATGCTCAATCACTGGCAACAGGGTTGATCAATGAAAGTGTGGCTGTAGTTCTGAAAGAAATGGACATCAACGAACAGGAACTGGATATTATTTCACGCAGTGATGACGGCAGTATTCACTCTATCAGTTCCAATACCGTTTTGACCAATCAATTAAAAAGTGCAGTTACCCTCAAGGTACAGGAAGCTATCCTGAATGTAAGGGGGTACCGCCTGGATATTCCTTTGGGAACGATTATCGGCAGCGAACTGCTCAGCGGCAGAGGACCGTCTGTTCCCGTCTATGTTTCCCTTTCGGGAACGGTAGACAGTGACTTTACCAGTCATTTTGAAAGCGGAGGTCTAAATCAGACTGTGCATACATTGTCTATTAACGTCAATGCTCATCTTACGATCGTAATGCCGCTTGCTTCATCAACAGCAGAGGTCAAAACCAGTGTTCCTGTATCTGAAAATGTGATTGTAGGCAGTGTACCGTCAGGGATGATTTTGCGCCAATAACCAATCGTGAAAATCAATGTTCTCATTGCCGTACAATAGACAACATCTTTATGCGATGTTGACGGCAGGGCGGCGAATATGTTATGATAATGTGGAAACTGGGGCAGTCCCCCGGAAACAAACAGCGGCCTCTTGGTGTCTAACGTGTTTGAAAAATACGCCAATCGACCCAAGAAATGGAGGAAACAGAATGATTGATGAAATCAATACACAAAAAACACTGGAAAAGCAGGAAGAATATATCGAACTGCTGCAAGATATATTGTATATCAGGGCGAACAATCAGCAGCCTAAGGCGATGGTTCGCACTTATGGTTGTCAGCAAAACGTGGCAGACAGCGAAAAAATGAAGGGTATGCTTGAGAAAATGGGATGTGCCCTTACCGAAGAACTCGAAGAAGCAGATATTATTATCTTCAATACCTGTGCGGTGCGTGAACACGCTGAAGACAGGGTATTTGGCAATGTTGGAGCATTGAAAGCCTATAAACGAAAAAAACCGTCATTACTGATCGGCTTGTGCGGCTGTATGATGGAACAAAAACATATTGCCGATAAAATCTATAAAAGCTTCCCTTATGTCGGTCTGGTGTTCGGAACACACGTCATTCATAAATTTCCCGAACTGATCTATCATTCAGTGACAACAGGAAAAAGAACGGTGGAGCGTGGGGAAGATGATGGATTGATCTATGAAGGCTTGCCGCTCCATCGTGACGGCAGTTTTAAGGGATGGCTGCCAATTATGTATGGCTGTGATAATTTTTGTTCTTATTGTATTGTACCATACGTCAGAGGACGGGAACGCAGCAGGAAACCATCGGTTATTCTACAGGAAGCACAGCAAATGATCTCGGCAGGCTATAAAGAGATCACGCTGCTCGGTCAAAATGTCAACTCTTACGGCAAGGGTCTTGACGAACCTGTTACTTTTGCCGGACTTCTGCAAAATGTCAGCAGCATTGAAGGGGATTTTTGGGTACGCTTTATGACTTCACATCCCAAGGATGCCTCCAAAGAACTGATTGATACGATCGCCGCTAACGAAAAAATCAGTTCTCATTTACATTTACCCTTCCAATCGGGCAGCGATAGAATATTAAAGCAGATGAACCGTCATTATGATAAGGAACATTATCTTGAAATTGTGAATTATGCCAAGAGTAAAATTCCTGATTTAAGTTTGACAAGCGATGTCATTGTCGGATTTCCGGGTGAAACCTATGAAGATTTTCAACAGACACTTGACCTTATCCGTGAAGTAGAATTCACCTCACTTTTTACGTTTATTTATTCTCCTCGTGTAGGCACGCCTGCCGCCAAAAAAGATGATCCGGTACCATATGAGGAAAAATCGAAATGGTTTGCCGAACTTCTGAAGGTACAGGAAGAAATCGCTGCCAAGCGCTGTGCATCGATGGTCGGCAAAACATACCGTGTTCTCATAGAAGAACAAAATAAAAACGGTATTCTTTCGGCAAGAACCCAGAACAATATTATTGTGGAACTGGAAGGCAGTGAAGATCTGATCGGCACTTTCCAATATGCAGAAGTGACTCGGGCGAGAAATTGGATATTAGGCGGCAGACTAGTGTAACCGCTGATGGCGGATACGATTTTACCTGATGCTTTTTCGGGAACAGCTTATTTTAGCTGTACCAAAATAAATATTTATCATCAATGAAAAAGGAGAAAAAGAAAATGGATACAAAAAATATGGATATTATTGAATTAACAAGGGAACTGGGCAGAAAACTACAGCAAGAGGACGTCTATCTCAAATATCAGCTGGCGAAACAGGCTGCTGATGAAGATGAGATACTCCAAAATTTGATTGGTGAATTCGAATTGAAACGAATTGCTATCAACAAAGAAACCTCTAAAGAGCAAAGCGAGCAAAATTCCGAAAAGCTGATCACGCTCAACAAGGAAATGCGGGCTGTATACGCTAAAATTATGACAAATGAAAAAATGATCAATTATAATGATGCCAAGGATAGCTATGATATATTGATGAAACGTATCAGTGCTATCATACAGCAGTCTTCCGAAGGAGAAGATCCCGATACTGCGGATTATTCATCGTCCTGCTCAGGCAGCTGTGCCACTTGCGGCGGCTGTGGATAAAGAAAAACGGTTTTTATACAAGTTGAAAAAACTGAGATAAAAGGAAGTGGAACGCAAAATGGCAGAACTTTCACCGCTGATGCAGCAGTATTTAAGTGTGAAAGAAAAATATAAAGATACCATTGTCTTTTTTAGGGTAGGCGATTTTTACGAGATGTTTTTTGATGATGCCAAACTGGCATCGAAAGAACTGGAGCTTACTTTAACAGGCAAGGAATGCGGTTTAAAAGAACGGGCACCGATGTGCGGTGTTCCTTTTCATAGTGCCGAAACCTATATCGGCAGATTAGTCAATAAGGGATTTAAAGTAGCTATCTGCGAGCAGACAGAAGAGCCTTCCAAGACCAAAAAACTTGTTAACCGTGATGTGATCCGTGTGGTAACACCCGGAACGGTTATGGAATCAAGTATGCTGGACGAAAGCAGCAATAATTTTATCAGTTGTATTTTTACTCAAAAAAAACAAACGGGTCTTGCATTTTGTGATATTTCCACAGGGGAATTCTATGCAACGCTGGTGCAAAATGAGTCACAGGAAAATGCTGTTAAAGATGAATTGCTGAAATATAATCCTAAAGAAATTCTGATCGGAGGAGAAGCGATCTATTTTAAAACACTTTCCCCGTTTATCAAGGATAAGCTGTCGGCTTGTGTCACTATGCTGGATGATAAAGATTTTTCTTATGCCGATGCGGAAAAGACAATTCTGGAACGTTTTCGGGCTGAAAGCTTGGAAAAACTTGGTTTAAATAACTGTGTACAGACTGTATCCGCTGTCGGGGCATTGCTTGCCTATTTGATGCGTACACAAATCAACGGTTTGGAACGTATTTCTAAAATTGAAATGTACAGTGATGAGCAGTATATGCATCTTGATTTTAATACCAGACGAAACTTGGAACTGACAGAACCGCTCAACAGTAAAAATAAAGCAGCTTGCTTGCTTTCTGTTCTGGATAAGACTAAAACAGCAATGGGCAAACGGTTGATGAAAAGTTATTTGGAAAAGCCTCTTGTCAATATGGCAAAAATCATCAGACGTCAAAACGGTGTCACAGAGTTATTTGATAATGTAATGATGCGTACCGAACTGAGAGATGCTCTCAATGGTATCAGCGATATTCAGCGTTCAATGACCAGAGTGGTTTATGGGTCGGCAAATGCCCGTGAACTGCGTTCGCTGTGCAATGCGTTCAAAAAACTGCCGGAAGTAAAAAGCAGTATTAAAGAAGCGAAAAGCAGTATTGTATCCGATATGTACCACAGTATTGATACGCTGTCAGATGTTACCGAAATGATAGATGATGCCATCGTAGAAGATCCTCCGTTTTCTGTACGTGAGGGTGGTATGATACGGGAAGGTTTGAATGAGGAACTGGATGAACTGAAAAATGATATGACCAACAGTTCAACGATTATGGCGAACATTGAAGCCAAAGAGCGTGAAAGTACTGGTATTCCCAAGCTGAAGATCGGCTATAACCGAGTATTTGGTTATTACATAGAAGTGTCCAATTCCTATAAAAATATGGTTCCCGATCATTATATCCGTAAACAAACACTGGTAGGCGGCGAACGATTTATCACGCAGGAGCTGAAAGACCTCGAAAAACGTATTCTGGGTGCCAAAGACCGTTCCTGCGAGCTGGAATATGCTATTTTTGATGCTATCCGAAAAATAGCGGCAGAGGCTTTGGATCGTGTTAACAAAACCGCTAATGCTCTTTCACAGCTTGATGTGCTTGCTTCACTTGCCGAAACAGCGTTTCATAATGATTACTGCTGTCCCAACATCAACGATAACGGTGTGATCAAATTGACAGACAGCCGCCATCCTGTGGTAGAAAAACTGATGAAGGAAGAAGCACGTTTTGTTCCGAATGACGTCTTTTTGGATCAGAACGAAAATCGGGTAGCTATTATTACGGGACCCAATATGGCAGGAAAATCTACTTATATGCGTCAAACGGCACTCATTTCGATTATGGCACAGATCGGTTCTTATGTTCCTGCCGAAAGTGCCGAAATATCTATTGTTGACAGTGTTTTTACCCGTATCGGGGCCTCAGATGATCTGTCTACGGGTCAGTCTACGTTTATGGTAGAGATGAACGAAGTAGCATATATCCTTAAAAATGCAACGCAAAACAGCTTGTTAATTCTTGATGAAATTGGACGGGGTACCTCTACTTATGACGGAATGAGTATTGCACGTGCCGTATTGGAATATACTGCCGATAAGAAAAAACTTGGAGCTAAAACGCTGTTTGCTACTCATTATCACGAATTGACCGTATTGGAAAATACGGTCAAAGGAGTCAAGAACTATAATATTGCCGCCATTAAACGAGAGGATGATATTACATTTTTACGGCGTATTATTCCCGGTGCGGCAGACGAAAGTTATGGTGTCGAGGTCGCAGGACTTGCCGGACTGCCTGACAGCGTGATACAGCGTGCCAAGAAAATTCTGGCAGATCTGGAAAGCGGCAAACCGAAATCCAAACCCCGCAGACAAAAAGAAGAACAGGCACAGCTGACGCTGGAGCCGGAAGAAACGCCGCTGGAAAAGCGTATTCGTTCTATCGACATCAATAAGCTGACGCCAATGGATTCAATGAATATTTTGTTTGAGTTAATTAAAATGGCGAAAAAATAAAAAAAATCTGTTAAAATGAAGCAGGATATGTTATAATCATTTTCGGCAGATTATCCTGTTAAATTTATCATACAAAGGAGACTAAAAATGAATATAGTTTGTTTGGATTTGGAAGGCGTACTGGTACCGGAAATTTGGATCGCATTTGCAGAAGCGAGCGGTATTCCCGAACTGAAAAAAACAACTCGTGATGAACCCGATTACGATAAGCTGATGAAATGGCGTCTGAGCGTTCTCAAGGAACACGGTCTTGGTCTGAAAGAAATTCAGGACACGATTGCCAAAATTGATCCTATTCCGGGTGCGAAAGAATTCCTCGATGAGCTTCGTTCGCTGACGCAGGTTATCATCATCAGTGATACCTTTACCCAGTTTGCAAAACCGTTGATGGAGAAACTTGGCTGGCCAACTATTTTCTGTAATTCTTTGGAAGTTGCTGACAATGGTGAAATCACCGGTTTTAAGATGCGTATCGAAAATTCAAAATATACAACTGTCAAGGCTCTTCAGTCCATTGGTTATGATACGATCGCAAGCGGTGACAGCTATAATGACCTTGGTATGATCAAGGCAAGTAAGGCAGGATTTCTCTTTAAAAGCACCGATAAAATCAAAGCTGATAACCCTGAATTTCCGGCTTATGAAACATATGATGAACTTCTCACTGCGATCAAGAATGTTTTGGATTGATCCGAACCTCTCCTGACAGAAAGACACGACAATGGCAACGTCTTTGTCGTGTCTTTTGCTTTGTTATTCGATTTATGGCTATTGAATAAATTTTTAAAAAGATATTGCCTATAAAAGTAAAACTTTACTGTTGACATTATTGACAAATTGCGGTTTAATAGTATTATCGGTCGATTTGGGCCAATCTTTTTATATATTTATTCCGTTAATGGGGAGGAGATCAATAATGATATATGTATTTCTTGCAGAAGGCTTTGAAGAAATTGAAGCACTGACTCCCGTAGATATTCTCAGACGGGGCGGTGTAGAGGTGGTCACTGTTGGAATTGGCTCCCAAACAATCAAAGGTTCACACAGCATCACTGTAACAGCAGATATTACCGATAATGATATAACAACCTATGATAGTGTGGAAGGGGTTATTTTGCCGGGAGGTATGCCCGGTACACTCCATCTGGAACAAAATCAGACAGTGATCGATATGGTTGATTACTGTGCCCGGCATCATCTGTTGATAGGTGCTATTTGTGCCGCTCCGTCTATTCTTGGTCATATGGGTTTGCTCCGTGGAAAAACAGCAACCGCTTTTCCCTCCTTTGAAACAGAACTGGAGGGAGCTACCCTTGGAGATTATACCGTTCGTGACGATATGATCGTTACCGCCAGAGGAATGGGCGTTTCAGTTGAGTTTGCACTGATGCTGCTTTCTGTACTGAAGGGTGAGGAACAGGCAGAGAAAATAAGGAAATCCATACAATGTCGATAAGTAATGATGTAAGAGGAATAAAAAGTAATTTGAGAAGCCGCTATATGGAACTTCGTCGAGAATTATCTCCGCAAACCAAAGCGTTGCTTGACAGTGGTGTTTTTGACCGTATCATTCGGCTCAGACAGTACCGGAATGCTAAAATCGTCATTACTTATGTATCAAAAGATATTGAAGTGGATACGCTAAAGCTGATAGAAAAAGCGATTGACGACGGCAAAACAGTGGCTGTCCCAAAATGTGTTAAGGGAACCAGAAATATGGATTTTTATTGTATTCATTCCCTTGATATGCTCGAAAAAAGTACTTTCGGCGTTATGGAACCCAAAACGGAACAGTGCCAAAAGCTGACAGACTTTTCGGACAGCGTGTGTATTGTACCCGGAATGTCATTTGATGTTAAAGGGTTTCGGCTGGGTTATGGCAAAGGCTATTATGACAGATTTCTGGCGGAATATAGCGGTACTACAGTGGGAATTTGTTATGCTTCCTGTGTCAGATGGAAGGATCTTCCCAGAAATAAACACGATAAACCGGTTGATTTAATTGTTACCGAAAATTATATCAGACGAACCAACATCAAAAGATAAGCAAATATAAAAGGAGGGCTCTTTCGCTTATGAACGATGAGCTTGAACAAAAAAGACAGGAAAAAATAGCGAACTTTAAGCTGGATTATCAGGACGATGAGCCGGAAGAAACAGAAATCAGCAGTTCTTCGGATACCGATGAGATCAATACTTCAACAATCGGAGATATGATCTCTCAAAAAAGAAAAGCAAGCGGCGTGGAATTTATAATGGATATTGACCACAAGGCTGATACCTTTGATGATATTTCAAGTGGAAAAAGTGATGATATTGATGCCTATAAAACGGATGATCCCGATGATAAAGTGGTGCTTGATAAAAAATCACTCCGTATTGCACAAAAAGCTGACCGCAGACGCAGAAAAGCTAAGGAACGAAAAAATCGTGTTATTTTCCGTGTTGTCTGGCTGACAATGGTTATTTTTGTTTCTATTATGATTGGTCAGTTTTTGATGATAGGCGTCAACGATGTTCTTGCTGTCGGCAGAGAGGATAATAAAAGTGTATCCATCACTATTCCTAAAAATGCGACACTCGACGAAATTTCGGACATCCTGTTTGACAACCACGTGATCAACAACAAAGGTTTTTTCAAAATCTATGCTTTCTTTACCCGTGCTACTTCTGGCTTTACAAACGGCACATTTGATATTGCGACCAATAAGGATTATCAGGCAATTATTAACTATATGCAGTCTGATATGAACAGAACCGATATAGTGACACTCCAGTTTACTGAGGGTATGTCTGTGCGTGATTATGCAAAACTGCTCGAAAATGGCAAAGTTTGTTCATCGGAGGATTTCCTTGATAAATGTAATTCTAATGAATTTGACGAAGATTATACTTTCCTCAAGGACATTCATAATGCCAATAATCGTTATTACAAGTTGGAGGGTTATCTTTTCCCCGATACCTATGACTTCTACGTGGGTGAGGACACTGAGTCGGTAGTCAGAAAATTCCTGACTAACTACCGCAGACGACTTTATCTGACCAAATCCAGAGCAGACGGCTTTGAAAAGAAAGTGACTATTGAAGAACGTGCCAAGAAGCTGGGAATGTCAATGGAAGAAGTGATCAATCTTGCATCATTGATCCAAGCAGAAGCTGCCAATAAGGAAGATATGTATGTCATTTCATCTATTCTTCATAATCGACTTGATACCATTAAAAATGATGGAAGAAGTAAGTTTGATGAAACAGGTCTTGCTTATCTCCAGCTTGACTCAACGGTATACTATCCATATAGTTCCGAGCAGGATGTACCAGCCTCTATGCGAAAAACTTATGTCAGCAGATACAGCACTTATAAATATCAGGGATTGCCTAACGGTCCGATTTGTAACCCGGGACTGGAAGCAATTATCGCAGCAGTAACACCTGACGATACAGAGTATTACTATTTCTGCCATAAGAGTGCCACCGAGGATTCACCAGCTGTCGCTTATTACGCAAAGACCAATAACGAACATCTGAAAAACCAAGTGAAGGCAGGTCTTATTTGATATATTTGATATGATCTGAATGATCAAAAAGCCCCGAAATTCATAGTTTCGGGGCTTTTTATTGTACTATTATCTTATTATTCTGATATGGAATAAAATTAATAACAATATGTTAAATTTTTGATGATTAGATACTAAAAAAGAAATTACTTATTGAAAATTATCAGTTACTTTGTTATAATTATTTTGATTAAGGGGGTAGAAAAATGGAATCTTGTTCACAATTATATACAAGAAAAATTGCAGATTCAATTATCCATGGACTGGAACAAAGACACAGCAGTATTTTATTTGTGAAACATTATAACACACTGAATGTTCCGATTGATGATATTCAGGATGCGGTTTCCAAAAGCACGAAGAGAATCGAACTGATGTATCATGAGTTCTCTGCCAATAGAATGCAGGAAGCTTACGAACCGTTTTTGGGATGGATCAAACAATTATACCTTCAATTTTACAGTAATGTTCCGCTTGATGAATTTTTGGAAAAGGGAGGGGTCTACTATCTCAGTCGTCCCACTATCAAGTCCTATATCGAAAAAGGTGAGTGTAAGCGTACAGAAGATATTATTGTGGTGGAGATAGAGTATGAGAGAAAACAATTTGCCCATTCCCTTTCATCGCTGTTTTCCTATATCTCACAGGAGCATACTTTGCTTTTTGTGCTGAACAGACTGCATCTGGCAGAAAATTCAACACTGAATTTTTTGCAGGAATTTATTCAAAAAAGTTATGATAACGTCTCGCTGCTTGCCAATTATAATGAAGCATATACCACACCTCCGTATACACTGGAACAGTGGAGATCGCTGGTATATAAAGTGGAAGAACTGAATTATATGTTCGACTGGAATATGCAGGACCCGCAGGCGGATGTCAATATCATTGAAAGCTTTGAGCCGGTTCTTGCCGATCTGCCTGAGTATTTGGTACATATCAATAATATGATACATACGCTGGCAACCAAACAGGCAATGTATTATCTCAAGATCGTCTATAATAAAATCATTACCGATAAGCTTAATATCAGTGCCAAAAATCAAGCCAAGTTTTATATTCTTTATGCAATGGCGGCACTGTATGACCTGAATGTCAATACCACATTGATTATGTGTGATAAGCTGAAGAGTGTTAATAATAAACATCCCGACATTCGGTATACTTTTCGCTATCATTATTTGCTTACCTTGTGTGAGATTTACGGAGGACAACCTAGTCTGGCTTTGAAAAATGCAGAAAAATGCAAAAAAATCGCGGTCAAAAGCGGTTCCGAACGTTATGCTTTTACTGCCCAGATGTTGGAGTTTTTCTGTATATTAGATGGCTGCAACAATTTTTATCGCTGGGACACCAATATTGACGAAGATGAATTGAAGATTTTCAGTGAAAGAGCGTTAAAGTATAAATCGTATAATCATTTAGCACACGTGTTGTTCTTTGGAATTGGCAATAAAAGAGAAAATTTTGTTGGAGGTACGCTGAAACTTGAAAATCAGGAAAGCTTCCGTCAGGCAATGCAAATTGCACAGATGTTGAAAAATGACCGTCTGATTATTGCGGCGTGGAGAAAAAATGTGTTTATGGCACAGGGTTATGGCTGTTATTCTTACGTCGATGATTATTATAAAAAATGTCTTGAAATCATTACAAAACAAAATGATCAGGGAGAAGAAGCAGCCATTTACAACGGTCTTGGCTTTAACCGTATTGTAAGTGAACAGTTTGGGATAGCCAATGATTACTTTAACCGTGCTCTTGAAAAGTTTTACAAGCTTAAGGACTCTTATTATGTAGCGGAAACATTATATAATATGGCAACTAATGCAATTCTTGCTGATAACTATGAAACCGCTTATAATTATTTGCTCCATTGTCTAAAACTGCTCAAATCAATTAAGCAGCATCGTATGAAGATATGTAATATGGCAAAGGTATACGGTATGGTTGTGTACTGCAGCTATAAAATGGGAATAGAATACAATGCTCATTTTTATCTGAACAAAATGGAACGTTCATTGTATCATATTATCTATCCCGACGGAGAACCAAATTATTTTCTGTGGGATGACGATATGTTCTTCTATTATTTTACAAGCGGTTTGCTGGAGAAGTCCAACAATTTGCAAAAAGCACAAGAATATTTTGACAAAGCACAATATCATATGTTCCGCTCGGAAGGATTATTGTTTTTTGCTTATGCTATGTTTGCGGAAGAACAGTCAGATCTTTACGAAGCGCAGGGCAGATATGAAGAAGCTAAAAATGTTTTGAATAAATGTATTGAATTTTGTAATAAAAAAGGTTATAAACATAAAGAAGAGGTGTTATTCGCCAAATTACATAAGAGATCGCTTATTCATAAGACGATACCGCTTCCGCTCACCAGCGTAGACAAGTACCATATTGATGAGCTTGCCCAAATTGCCGAGATGGAAATGATGCTCGCCGATAAAACAAAGGGTATTGATTTTCTGGTTGCGTGGCAGGAGCTTCTTAATAAAGAAAACTCTACGATTAATGATATTATCGAAAACTCGATGGTAACTCTTCAAAATAACTATAATATTGATTGTGTAATATATGTCGAAATGGTGGACAAAAAACCTGTCATTCGCTTTAACGGAGGAGATCTGACCATTACTCAAAAGCAACTTGACAGCATTGCCGCCTATCTTACCAGGCATAAAAAAGAATTTGTGGCTTCACGTTTCGAACGTGAGTTTTATGAATATACGCCTATTACGTTATTATTTGGTATTAATAATATCGTTTCATTTGCGTGTGTTCCGCTGGCTTCCGGTGATAGTTTGACAGGTTTTATGCTTGCTTATATCGAAATGCACGATAATATGACAGGCAATATTATTTTCCTGGACAGAAATGATTTGACGATCTTTAAATTTGCTCTTCGTCAGATGACAGATACTCTTTATAGAATTAAGACTCGTGACGAGATTAATCAGATGAATATGAAACTGAGGAGAAGTGCTGTTACCGACCTTCTGACGGGATTGTTGAACCGTCAGGGATTTTCCAAAAAAATCGACGATTATGCCGAACTGGTGGAAAAGGGCAAAAAAGAAAATGTATGCGTTACATTACTTTATATTGACCTTGATAACTTCAAATACTGTAATGATACCTTCGGGCACGATGTCGGAGATGCTATTTTGATTGAATTTTCAAGATTATTTGAGCGTGTTACTCAGCACAAAGGGTATATTGTACGTTACGGCGGTGATGAATTTTTGATTGTAATGCCGGAACATAACGTGGAAGAAGGTATAACGGTTGCTAAAGAAATATACAAAGAAATTGAGCAATGTCAGTATTTTATTCCCGTTATTCGACAGAAAGTACATACTGATGTAGAAATACCCGAAAATCATCGTGTATCCTGTTCTATCGGTATTTCATCTGTAGAAGGATATAATCAGGATACGATGAATATTGCCTTAAAGCACGCCGACACAAAGCTGTATGATGTCAAGAAGAATCAAAAATCAAATTACAGTGTATGGCGTGAAGAATAAAAAATGAAATATATTTGTTTGCCCCGTCCAAAGAGGGATTGCTTTGGACGGGGCTTTTAAAGATGTATCGAAAGTGATATAAAATAACAATTTGTTTTTGAAATTTATTTGATTTTATATCAAACTGTGATATAATTGTATATAGTAAATGATTATTCATAAAGGAGGCATTCATATGGTTGTAACAATCGCAAGACAATACGGAAGTGGCGGCAGAGAAATCGGAAAACGCCTTGCTGAAAATCTGGGTATTCAGTTTTATGACAGGGAACTGATTAATCTTGCGGCTAAAGAAAGTGGTATCAGCCCTGAAATTTTTCAAAAGGTTGATGAAAAAGCAACAAACAGTTTGCTTTATTCACTTTCTGTGGGGGCAGCGGCGACTATTGGCAGCAACTATGGTATTTCTCCGCAAATGCCAATGAATGACCGACTGTTTTTGCTTCAGCACGACATCATCAAAAAAATATCAGTTGAACCGTGTGTCATAGTTGGACGATGTGCTGATTATGTGCTCAGCGATCGCGTGGACTGTATCAAGCTGTTTATTTATGCCGATATGGCAAAACGTATCAAATATGTTACGGATGTTTATAAGGTGCCCCGTGATAAGGCACAGGGTGTCATTCAGCGAATGGATAAAGCCAGAGCCAATTATTACAACTACTACGCAACAGGAAAATGGGGTGACCCCTCCAATTACAATCTCTGTATCAACAGCGGAGAATTGGGGGTGTCAAGATGTGTGGAATTGATAGAATTTTACCTTAGACAGCGTGGTATGATATAACACTGCCGGAAAGGACAAAGTAATGAAAAATTATACATTTTTAGGTTATTCCAATGGAAATCGTTTTTGTATCGAAGGAGTAGACGTATTCAGCCACAAATGGCAAACACTCGGAGAGTGTGATATTGTACTCGCTCCCGAAACCAAAAAACCGTACAGCTTTTCCGTGTATCAAGTACAAAGCGGCAGCCGCTGCATTACCTTCTTGGCGGGAAGGTTTGATGATGAACGCTGGGGTTTTTACAGTGAACGAAAAGACGATGTTTTCTGATAAGATGATTGATTATTTTATGGAGGGAATTCAATAATGAATGAAGATTTAACTATTGTCAGTTTACTTGACCTCTCAAAAACAATGGCAGCAGCTATATTTGACGGTCTGACTTATCCTTGGGAGGCACTTCCGAAAATATCGGAATTTATTATGACAGTAGGACCAACACTTTCTCCCGATGAATATGAGCAGAGAGGTGAAAATATCTGGATCGCTAAAAGTGCTAAAATAGCTCCTACTGCTTATTTAAGCGGACCACTTATTGTTTGTCCCAATGCAGAAGTCAGACATTGTGCTTTTATCCGAGGCAGTGCGGTTGTAGGGGCAGACTCTGTGATTGGCAATTCTACCGAGTTAAAGAACTGTATTATTTTTCAAAGCACACAGGTGCCGCATTATAACTATATCGGCGATTCTATTCTTGGTTATAAAGCACATCTTGGAGCAGGTGCCATCACTTCCAATTTGAAATCAGACCGCAGTATGGTAACCATTTCCGTACCAGAGGGAAGAATTGATACCGAATTGAAAAAATTTGGTGCCATTGTAGGTGACAATGTGGAAGTCGGCTGTAACTCTGTACTCAATCCGGGAACTGTGATCGGACGTAATTCTACTGTTTACCCGCTCTCAATGGTCAGAGGGATTGTACCCAAAGACAGCATCTATAAAAAACAGGGCGAAATTGCCAATAAAATTTATCCTAACTCGGCAAGAAGACTCCGACCTCTATAGGTCGGGGATGAATTGCCGTCAGCCCGTAAGGGCTGAAAATGCTTGACATCGTTACAGTGTA